>CAMLDY010000035.1 GCA_946478895.1 uncultured Gemmatimonadota bacterium
CGCAACAGGATCTCGAACAACTCGGGGATGCCGCGCGGGTCGTAACCCGCGCGTGTCACATTGATCACGGCCTCCGAGTCCGCTTGGAGCTCGTCGAGCCGGCTGTGTCTGGCGATGAGCGCGGTACCTCCGACCTGCACCGCCGCCTGGGCGAGTCCGCTGTGGCAGATGTTGGTCAGAGTACACACCGCCGCCAGGCCAAGATTGGTCTTCTGCTGGGTCTGAATATCCTTCACCGAGTGGCGTTCGACCACATGCCCGATCTCGTGACCGAGCGTGCCGGCGAGCTGGTCCAGGCGCTCGGCGTCTTCGATCAATCCGCGGTTCACGTAGACGTAGCCTCCCGGGAGGGCGAAGGCGTTGACCTGGTCGCTGTTGACGACGTAGAAATGCCAGTCCAGATCTGCCCTGCTGGTCTTACCGGCGATGGATTCGCCGAGGGTCTGGACGAACGAGATCACCGACGGGTCGGTAACCAGCGGAAGCTGCGAGTTGACCTCCGCGGCGTCCTGGCGCCCCAGCGCAACCTCCTGGTCCTCGGACACGGAGCAACCGGCAACAGCCAGCACGAGGGCAGTCATTATGCAGATGCGAATCATTTCCCGGCGGGAATGGTAGATTCTTGAGGGGGGCAAGACATGTTCCAGCCACTGGCTGCCCGCACCCGGCGAAACTTCGAGCCACCATTGCACACTCCTCTCGCATCCGAAAAACCGCGCCGCACCTTCGAGGAGCGCCACATAAGCGTTCCGCGCACCGCGCGCTACGCGATACTTGGATCGCTCGACGCAGACCTCAGCGAGGTCTGGATCGCGTGTCACGGTCACGCCCAGCTCGCGCGCAGATTCATCGCCCGCTTTCTGCCGCTGGAGCGGGGCGATCGGCTCTTCGTCGCACCCGAGGCCCTGTCGCGTTTCTATCTGGAGCCGCCGCGAGTTGGACCCCACGGCACCGATGTACCAGTTGGCGCGAGCTGGATGACCTATGAAGATCGCGACGCCGAGATCGACGACTACGTGCGCTATCTCGATCTTCTGCACGACGAGATTTTCTCGATTGTCGATCGATCGCAAGTGCGACTGATAGTGCTCGGATTTTCCCAGGGTGTCGCGACGGCAACGCGCTGGATCACGCGCGGCAGCGTCGATCCGGACAGAGTCATTCTATGGGCCGGGATGCTGCCCACCGAGCTCGATGGCACCGCCGCAGCGCGCCTCACCCGGCGCTCGCCGCTGACAGTGGTGTTCGGCACGAGCGATCAATTTGCGCGACCCGACGTCGTCGCCCAGCAGGAGGGACGTCTTCGTGAGCTGGACGTCCCTCACCACACCGTTCGCTTTAACGGCGGCCACGAGCTCAATGCCGAGGTGCTAAATCGGCTGGCCGAGGACGCGCACCGGTGATTCCCGCCGCCGTGACGAGGCTCGCCTCCAGATTCACGTGGCGGTCGGCAATGATAATCCTGCTGATCGTGGCGCTCTTCGTTCCGCTGATCGTCGGATCCGATTTCTTCTTTCCGTACGTAGTTCCGCGCAACCTGTTCTTCCGGATCGTGGTGGAGCTCGGACTGACGGCGCTCGTGATCGCGCTTTCACTCGGTGGTAAATCGCTGGATCTGCGTGACGAGCCCATCTTGTGGGCGCTGGCCGCTTTTCTTGGAGCGGTGACAGTATCGGCGATCTTTTCGCCCGCGCGGTCGCACAGCTTCTTCGGTGATTTCGAGCGCATGGGCGGCGTGTGGGCGTGGCTCCATCTCTTCCTGTTCTTCCTGCTGCTGCGAACGCTGCGGGACAAGGACTGGGTGTGGATTCTCAACGGCGCACTCGCGGTGGCGGTGGTCGTGGCCGGCATCGCAATCGCTCAGCACGCGCGGCAAACCTCCACCGCCGGCAGCGATGCCTTTGTCGACCCGAGCATGGCAACCCTCGGCAATTCGGGGCTGCTCGCCGCATATCTGTTGATGGCGATCGCCATCGCGGCGTATCTGGCTTCGACGTATGCGCGCTTCCGTCTGCTGTATCTCGCCGCCGGCGCGATCGATCTCGTGGCCCTCATCTACGCGCAGAATCGGAGCAGCATCCTTGGTCTGGTGCTGGCGACGCTCGTTGGCGCGGTGCTTTTCTCGACGCTCGGTGCGCACGGTCGACGACGATGGCTGGTGCCCGCGATTGCTCTGTCGATCGGCGTTGTTCTCACCGGAGCCGTGCTGGTGATCAAGGCGTTCCCGGAGAGTTCCGTTGAGCGACATCTTCCCGCTGTTCTGAAGCGCGTCGCGAGGACCAACTTCGCGGGAAGCGACGAGTCACGCACCATGCAATGGCGTGCTGCGATAGAGGGATTCAAAGATCGTCCGCTCACGGGATACGGGATCGAGAATCACAACCTGGTCTGGAGCGCGCATTTCGATCCAGACATCTACAGGATCGACACCGATATCTACGACCGTACTCACAACGAGTTTCTCGAGATCCTTGCCACGACCGGCCTGCTCGGAATGTTCACGTTCCTCGGAATCTGGGCCGCGATCTGGGTCACGCTCGCACGTGCCTACCGTGCCGGCCGGCTGACCGCAGCCGGCGTGTCGATTCTTACAGGGCTGCAGATCGCCTACGCGACCTATCTCTTTTTCTGGTTCGTGGATCTCAACTCCACGATGCTGTGGATTCTGCTCGCGGCGCTTATTGCATCGCGGGGGACGGTCGGCTCGGTGGTGCTCGAGGCTACCGAGCACGACGCGGTCGTCGTGCAACGCAGGCCCGCGATAGCGTTCGCCGCGGCGGCGGCGCTGGTGTTCACGCTCTACGCCGAAGGCTTTACGCCATTTCGGGTCGATCGTGCCCTGGCGCGGATCGATGTTCCGGGGTCGGTCGATCGAACGCTGTCGGAATTCGACCTGCTCGCCAACGCTCCGAGTCATCAGACGGCCCACACACCGATTCTGATGGCGCAATACGTCGGGTCGCTCGCGCCGCGCCTGGAGTCGATATCCGCCGATCCCGACCGTCGGCGTATGCTGGATCGCGCTTTCGCCGACGCGATGCTGGTATTCGACCGCGAGATCGAGCGTGACTCCCTCAACGATCGTCTCTACACCCACCAGGGCCAGCTCTACGCGGAAGCGGCGAGGTTCTACGACTCACCATCATATCGTCAGAAGGCGATCGATGCGTTTCACGAGGCGATGGAGCTGAGTCCGCACCGCATCGAGCCTCGGCTGGAGCTCGCCGCTCTTTACAGCAGCGACAGCGATTACGAGCGCGCCATGGTAGTACTCGGCGACGCCGTAAAAGTGGATCCGCAATTGGGCGAGCCCCGGTACAGACTCGCCGAGGCGTACGCCGGCGCCGGCCATCCGGACTCCGCGTTGTCAATGCTCCAGAGCTCGCTCAAGCTCGGTTACGTCGGAGCGCCGGAGATCTATCTCGCCATCGGCAAGCGCCTGGAATTCTCCGGGAAGAACACCACCGCCGCGCGCCTGTACTCGAGTTATCTGGAGGCGAAATACACCGAAGCGGTCTGGGATCGGACTGAATCGATCGACCGGCCAGTACCGAGTGCCGACATCGCCGTCGCGGCGCATCTGCCGCTACTCTATATGCGCGCCCGTGAAAGCGAGCTCGCGATCAAGAGCGCGGCCGCGCTATCGGCGTTCGATCCGTCCCGCTCGAAGCTGGTCGACCGCTTTGTGTCGGACGTTGGCGCGAGACGCCGCGCGAGCTGGCTGGCGCGCACATCGCTGCTGCCGTGCAGGACTTCGCGACTCGCGCCGGCGCTCGATTCCATTCCGCTCGACGCCTGCAGGGTTTTTCGCGGAAAGCTCTAAGCAGGTTGTGCGACGGCGGCCGGCTGCCGTGTGCCGGCGCGGTGAATCCTCAGTGCGGCGATCCGTCGCCCATCCATCGCCACCACTTCCATCTCGCCGCCCGGGATCGGGATGCGATCGCCCATCCGCGGCAACCGTCCGAGCTTCGCAAACGCGTATCCACCGAGGGTAGTCCAGTCACCTTCGGGAATCTGAATGCGATAGTCGGAGCGCACATCGATCAGCGACAACGAGCCAGCAAGCTCCAGCACACCGTCGGTAACGATCGACTCACGCGACGCGAAGTCATATTCGTCGGCGATGTCGCCCACGACTTCCTCGACCAGATCTTCCATTGTGACGATGCCGGCAGTACCGCCGTACTCATCGAGCACGACCGCCATGTGCGCGCGCGTTCGCCGCAGATCGTCCAGCACGCGCTCGGCGGGGCGACTGTCCGGAACGTACATGGGCTCGCGTACGAAATCGGCGAGGTTGAACGGCGCGTCGCCGGAGTGCAGCCACAGATCCTTGGCCAGGAACACTCCGATCACATCGTCGAGGGATTCGCGATAGACCGGATAGCGCGAGTAGCGCTCCCGCCGCAGGATCTCCCATACCTCCTGCTCGGTCGACTGAATGTCGAGTGCCACGACGTCGGTACGCGGCCGCATCACGTCGCGCGCTTTCTTGTCGTGGAAGTCGAGCACTCCGGCAAGCATCGCCCGGTCAGATTCGTCGAGGGTGCCGCGGGCGTGCGCCTGCATCACGAGGAAGCGGATCTCGTCGGGGCTGTGGCCTTCCTGGTCGCTCGCGGGGCTTACGCCAAAGACTTTCAGCAGGCCGTTCGCCGCACCGTTGAAAAGCCAGATGAACGGCGACATGAATCGGGAAAAAACCAGCAGCGGCGTCACCACCGCGCGGGCGGTTCGCTCTGGACTGCTCAGCGCAATCGACTTGGGCGCCAGCTCGCCCAGCACGATATGAAAGAACGTGAGGATGAAGAACGCCACCGGTGCGGCGGCAATGTGAACGGCGGTGGGCGACGGGTTGAGACCGACCAGCCGGAACAGGCGGTCGAACAGATGGGCGAGGACGGGCTCCCCGATCCAGCCGAGCGCCAGCGAGGCGATCGTAATCCCCAGCTGCGTCGCGGCGATGTAACGATCGAGGTGCTGGAGCGAGCTCTGGACAGTACGGGCGCCGCGGTCGCCGCGCGCGATCATCTCGTCGAGCTTGCTTCGTCGAACGGCGACCAGCGCGAACTCCGCCGCCACGAAGAACCCATTGATGACCACCAGTCCGAGCACCGCCGCAAGGCTGGTCGCCGCGAAGGTCATGGATGGGGGATCGGCGGCCTCTGCAGCAACAAGTCCGAGGACCATAGGGTGTAATCTATATAGTAGTAGAGACTTAGGAGCCGGGCGGAGCGTCTATTTGACGGCAGTGTCAATATCCCGCAAAATGGAATCCTTACTTCCGGCAGTCCCCATCACTCCTGTGCTTGCGCAGCCGTCTCTTGTCCTGCCCGCGATTGCGCGGGGTGGCCGCGAACGCGTGCTCCGGGTGCTTTACCTCGGCCGGCTGTCACTGGCGACCGCCATCTTCGTGGCCGCCGTCATCGTCTGGGGTCGGGCCGACAGCGGCGCGACACTGCTCGCAACCCTCGCCTTCGTCGCGAGCCTCCTGTTTACGGGCGGGTCGATGCTCTACGCGGCCCGGGCCGATGTAGTCGGGGACACTTTCTACTACCTCCAGGTCATCTTCGACCTGCTGGTGGTGACGGCGGTTGTTCGAGTCACCCAGGCCGGCACACCTTCCCAGCTGGCGCCGTTGTACATCCTGGTGATTGCGGTGAGCGCGCTATTGCTCCCGCCGGCGGGAGTACTGCTGATCGCAATGCTCGGCGACGTCCTGTATTTCGCGGTGACCATCGCGAATACACCGCGCGTGTTCGACGTGCCGATTCTCGTCCAGCTCGGAATTTTCGGTGCGGTGGCGCTGGGGTGCGGGTACATCGGAGCGCGGCTCCGCGAAGCGCACGCCGGCCAGGAAGAGATGGCCGCCGAGCTCGCAGCGTTCCGACTCCGCGAAGCCGACATCGAGCGACTACATACCCGCGCCGAACGCCTCGAGGCCGTCGCGGAGCTGAGCGCGTCGCTTGCGCACGAGATCAAGAACCCGCTCGCGTCGATCAGGAGCGCCGCCGAGCTCCTCGCCAAGGTGCCGGGCTCGGACGACGACACCCGCACCCTGACGAGCCTCGTGCAGCGCGAGTCCGACCGCCTGTCGCGGCTGCTGTCGGAATTCCTGGATTTCGCGCGCACCGGCGTGACCAGCGTTCGCCGGGTGGATCTCGTCGAGGTCGCGCGTCATGCGGCCGCGCTCGTAGCCAATCATCCCGATAAACCCGACCGCGTCGCCATCAGGGAGCTGTTTCCTTCAACACCACTGGTCGTCGTTGGCGATGACGACCTGCTCCATCGTGCGATTTTCAACTTGCTTCTCAATGCAGTGCAGGCATCTCCGCCCGGCGGAGAAGTCAGACTCGAGGCGGCGGAGCTCGCGTACCACCAGCTCCCACCGCAGGCCGAGCGCTTCACCCGGGGCGCGATGATGCTGCAAGTCACCGATCAGGGTCGCGGTATACCCGATGCCATCAAAGAGAGATTGTTCGAGCCGTTCGTGACGACCAAAGTCGGTGGTTCCGGACTCGGCCTGTCGATAGTGCATCGCGCCGTCGAGGCACATCACGGATTCATTCTCGTCGATGGCGGAAACGGCAGCGGCAGTGGAACTCGGTTCACGATGATCCTGCCGAGACTCGGCGCCGACGGCGCGCGCAAGACGCCTCGCGGCGCAGCGAGGGCCGAGCTGTGACGGCAGCCGCTACTGCCGCGCCAAGCGTTCTCGTCATCGACGACGAGATGGGGATCCTCGACACCATCCGCATCCTGCTCAAGAGCGAGGGATTCATCCCGTACACGGCGCACGGCGGGAAGAAGGGTCTCGAGCAGATTGCCGCGCTCAAACCCGATCTCATCATCACCGACGTGCGAATGCCCGACGTCACTGGGCTCGATATCCTTGCTTCGGTTCGAGCGCACGATCCGGAAGCGGTCGTGATCCTGATGACGGCGCAGGCGAGCCTCCAGTCGGCGATTGGCGCTGTCAACAACGGCGCGTTCTACTACATCCAGAAGCCATTCCGCAACGAAGAACTCGTTGCGATCGTTCGGCGCGCGACCGAGCACCGCGCTCTGAAGCGCGAGAACAAGGCGCTCAAAGCCGACGTCAAGCGACGCGACAAGTCCGGCCGTCCGATCGGGTCCAGCAAGGCGTGGGTGGAAGCACTGCACGTCGCCGAGTCGGTGGCGTCGACGGATTCGACGGTATTACTGCAAGGAGAGTCGGGTACCGGAAAGGAAGTAGTTGCGCGGTACATTCACGATCTGTCGCCGCGATCCGGCAAGCCATTCCTGTCCATCAACTGCGGCGCGTTGCCGGAGAGCCTGCTGGAGAGCGAGCTGTTCGGCCACGTAAAGGGATCGTTCACCGGCGCTTCGCGCGACAAGGAAGGCCTGTTCTTCGCCGCCGGCGAGGGCACCTTCTTCCTCGACGAGATCGGCGAGACCACGCCGGCGACCCAGGTCAAGCTGCTGCGGGTGTTGCAGCAGCGGGAAGTCATCCCCGTTGGCGCGACCGAGGCCAAGCCCGTGAACGCGCGAGTCATAGCTGCCACGAATCGCGATCTCGAGGAAGAGATCAAGCGCGGCGGTTTCCGCAGCGATCTCTACTATAGGTTGAACGTCATCTCGATCGTGCTGCCGCCGCTGCGGAACCGTCCGGGTGACATCGCATTGTTGGCGGAGGCGTTCCTGAAGCGGGCCGGCGAGGCGAGCGGCGAGCCTGCCAAAATTCTGGAACCCGAAGCGGCCGAGGCGATGCAGCGCTATGCCTGGCCTGGCAACGTGCGCGAGCTGGAGAACGCTCTCGAGCGGGCGGTGATTCTCGCGAAAGGTGATACGATCCCTCTTTCAGCGCTGCCCGAACGTGTCGTCGAGCCGAGGTCGGATCCGCTGGTCAGCGACGGGGTGCAATCCAATCCCACCCTCGACACCATCGAGCGGGCGTACATCATGTGGGTCCTGGAAAACGAGGGCGGAAACAAGCCGCGAACAGCCGAAGTGCTCGGCATCGATCCATCCACGCTGTACCGAAAGCTTTCCAGGTACGGTCTCGATAGCTGATCGCCGCGACTTGCGAGACGGCTCGCAAAAAGCGGCGTTTTTCGGTGTCAGCTTCACGACAGCAACGTCCTAACAGCAAGTAGAGCAGCCACTTAGAGAGTTGGTGGCGCGCGGCACTTTGCCTGCTCTACTACGGCGTGCGCCTCTGGTTAGGCGTCCTTGTTCAGGTGGATGCAGCTGCATTTACCCCCCCCGCTTTCCAACGCTTCAGGAGACTCCAAATGAGCAGCAAGAAGGGTTTCACCCTTATCGAACTTCTGATCGTCGTCGTGATCATCGGCATTCTTGCCGCGATCGCGATTCCGAAGTTCGCGAATACGAAGGAGAAGGCTTACCTCGCCGCGATGAAGTCTGACCTTCGCAACATGGCGACCTATGAAGAGCAGTATGCTGCCGACAACGGTGGCGCGTATTTCGGGGGGACCGCGACCTCCGCGGCTCCTCTGCAGGGCTTTTCGCCTTCGCAGAACGTGACAGTCGTCGTGACCAACGTCGCCGGCCCGCCGCCGTCGTGGAGCGCGACCGCTACGCACACGCAGACCGCCAAGACCTGCGACATGACCAACGGTGTGATCACCTGCACCTGATGATCTGGCTGGAAAGGAAAAGGGCGACTTCGGTCGCCCTTTTTTTTGCCCTCGAGTGGCGTGGATTCGGTGTCGGGCGCGTGAGGATCGTGATGCCCGCGAGCGGCGGCTCGCCGATTCTGCGTCATGACAGATCCCCGCCATCGCGAAGGCTACACGCTGGTCGAGGTGATTGTTGCGTTGATGCTCTTCACCGTCGGCGCACTCGCCCTGATGAGCACTTCGACGGTGCTGGCGATTCAGCTTGGCAATGACGCGCGCAGGGAACGCGCGGGTCGGATCGCCGCGGCGCGGCTCGAAGAATTGCGATCGACCTGTCACGCCGCCGCGAGCGGACGCGAACAGATTGGAGATGTAACATCGGGCTGGGCTGTCACTCCCGGAGCGGGAAACGACGTACTTGTCGTCGAGACGGCAAGCTATCTCACGCTGCGCGGCACTCGGACAGACAGCCTGCGAGCGCTGGTGCCGTGTCCGTAGAGTTCGCGCGGCGGTGCTCTCGCGGAGTGACGCTGATCGAGCTCGCGGTGGTCCTGGCGCTCCTCGGCATCGTCGGCTCGGTAATCGGAGGCAGCCTGCTGCGGCAGCAGCGCTTCTACCGCGGCGCTACCGAGCTCCTTGGCACCCGCGAAAACGTGCGCGACGCGATTGAGGTTCTTTCCACCGATATTCGCGGTCTTGCTGTCGCAGACACCGTGAGAGTGATGAGCGATTCCGCCATCGAATTCTTTGCGAATATCGGCGTTGCTCTGACCTGCTCGAGTGCCGGTACCGAGCTTATGCTTGCCGGAACCGCCGGTTCCCGCCGCAGCACTTTCACCGCTTTTCTCAACCCGCCGGACAGTGGAGATCTCGCCGTGATCTATCGGAAAGGCACCGATAGTGCCGGCCCGACCTGGGAGCGTGCGCGAATAGTGAGCTTCGCTTCGGGATCACTCACATCGATATGTCCGGACTCCAATGCTTTCGCGGTGGGAGACGGCGCGCGCGGATTTCTACTCACACTCGCAGCTCCTTCGACACCCGGCGTCTCGGCCGGCACTCCAATTCGAGTTATCCGACGCGCGAGGTACAGCCTTTACCGAGCCGGCGATGGCGAGTGGTATCTCGGCTACCGACGGTGCAATGCGATTGGGCTGCCGGGGTGCGGTGCGGTGCAGCCATTGAGCGGACCTTATCGCCCCTACAGCTCCGACCCGGACCGAACCGGGCTGCTGTTCGAATACTTCGACGCGAATGGCGCGCGAACTACGTCTCCGCTCGAGCTGGCGCGGATCAGGATCACGGCGAGGTCGGAGAGCCGTCAAAGGATCTTTCTCGACCGCCGCGAGTGGCATCCGACCGACTCGGCGACGACGTCGATCGCGGTGCGCAATCGCGGGCTCTGAATTCGTGCCACGCATCGTTGCGCGACGCAAAGGATTCGTGCTCGCGGCAGCGCTGCTGGCGCTGCTCATGATTGCGGCTCTGGTTGCAGGCGCCATCTTCGCCGCCAACGAGGGCACCCGGATGGCGGTCGCGTCCGCGGACCGACAGCTGACGCTAGCGGCTGCCGAGTCGTCAATCGAGGAAGCGATGCTGTCGGACGACGCTTCCGAATGGACGGGAGCGATCGGCGGCTCTACCGCGTCGACTCAGCAGGCATCCTCGATGCCGGTGACCATCTATCGCACCCGGCTCGACACGACGCTGTTCTGGATTGTCGCCGACGCCGGTCCAGCGCGCGCAGGATCAGGAGTGATGTCCCGCGTCGGCGTTCTGGTGAGGGTCAATCTGGCTGCAGGTGCAGTCGCATCGGTCGACCGGATTTCCGAGCGATGGTGGTCGGAGCTTTTCTGAGTCGATGGTAGCCCATCGTTACTTTCCCGCCAATTGAATCGTGTCTTAGGCTGAACGATTGGCGACGGACCTCATGAGCAGAAGTGCCACGCGGTTGGTCTCCTCGTAAATGCAAGCAAACAGGGTTCTTGGGACCGCGTGCTTCAAGAGAGATAGAACTGCGGCGCGCGCCCGAGTAAAGCCCGATTCTTTCATCCACCAAGGACCGCGATGGCGTTATTTGGCCGGAAGAAGACTACCGTGGGACTCGACATCGGATCAGGCCTGGTCAAGGTCGCCGTAGTCGATCACTCGAAGTCTACTCCAGAACTGGTCAAGGTTGCGATCACTCCGCTGCCCGACGATGCGATCGTCGAGGGCGAAGTGATGGATCCGCATCTGGTCTCGGATGTCATCCGCACGACCATTGAGTCGGTTGACGCCAACACCAAAGCCGTCGTCGCCGCAGTTGGCGGACGTGATGTGATCATCAAGCGCATCAAGACCGAGCGCGTCAAGGAGCAGCAGGCGCGCGAGCTGATGCGGTGGGAAGCGGAGCAGCACGTCCCCGACGTCGATTCGGTGGAGCTCGATTTCCAGATCCTCGACGAGAACGGCGACAGCAGGGACGAGATGAGTGTTCTCCTCGTCGCAGCGAAGCGCGACCTCGTCGAAGCGAAGCTGCGCATTCTCTCCGAGGCCGGCATCACGCCCAGCTCGATGGACGTCGACGCCTTTGCGCTGCACAATGCCTTCGAAGTGAATTATCCGGCCGCCATGAGCGGCGCGGTGGGCCTGGTCAACATCGGCCACGAAGTAACCAACATCAACATTCTCGACGATGGTGTTCCGATTCTCACCCGCGATCTGCCGGTGGGAACCCGTCGTCTTCGTGAAGATCTTCAGCGCGAGCACGGCCTTTCGGCCCCCGACGCCGAAGCGCTCATCAGAGGCTACGACCGCTCGCCACAGCTCGATTCGGTGATCGCGGCCCGCACTGAAGAAATCGCTACCGGTCTCGAGCGCGCGATCGCGTTCCTGTCGACGTCGCTCAAGGGCGACGGGCAGATGAAGGCCGTTTACACCTGTGGCGGCGGATCACGCACGCCTGGTCTCACCGAAGCGTTGGGGCAACGGCTCAGGAAGCCGGTGGAGCTCGCCAATCCGCTCGCGACGATGTCGGTGCGCGAAGGCGCGCTCGAGTCGCTCGTGACCGACGAAGTCGCGCCGCTTCTCATGCTTTCCATCGGTCTTGCCCTGCGCAAGAACTGACCCCGGAGTAAAGACACCATGATCGAGATCAATCTTCTTCCCGGGGATGGCAAGAAAAAGAAGCGCGCCAAGACTTCGACCGGCGTCAAGCTCGACTTCCATCCGAGTCAGTGGTTTGCGGGCATCACCGAGAAGATCACCGACAAGTACATGCTCGGCGCCGTTGGCGCAGCCGGTCTTTCCGGCGCGCTGATCGTGCTGATGTTCATCAGTCAGACCGCGCGTGCCTCGATGCTCGAGGCCCATGAAACGAAGGCAGTCAAGGATTCCGCGCAGTACAGCGCGGTGCTGAACGCCAAAGCGAAGGCGGAGGCGACACGGGATTCGCTGTACCAGCAGATCGCGATCATCAAGTCGATCGATGACTCGCGCTACCTGTGGTCGCACCTGATGTACGAGATCTCGAGCGCTCTGCCGCAGTACACGTGGCTGATGGAGATCACTCAGACGAGTGCTCCGAAGAGCGTCGCAGTCGCCGACACCGCCAAGAAAGCCGCGCCCACCGACACGGCGGGCAAGTCTCCGCGCCAGCGCGCGCTGGAGCGCGATCGGGCCAGGAAGGCGCACGCCGACTCGGTGTTCGCAGCGGCGAAAACGATCCAGTTCAAGATTGTCGGACATACCGTCGACATCCAGGCGCTGACGCGATTCATGAAGTCGCTCGAGGCGTCGCCGTTCATTCAGAACGTCCAGCTGAAGCAGTCCGATCTGGTGCAGGCGGAAGGCAAGGAAGTGACCGAGTTCACGCTCGAGGCGGAGTCGCAGGTGCCGCCTCCGTTCGCGGTCAAGACGGTTCCACTCGTAGTCTCGGCGGTGCGTTAAGATGGCAATCGGCGCAAACATGACCAAGCGCGAGCAGACGCTCGCTGCAATCGGCCTCGTGGCGGTACTGCTGCTCGGCGCGTACTGGTACTTCCTGTACAAGCCCAAGTCGGCGGAGCTGGCCACCATCCAGGCACACGTCGACTCGCTCGACAAAAAGAATCAGCAGGCCAAGGCAGACATCGCGCAGGGCAGTCTTCAGAAGCTGAAGGCGCAGTCCGCGGAGTACGAGCAGAGCCTCAAGGTGATGCGCCAGCTGGTGCCGAGGAGCAATGAAGTCCCGGCGCTGCTGGAGGACATCTCTACGGCAGCGCGGCGCGTCGGACTCGACCTCGCCAGCGTCGAGCCGATGCCGGTGCTCCAGGGCGAGCAGTTCGATACCTATCGATACAAGCTTGGCGTGATCGGCGGTTATCACCCGGTCGGCCAGTTCCTGAGCAACGTCGGCTCGCTGAACCGGATCATCGCGCCGGTGACGATGCAGATCAGGCTCCATCCTATCGCCGACAAGACCAAGGCGCGCGTCAAGAAGGGAGAATCGCTCATCGACACCGAGTTCCAGGTGCAGACCTACGTCGCGCGCACCACGCCATACGTCCCCGCCTCGGCGGTGAAATAATGCATCGTTCCATTTCCTTCGCCCTGATCTTCGTCTCGGCTCTCGCGAGCGGCGCATCCGCGCAGGCGCGTGCGCAGGCGACATCACGGCCGAATCCGAATACCGCCGCGCGGCCCGCGTCGGCGAGCAAGCCTCCCGTGAAGCCGGCTGCGAAAACAGCTACTCCGCCGCTTCCCGCCCCGGACACCACTCCCAAGGTGCTGATCAACCGCGAGGTGTTTCAGTACGAGGGCGATGGCCGGCGCGACCCGTTTGTTTCGCTGCTGACTACATCTGACCTGAAACCGCTGCTCACCGACCTCAAACTCGTTGGTGTGGCGTACGATCCACGTGGTCAGAACTCTGTTGCGGTTTTGAGAGATGTCACGTCTAAAGATCAGTACAAGGTCAGGGTCGGCCAGACGATCGGCAGAATGCGCGTCGCGGCGATCCAGCCCAAGGCAGTGATTTTCACGATCGAAGAGTTCGGTTACAGTCGGCAGGAGCTCCTGCCAATAGCGCCGCCCGATTCGACTAAAATGAGGCTTCGTCAATGAGCTTGCTGAAGGCGCTGCCCGCTGCGGCGCTCCTGTTTCTGCCCTCGTCGGCCGCAACCGTTCGCTCACTCAGTGTGATCCCGTCGTCAGGGAAGACTGAGGTGGTGATCGGCGTCAATGCCGGCGTCGAAGTGCAGGACTTCACGCTCGACGCGCCCGCCCGGGTGGTTGTCGATCTGAAAGGAGCCACCCTCGACATGCCGCACCGCCGCTATGACAAAGAGTCGCGCGGCGGAATCACCAACATCCGCTACTCGCAGTACAGGCCGAACATCGTCCGCATCGTGATCGAGATGGATGCCAAGCATCCATACGAGGTGACGCGCACCGACGGTGAGATTCGCGTCGCCGTCACCGGCGGCAAGACTACCGATTTCACGGCGTGGTCGCCGACCCCGGGCCGCAAGCCGACCTACGTTGCCACCCGTACACCGACGCCGGCTCGTCTGGCCAGCGCCAACACCGAAGTGAAGGCCGCCGCGGCTCACTCAACTCCGGTTCCCGCGACACCTGACAAGACAGTCGCGGCCGCAGCCAAGCCGTTGAGCCAGCCGACGCAGGCAGTCGCGCAGGTCGAGACTTCGACGGTGCAGAACGAAGTTCAGGATGATCCCGCCCCGCTCGCAGCCGAGATCGCGCCGCGACAGGCGACAACCTACGAGAGGCCCAACCTCGGCTCGACCTACGACAGGCCGGTCGCGCTGTTCTCGCAGTCACAGCAGTCACAGCAGCCGCCGATCACCGTCACGTTCCAGGACACCGACATTCGTGACGTCATCGCTTCGTTCGCCGCGTTCTCCGGCCGCACGATCGTGGTCGGCAAGGATGTAACCGGAAGCGTCACCGCCGAAGTGAAGAACCAGCCGTGGGACGTCGCGCTGCGCGCGATTCTCCAGGGCCAGGGTCTCGCCGCTTCGGAGGATCCAGTCTCCGGCATCATAACTGTCGACAGCTACGCCAACATTCTGAATCGCCAGGCGTCAGAGCCGCTGCAGACGCAGCTGGTCTCGATCAACTACGCCCGCGCGTCGAATCTCGTCCCGACGATCCAGCAGCTCCTGCAGAAGGATTGTCCGCAGATCCCGACCAGCAACAACGTCCCGCAGGCGAATTCGCGGCAGGGTTGCGTTGCCCGCGGCCTCGTCGCCGCTGACAGCACCACCAACACGCTCATCATCACTGAGACGGCATCACGCCTCGCCGACGTCCTGCAGTACGTGCACAACCTGGACGTCCGCACCCCGCAGGTCGGCATCAAGGCCAAGATCATCTTCGTCAACAGAACCAATATCGAAGACATCGGACTGTCGTACGATCTCGGTACCGGCACCGACCAGTTCTTCAGCCAGCTTGTGAAGCGTCCGGACCCGGCGACTCTCAAGCCGATCGACACCAACGGCGATGGAGTGCCAGACGCGCTTGGCGGCGGCACGCCATTCAACGGCGACAGAATTCTGCTTGGCGGCAACGCCCTGTCGGCGATCGCAAACGCCAACGCCCGCGTCGTCAATCCGGCGCTCAGCGTGGTGTTCTCGACCGCGCTTGGCAAGTTCCAGCTCACCAGCTTCCTCGACGCGCTCCAGGAAGTCCGGCTCGCCGATTTACAGGCGGAGCCGAGCATCGTGACGCTCGACAACAGACAGGCTTCGATCCAGGTCGGTCAGGAAATTCCGATCCGCGTGCTCGACGCGAACACCGCGAACCTGAGTGGCGCGACGACCCCGAACGCGCAGCCGCGCGCGACGGTGCAGATGAAGCAGGTCGGTATCATTCTCACCGTCACCCCGCACATCACCAACAATCGGCAGATCTTGCTGTTGTTGCACGCCGAGAACTCCGACGCGCAGCTCGCTGCATCCGACGTCGGGTTCATCTTCGGCAAGCAGTCGGGTGACACCCAGCTCCTCGTTGGCGACGGCGAGACCGCTGTGATCGGCGGCCTGACCGTCACGCAGACAACGCAGTCCAAGTCGGGCATTCCGCTGCTCGTCGACCTGCCGCTCATCGGCAGGCTGTTCGGCGAGACGCGCACCGACGACGAGAAGCGTGACCTGCTCATTCTTGTCACGCCTCACATCATCGATGACGGCGCGCCGATTCCAGGCTCGTCGAATCCGAACCCACCAGCCACCCGTTAAAGGTGACTCGTATGCATAAAGCACTTGTTCGTGGGCTCAACCGCGGCCTCAGATGGGCCGCGGTTGCAGCATCGATCTCACTTGCTGTCGCTGCCTGCAACGACAACACATCGATCGATCCGCAGCGCGATCGCATTCCGCCGACGCTCGACCTCACCGCACTCGGTGGACGGGCGGACACGGTCATCGCGTTCACGACCCAGGCCAAGGACAACCTCGGCCTCAAGACCATCCACGTGCAGGCAATCGGTGCGGTCGGATTCGTCTACGACACGGTGTTCACGAGCGCAGTCACGGACATTCAGCTGCCGTTTACGCTCTTCTCGTCGCGCAGCGTCCCGCCGGGCACCCCGGTGACGATCACCGCGACGGCATTCGACGGCGCCGGCAATTCATCGGGCGTCGATACACTGATCATGGCGACCGGCAACCTGCCGCCGCCGGAAGTTCGCATCCTGAGCCCGTTCTCGGGTAGCTCCGCGGTCGTCGGCAAGTCGATTCTGGTGACGGTGATGGGCAAGACGGCGACGAAGGTGATGTCGCTCGGGCTCAATTCCACGGGCCCGGTCGTGCGCAACGATTCGGCCCTGTTCTCGAGCCCGCTCAGCGATTCGACAACCATGCAGGACACCATCGCGATTCCGGCGAACGCAACTCCGGGAACGCTGACGATCACGCCGTTCCTGCGCGATTCGCTCGGGCAGCGCGCGACGGGTCCGTCGATCACGATCAACGTCCAGACGGCGGCGCAGATCAACTCGGTGCCTGTCGTTAACCAGTACTGCGTCGGCAACTCGGCGTTCGACAACGCCTGCGGTCACGCCAAGCGCGTGGAAGTCACCGATACCGTGCACGTCGAAGCCGACGATCCGAGCGGCATCAGTCAGCTCGGCTACGAGGTCAGAAGCACTCCGGGTGGGCCGATCGACGACACCCAGACCTTCGCATCGTCGGGTCAGCTGACGTTCCAGCCGCACACCTTCAAGATGAATCTGCCGTACACGAACTTCCCGACGATCGCCTACATCCAGGTGTTCGCCCAGAATTCGAACGGCGTCAGAGCCTACGCGAAGCTTGCAAGCGGTGTGGACCGCATCGACACCGTTACAGTCGTGGCCGGAGTGACCCGTCCGCTGCCGTTTGGCGGCCAGGTAGCCGACGCGCTGTACCACGCCGGCAAGGACCGCCTGTACCTCACCAACATCGCGAGAAACCAGGTCGAGGTCTTCAACCTCTCGGATTCCTCGTTCAAGACGCCGATCATCGTCGGCTCGCGCCCGTGGGGAATCACGGGGTGGCCGCGCGACCGCAACGGCACGATGGGCGACACGCTGCTGGTTGCAAACTCGGGTGGCACGCAGATCAGCTACGTCGATCTGAACACCGGTCTGGCCGGTGGCAGCGGATCGGAAGTGTTCCGCTACATGCTGCCGAACATCATCGTCTACACGATCACGACGACGACGTCCGCGACGAGCGGCTTGCCGATTCGCGTTCGCACCAAGTATGACTTCAGCGATCGCCCACAGTACATCGGCGCGACTTGTATAGCGCCGGCCGGAAGCTGCACACCGGGCTCGGGTGGCGAAGTAGTCCTGACATACTCGACCACGCCGACACCGGGACAGCCCGGTCCGTTCTCGAGCCGAAACGGCACGCTTCGCTGGGAGAACCTGACCAGGGGCGTGACGGCAGGCGGTCCGCTCGATCGTCACGTGTCGCACTACTTCTACGAGCAGGCGATCGGACAGACCGGCGCCCGCGGCGACACCCTGGAAATCGTGAGATACGATGCCATCACTCGCGACTCCGTGACGCTCGTTCCGTTCATCGACCCGGTGACGCTCCAGTCGACGGTCGTCCGAATCCAGGAGCTCGCGTTCCGCGACACAACCTTCGTGCGCAACTCCGGCAACTTCCGGCGCGCCGTGTTCGGTGAGGGCGGTAGCGTAATCAACAGCCGCGCCATTATGTATGATGTGGATACGGGTTTCGATCCGACTTACTGGTGGATCGACAGGGGCGTCTCCCCCGCCGCTGACGTCACCGACTTCATCGCCAGCACATCGGCGACGATGCAGGGCGTTGCGATAAACTTCGACGGAAGTCTGTCGGCGATCCGTGCCGATTCGACCTACCTATTGAACCCGAACCTGAGACTGATGGGCGAGTTGGGCACGACAGCTACCAACGCCGGCCTCGACTTCCATCCCCGGAATGACGCTACGAAAGCCCCGCTCAACACGCGGCTAGCCTTCGCCGCGTCGTCCGAGCCGCTGATCGAGATCTACGACACCAACTGCTACCTGAAGGTGGGGTCGATCCCGATCAAGGACCCCATCATCGGCCCGATCAAGGCGGCGTTGCAGGCCGCCACAGGCCAGCTTGTACTCGTCGGCGCGACGTCGCGAGGAGTGGTGATCGCGCAGCTCCCCAATACGTTCACTACGACTTGTCCGTAATTGCCCGTTAACACAAAAACCCGGCCAGCTTGGCCGGGTTTTTTTTGGCTCTGTTGACGCATTGTAGAATCACATTCTTAATACCGCCTTATATGCCCATAACGGACTAAGAAAGATCACCCAATAGGCCGGTTGGTTTGGAGTGCTTCGATCCATTGCCGCGAACGAGCTCCCGATTTTGAATACGTAAAGCGGTTCCGGCCAGACCGCCGGAATGGTTGCATTCGGATTCCAGACGTGTAGGAGAGAGTCTAACGCTTGTCCAGCTCGGGCGCACACGGCAGAGTCGGATACAAGCACAATCTCGGACAAGGACACTAGCGGGATCCCAAAATCCGACCGGATTTGGGTCATCCTCTGCGCAGTATCCATCATTCCACTAATCTGATAAATCACACGGGCACTTTCGTCGTCGGGTGCGTGGCAAGTGGCTTGCGCGGCTGCTGATCGCCCGAGAATAATTGCCGCAAGAAGAATAGAGATCGAGCGCATATAGGAGATGTACGAGCCCCTCAAGGGTTTATTGTGGGAAGATTGCATGAGCCAACGAGCCTGCTTTTAACTCTTGTATTTTTTGACCCAACTGCATTTTCGCGCAGCTGGGCTTTCCGCCGCTGCGAGCCTTCCGACCGGCCACGCTTTATGAGGCCCCCGCAAGCTCCCCGTCATCGGATCATCGAGACGCAACGCGTAACCGTAGTCGGTCATAATGAACAAGGGCATGCCGTTTGACTCCACCCAGCGCCAGTCATCGTCGCTCCCGCCATAGGTCGCGTCCTCTTTCGATTGGCGAATCGTCGGGCGAGGTTGCCCATTTTCGTCCACATCCCCGGGAAATTGTGCAGCGCGCACCAATACACCTTTGGTATTGTAGGCGCTGTCACATCCATACATCTGCTCAAACCACTGCGAGGGGTGCACATGCACACCAGCGACAGGAATTGCACCTGGCACCGGTGCCGCCGAGGCGTCAAACGCCGACTGCGGGAGGTTTGCGTGGCAGGCTGTGGATGATGGGTCATCGTATGGTACAAACTGGTAGCCACCTCCGTTCGGAAGCTTCCACAAAACTCCGGGAGTTTCGTTTTTCCACCCCTTGGGGTTGCTCGAGTTCCATCCCGCTGTCGGTGACGAATCTGGATTCGCAAGGCCGAGAGCCTCTAAGAGCTCGGCGCGGGCCGAAAAGTCGTTCGCTGTGTCGTTTGCGATGAAGTCGGCTGGATTCACAAAGCACTGAATCGAGATCGACGCCGTCTGGGTATATCCGCCGGCAAAGCCGGAGACTACCATCCGACCCGCTTCCTGAGGCGTAAACACGCACTTACGCGTCGGCGCGACCCCTGATGGGTAGAGGCAGGTTGGCCCAGACGTCACGGTGGCCCGCGTTGAGTCGGCGCCTGTCCACGCCCATGAGGTTACCTCGAACGTAAAGGGCTGGCGACCCCCCTGAACGGTTAGGGAATCCGGATTCAGGAAGCCAGTGAAGGTTACCGGTGTCGTAGTGGCGGCGAAATTCACGACCTGCACGGACGCCTTCTCCTTGAGTGCGACTGGTACCGGTCTCAGCCGGACGGACTGCGAGCCACTTACCGTGTGGCAAACGGCGTTACCCCACGGATCGCAGTCGTAAGACCACTGATATGGGGCCGGGCCGCGCATCACCTTTACGTTTGCCCCTACTATTTTGGAAATATTTACCTGCTGAGCCTGGCCGCAAAAGCCGAAGTTGCCACCGTTGAATACTGCGCCGATAACGGAGAGATTCATGGCACATCCCGTATCTTGGCGTCCATCTACAACTCCCGTCGCAGTGACATCACTTCTGCCGGGATATTGGTAATACGAGCTCGTGCCCTGAGCTGGCGGTAACGATGTAAAGGCAACGTTGCCGGTGACCTCCAGCGTGACCCACGTCTCATATGGAAAGTTGAAGAGAATGGCGTTGTCCCTCCAATTGGCACCGATTTGGGAGGTGACATCGGGAGGTGTCACGTTTTTTTTCACCGCGGTGGGTACGTCAAGTCCGGGGGGTCGCGGCGCCATTGCATCGGAGCAAGCGACTATACTGACCAGGACGCTCGAAAGAACTGCTGGACCCGCGAGTTTTCTCATTGGCATTGTCTGGTTAAGGTTGGCGGCAAATCGGAGAATGGGTGGCAACTCCACCAAGCATGAACGTCGATCTGCGCCCAACATATGCCCAAACAAGTCGGCGAGAAATGTATGTTTCTTCTCAAAATATGTCGTTTTCTTATCAGTGGGATCCACTGTACAGGTGACTGACGCGTGAATTGACACCGTTACGCGCTTGCCTGCCCTGGTCGTCGTAAGCCTTCCGCTCCCGAGGAAACACGAACGAGAGACGCATTCTTAACAAGGTGAACAATTACGGTGCGCGCCGGCCAAGCTCGGTTAGCTTTGCCGTTCCAGGGGTTGTAATAGAAGGACTGCGCAGTTCTTTTTGGACCAATGCTCCGCTTCACCACCGCCGGCGAATCCCACGGTCCCGCCCTCATCTCGATCCTCGAGGGAATGGTCGCCGGGCTGCCGCTCCTGGCCGCCGACGTCGATGTCGAGCTGACCCGCCGCCAGCAGGGCTACGGTCGCGGCAGACGCATGAAGATCGAGTCCGACCACATCGAGTTCCTCTCCGGCGTCCGCGGCGGCCAAACCCTCGGCTCGCCGATCGCGATGATCATCCACAATCGCGACTGGAAGAACTGGCAGGAGATCATGGATCCGGCGCCGCGCGAAGGCGATCCCGATCGCAAGCGAACGGTGACGCGCCCCAGACCCGGGCACGTCGATCTCTCCGGCATGCTCAAGTACGATCGCGACGACGCGCGCGACGTGCTCGAGCGCGCGTCCGCTCGTGAGACCACCGCGCGGGTAGCCGCTGGCGCGATCTGCAGGAAATTCCTGCGCGAGTTCGACATCACCATCGGCAGTCACATCGTGCACCTCGGCGGCGTCGACGCCAAACGGCCCGACAAAATGCCTGCCGATCTCAACGCCGCCAGCGACCGCTCCCAGCTCCGCACGCTTGACCCAGACGCCGAGTCCGAGATGATCGCCCGCATCGACACAGCGAAGGCAGACGGCAACACCCTCGGCGGCATTGCGGAGATCATTTGTAACGGTGTCCCGGTCGGGCTAGGCTCCCACGTCTCGTGGGACAGGAAGATCGACGGCCGGCTCGCGGCAGCGCTGATGTCGATTCCCGCAGTCAAAGCGGTTGAGATCGGGCTCGGGCTCCAGGCCGCAAAGCAAAAAGGCTCCGAGGTCCACGACGAGATCGACGCCGACGAGAAAAACGCGCGTGCCGGCCGAGTGAGACGCCGCACCAACAACGCCGGCGGCATGGAGGGCGGCATCACCAATGGCGAGCAGATCGTCCTCCGCGCCGCGATGAAGCCGATCAGCACCCTCATGCGACCGCTCGGCACCATCGAGATGAAAACCCGGGAGCCCGCGCAGGCGGTCGCGGAACGAAGTGATGTCACCGCCGTTCCGGCGATGGGAGTGATTGCTGAAGCAATGACAGCATTCACCATCGCCCAGGCGTTCCTCGAAAAATTCGGCGGCGACTCGCTCGGCGAGACGCGTCGGAACTTCGAGAGCTACCTTTCCGGGCTCAGTGGCAGAAAGGGACGCTGACCCGGAGCGTGTGCCGCACGTGATTCTGGTTGGACTGCCGGGGGTTGGAAAGACGACGATCGGCAGGGCGGCGGCAAAGCACCTTGGGCGACGCTTTCTCGATTTCGATCAGGAGATCGAGCGGCGGGCAGGACTTGACGTGCGTGAGATCTTCCGGCTGAAAGGCGAAGACCACTTTCGACAGCTGGAATTCGCTCTCACGGAGGAGCTCAGTAAGACGAGCGGGATGATCCTGTCGCCAGGGGGCGGCTGGATTACCCAATCGCAGTCGGTAGAACTTTTGCGCGCAGCGGGGCGTATCATATACCTTAGAGCGTCACCCGAGGCGGTTGCACGCAGGCTGCGCCGGGTGGAGACCAGACCCCTGCTGGCGGGGCGGGACCCGGTCGTGGCGCTCACCGAGCTGTACGAGCGGCGGCGGGCGCTGTACCAGACCGCTGACGTGGTAGTGGATACGGAAAGGCTTGCAAGACAACAACTTATAGCAAAGGTGGTCGAGCTAGCCTCGACCCTGAAATAACAGACGACGCCACATGGACGAACGAATTCCTTCCCAAACGACCTTCCGGGTGATGGGCCCCCATGAGCGGGGCAGATTTGCGCCTGAAGCATGGGGTCACCTGCTCTCGCTAAACGGCTCGGGTGCCATCAACGGCCTGGAGCTGGAGCACATCATCGAGAGAGCGATGCTCCAGTTCGAGGGTCGCATCGCGCTCGACGATCTGCGCGGATTGCTCGAGGGAACGGGACTGGAAGATTCTTCGGCCAGCGGCGACAACACAACGGTGCACTAAGAATGGCGAAAGCCAAGACAGCTACAGCAAAAACAACGGCGAAGCGCGCGAGCAAATCGGCGAGCAAGACAACCAAAGCGACCAGGGCGCGGAAGACCGTCGCCGAGTCCAACGGCGACCATCCATCGGAGCCGGGCTCGACGTCGCTGGTGATCGTCGAGTCGCCCGCCAAGGCCAAGACCATCGGGAAGTACCTCGGGCGCGCCTACAAGGTGCGCGCGACCATCGGTCACGTTCGCGATCTGCCTGCGAAGAAGATGGGCATCGACATCGAGAACGGATTCCAGCCGGAGTACGTGACGATTCCGGGAAAGGAAAAGACCGTCGCCGAGCTGAAGAGCGCGGCGCGCGACTCGCGCGAGATCTTCCTGGCGACCGACCCGGATCGCGAGGGCGAAGCGATCGCGTGGCACGTCGCGCAGCAGATCAAGTCCAAGAACGGCGCGCCGGTGCGGCGCGTTCTCTTCCACGAGATCACGCGCGATGCCGTCCAATCGGCGATCAACAACGCGGGCGACATCGACGAGCGTAAGGTCGAAGCGCAGCAGGCCCGCCGTGTTCTCGACCGACTCGTCGGCTACAAGGCGAGCCCGGTGCTGTGGAAGACCGTGAAGAAAGGAATCTCTGCCGGTCGCGTGCAGACCGTCGCGCTGAGATTGCTCGTGGAGCGCGAGCGCGAGATTCGCGCGTTCAAGCCCGTCGAGTACTGGACGGTAGAAGCGATCCTCGAGGAGAAGGGCCAGCAATTCACCGCCAAACTGCATTTGCTGGACGGAAAAAAGCCGGTCATCAACAACGAGCGCGAAGCGAAGGCGATTCTCGACGCGCTCAAGCCCCGCAAGACTTTCCAGGTCAGCGAGGTCAAGCGGCGCGAGCGCAGAAAGAACCCCGCTGCGCCGTTCACCACGAGCACCCTCCAGCAGGACGCCGCCAAGAAACTCGGCTTCGGCTCCAAGCGGACGATGCGGCTGGCTCAGGATCTCTACGAAGGCATCGATATCGGCCCCGATGGCTCGGTCGGTTTAATCACGTACATGCGCACCGACTCGACCCGCGTCGCGCCATCGGCTGCGATGCAGGCGCGCGACTACATCAAGATGATGTACGGCAAGGAGTACCTGCCCGACGCGCCGCGTCTCTATGCTGACTCGAAATCGAAGAACGCCCAGGATGCGCACGAAGCGATTCGGCCGACGGATCCTACCCGGCGGCCCGAGCACATTCGGAAATTCCTCAAGGAAGATCAGTTCAGGCTTTACGAGCTGATCTGGCAGCGATTCATGGCGTCGCAGATGACACCGGCGGTCTTCGACACCACGACGATCGATTTCGAGTTCGATCGATTCCTGTTCAGGGCCACGGGCAGCGTCATGAAGTTCGACGGCTACCAGAAGCTGTACAAGGAGTCGCGCGAAGCCGAGGAAGGGAAGCCGCTCGAGGCAGAGCAGGGCTTGCCGGCGGTGGAACGCGGCGAGGAGATTCCGGTCAAATCGATCACGCCGTCGCAGCATTTCACCGAGCCTCCGCCGCGTTACTCGGAAGCAAGTCTCGTGAAAGAGCTCGAGCGGCTGGGAATCGGTCGGCCTTCGACTTACGCATCGATCGTTTCAACGCTCGTCGATCGCCGCTACGCGATGCTCGAGCAGCGTCGGTTCTTCCCGACCCAGCTTGGCGAGCAGGTCGAGAAGGTGATGGTGAAGAGCTTCCCCGACGTCTTCAATGTCAGGTTCACCTCACACATGGAGAGCGATCTCGACAAGGTCGAGGAAGGCGATGTGAACTGGCGCAAGATGCTCAAGGACTTTTACGGACCGTTCGCCGAGTCGGTGAAGGGCGCTGATATCGAAGCGCTGATCGGCGAAGCGCACGATCTTTCCGCGATCGAGAAAGAGAGGTGTCCCGACTGCGGCGGCAAGCTCGTTCCGCGCGGCGGATTCTTCGGGCCGTTCCTCGCCTGCGAGAATCATCCGAAGGAATGCAAGTACACCCGTCCGTTGCGCGGTGATCGCAAGCCGGCGCAGCCGACCAACGAGATCTGCCACGAGTGCGGCGCGCCGATGGTCATTCGCCACGGTCGCTCCGGCGAGTTCCTCGGCTGCAGCAAGTTCCCGAAGTGCAGGGGAACGCGGTCGATGCCGACCGGCGTGAAATGCCCGAAGGATGGCGGCGACATTGCGGTGCGGCGCTCCAAGAAGCGCGGCAA
>CAMLDY010000036.1 GCA_946478895.1 uncultured Gemmatimonadota bacterium
CAGAAACGTCCCGGCGTCGTGAACTATTCGCTGCCATCTATGCCACTGACGTCTGGCACCCGTTCAGTTGCATTGTCTTTCCCACCATAAGGACCCTAACCCCCGACCCAAAAGGAGCTATTGCTATTTTTCCAGCATGTGCTAGTTTTGCAGCAGTTCGCCAACCTCAACTGCTGACCGATGCCGCACGACGAAGAACTGACCGGCTTGAGCCGCCGCGAGCGGCAGATCATGGACTTCCTCTTTCAGCGCGGAAAAGCATCCGTCGGAGAGGTTCTGGCGGGCATTCCGAATCCCCCCGGCTACTCCGCCGTCCGCGCGACGCTCCGAACCCTCGAGCAAAAGGGACGCGTCATCCATGAGGAAGATGGCCGCGCGTACGTCTATCGCCCGACGCTGAGACGCGAGACCGCGCGCCGGTCCGCGCTGACTCACGTGCTGCGCACCTTCTTCGACAACTCGGCGGAGCAGGCGGTCGCAGCTCTGCTCGAGATCAAAGGGCCCAAACTGAGTGGTGCCGAATTGGAGCGCGTCGCGAAGCTGGTCGACCAGGCCAAAAAGGAGGGACGCTGATGATCTCCCGGTTCATTTCCGCTGCGGCCGGCTTCCAGTCGGCGATCCCCGTTCTGTTGGATGCAGCGGTCAAAGGAGCGGTGCTCGTCGCGCTCGCCGCAGCGGCTGCGTACATGTTGCGCAAGCGCTCGGCGGCGTCGAGGCATGCGGTGTGGACCGCGGCCGTCATCGGACACCTCGCGATTCCGGTGCTGATCGTCGTGCTTCCGGCGTGGAGAATCGTCGGGCTGCCGGCATTGCCGTGGTCGGCGTCGGTTGAAGGTGTCGCCACGGCTCCAACAGTCGCGATCTCCGCACCGCCAGCGGTTGACGGTGAAGGCGCCGCGTCAGGGCTCGCCGCGGCCATCAAAAGCGGCACGCACGAGGGTCTGTCGAGCAGCGCGCTCGGCAATGACCTGACGCAGTCGGCGACGCCACGCGAACAGACGGGCACTTCGAAGCTGGACATCGTTCCGGCTGATCCGGCCGCCGCGAATCGCGGCAGAGAGTCGACGATCGCAATCGTCGCCGCATTCTGGTTTATCGGCGCGATGCTGGTCCTGCTCCGACTCGCAGCCGGAACATGGCGCGTCAACCAGCTCGCACGCGACGGGGCAAGGGTCGAGGATGGCAGATGGCTGTCCTTGACCCAGCGGCTCGCCAATACGCTCGGCGTTACTCGACCGCTGACTCTGCTGCGCGGTGAGCGGCTCGCCGTTCCGGTGACGTGGGGAATTGTCTATCCGGCGGTGTTGCTGCCGGAGGATGCGGACGAATGGCCGGAGGAACGGCGTCGCTTCGTTCTCGTTCACGAGATGGCCCACGTGAAGCGCTTCGACGCGCTCACTCAATTGGTGGCGCAGCTCGCTGTGGCGATGTTCTGGTTTGACCCACTGGTCTGGATTGCCGCGCACCGAATGCGCGTCGAGCGCGAGCACGCCTGCGATGACTACGTGCTGCGCGACGGCACGATGCCCTCACTCTACGCCGGGGAGCTGCTGGAGATGGTGCGCTCGATCGGCAGTCAAACGCGAGATCGTGCGGCGCCGGCGTTCGCGGCTCTGGCGATGGCGCGACGCTCGGAATTCGAGGGCCGCATGCTCGCCATTCTCGACCCCCGCCAGGATCGGCACACTCTGCATCCGAGAGGAACTTTCATGACTGCAATCGCGCTCGTCGTGCTGGCGCTGCCGCTGGCGGCGCTGAGGCCTTATCAGGCACCCACAAAGGCAACCGACGAATTCCCGGAATCGTTCAAGGTGTCGATCCACGATGCTGCGCCCTCACCCGCCTCCGCGGCGGCGCCGCAAGCGGCGGCTGCTCAGACGGCGTCAGCGGGCACGGTGCAGACGGCGAAGCAAGTATCGTCCGCGTTCGGCGCCGTCGCGGCGAAGCCGCGCTGGTCGTGCGAAGCGTACCCTGTCGGAACGGTTCTGAAGGGGACCTCGTCGCACATCAACGCTCAGACCGATGAGCACGGCGACAGGTACGACTTTCTCGTCAGTGAACCAGGCCGCTGCACCGAGGCGGCTCTGATCGGGAAGGCCGTTTTCTCGCCGGACGAGACGCGGATCACACAGCTGTCTCCGGGCAGTTTTGCGCGGTTCCGCGAGCAGACCACTACGGCGGATCGCTCGGTGTCGGTGGTGCCGCTGGGCGATGGCTCACTCACCTATATCGCAACCCTGAACGGTCGCCCGGTCGACTTTGACCAGAACATGGCTCAGTGGCTCTCCGGCGTGATCCCGCGCGTGCTGCGCGAGCTCGGGATAAATGTCCCGGAGCGGGTTGCGCGCCTGCGGGCGCAGGGTGGGGTGCCAGCCGTGCTCCAGGAGATCTCCGAAATCAACAGCGGCTGGGCGAAACGCGTGCACTACGAGGAGCTGATCAAGCGGGGGCCAAAGCTGAGCGAGGCGGACGCCGAGCGCGTTGCAGAACAAGTAGGTCGCGACCTGACGAGCTCTGGCGATCTGAGTGCCGTGATGAAGATGCTTCCCAGAAGCGCCGTACAAAGCCCGCGGGTTCGGACTGCAGTTGCCGGTGCGCTGAACAAGATTCAATCCAGTGGCGACAGGGCGAGTACCCTCGAGTTCCTCGCTCCGAACGCTGATCCCGACATGCTTCTCGTGCTTGCAAAGGCCGCGGAGGGACTGCCGTCGAGTGGTGACAAGGCGAATTTCCTGCTTGCCACCGAGGCGGAGTACCTCACATCGCGCAACTCCGAGTTGCATAGCGCTTTCTTCAGGACTGCGGCGACGCTGCAGTCGAGTGGCGACATGGCGAACGTGCTGTTGGCCTCGATCCCGTACGCCCACGCTGATCCCAACATCGTGTACGACATCATCGACGGCGCGGCACGACTCCGCTCGAGCGGTGACGCCGCCAACGTGCTGCTCTCTCTCGTCTCGCAGCGGGTCCTCACGCCCGAGTTGCCCCGGGCAACCATGGCAGTGATCGAGCGAACCATGACGATGCAGTCCAGCGGTGATCGCGCCAATGTTCTGATCGCGATTGCCTCGGCGAAGCTGCTGACGAATTCGGATCTCCGTGACGCATTCGTGAAGGCAACGATGGCACTGCCAAGCGAAGCGGACCGCTCCAACGTTCTGGCTGCGGCGGCAAGACAGTAATTGACAGAGTCGGCCGGCCGAAACGGCCGGCCACGTGAACGACCACTAACGAGCGCCGCTGCGCGGCGAGCAGAGGATCGATGAAACCGTCCTGTCGCGTCTTTTTCGTGGTTAGTGCTAGAAAACTAGCATTAGCGATTGTTCTTGCCACTGTCGCAACCACCGCGTCCGCGCAGGGGAATGCGGTGCGCAACAACACGAGCCCGGCCGCTCCGTCTAACCCAGCGCTGACTCGGGCGATTGCGACCCATGCGAACCAGCCACCGGTGATCGATGGACGCGATGATGACGCCGTGTGGCGCGACGCAAGAGTGATCACCGGGTTCCGCGTCTTCGATCCCAAAGAGGACGGAGATCCAACCTTCCCGACTGAGGTCCGGATCGCTTACGATGCCCAGAATCTCTACGCGTTTGCCCGAATGTTCGATCCGCATCCGGACAGCATTCAGTCGCTGCTATCGCGCCGGGATGTGAAGACCCAAAGCGAGCAGATCAAGCTGATGATCGATTCGTACCACGATCGACGGACGGGGTACGAGTTCGCGGTCAACCCGGCGGGCGTGAAGCGCGACTACTACACCTACGACGACTCCCAGGAGGACGCCACGTGGGATGCGGTGTGGGACGTTGCGACGAGAATCGACTCGCTCGGGTGGACCGCGGAGTTCCGCATTCCACTCAGCCAGATTCGTTATCCCAGGGCTGCCGAGCAGACCTTCGGGCTGATGATCGTGCGCGACATCACCCGCGCCAGCGAGCGGGACAGTTGGCCGGTGTATCGGCGCTCGAAACGCGGGATCTCGTCACAGTTTGGAGATCTCGAGGGTCTCGCCGGCCTTGGCTCGTCGCACCGCCTCGAGATCGCGCCTTATGTGGTGACCAAGAACGTCAGCGCGCCACGCGCCGATGCTTTCGGGCGTGCGCAGAAGCAAACGATCGGCGGCGATCTCAAATACGGCGTCACGTCGAACCTCACGCTCGATGCGACCGTGAATCCCGACTTCGGCCAGGTCGAAGCAGATCCAGCGCAGCTCAACCTGACGGCGTTCGAGACTTTTCTCGCCGAGCAGCGGCCGTTCTTCCTGGAAGGCACGGGAATCTTCGCGTTCAACGGCGACGCTTCGCGGATGTTCTATTCGCGTCGAATCGGGCGCGCGCCGCAACTCGCGGGACTCGTGGACGATCCGGGCGCCGACATTCCAGCGGCGACTCCGATCCTTGGCGCCGGCAAGCTGACCGGCCGGCTGGCGACCGGAACGTCGCTGGGGACTTTGTTCGCCGTCACCGAGCGCGAGACGGTTGGTGCGACGACGATCGAGCCGCAGACCGGGTACGCGGTATTCCGTGCATCGCAGGATTTTCGGGACGGCCAATCGGGCGTTGGGACGATGGTGACGGTGGTCAATCGACAGCTCGACGAGCAGGCGGCGTCCATACTTCGGCGCCAGGCAGTAACGGCTGGCGTGGACGCGCGCCACCGATTCGCCGCGGGGCGGTACAGTGTGTCAGCTTCCCTGGCGGCGAGTGATGTACGCGGCACAGCCGAGGCGATCGACCGCACTCAGCGAAACGCGACCCACTATTACAATCGGCCGGACGCGGGGCTGCCATACGATCCGACGAGAACATCCCTCGCTGGCACCGACGTATCGGTGAAGGCTGAGAAGATAGCGGGCACCTTCACCTACGCGGGATCGTACGAGCGATTGTCGCCGGGTTTCGAGACGAACGACATCGGCTTCCTGTCGCAGGCGGATCAACAGATCGCGCAGGCGTACGCGACGCTGGAGAGCAGAGCGCCACACGCGTTCTGGCGCAACGCGACCGCGCAGCTGATTCAGTACAACCAGTTTACCGCCAGCGGCATGCCCGCCTACAATTTCAGCGAGCTCGACCTGTACGCCGAGTTCAAGAACCGGATGGTGCTGGCGGTCGATGCGTGGACCGACAACATCCTTACCGCTTACTGCGACCGTTGCGCGCGGGGCGGCCCCGCGGTGCGTGTCTCACCTGATGCGAGCATTCTGATCAACCTCAATGCTGATCCGCGTCCCAAGATTGTCCCCACTTTCGCTGCGATCTACACCGTCGGCGACGACGGCAGGTCGACGCTGTGGCGAATTCGCCCGTACGTGACCGTGCGCACGCGGAGCAATCTCAGCTGGGAGCTGGGGACGCGTTACCAGCGAAATCGCAACGACGCGCAGTGGTTCGCAAACTTCGGCGTGATCGGGAGCGACACCACGCATTATGTCTTCGCGCATCTCGACCAGGAGCTACTGAGCTTCACGAGTCGGTTGAACTACACCGCGACGACGGCGTTGTCGCTCCAGCTTTACGCGGAGCCTTTCCTCACGACGGGCCGTTATTTCAGGCCGCGCGAGCTGGCGTCACCCCGCGCAGCGCGGTACGAGGATCGGTACCGTCCATATCCGATTCCGACCGATGACGCGAGCTTCAATCTCAAGGAGCTGCACGCCAGCGCGGTGCTGCGGTGGGAGTATCGGCCGGGCTCGACGGTGTTCGTGGTGTGGACGCAGGGACGCAATCAGGAGGACAGGAATCCCGGATCGTTCAAGCCGGCGCGAGACATCACCGACCTGTTCTCGGCGAGACCGGACAATACGTTCCTCGTGAAGGCGAGCTACTGGATGAATTTCTGATCGGGGTTGGTGATGAAGGGCAACTGCAACGGAACGGGTGCGAGACGTCAGTAGCTTAGTGGCGAGTTATTGGTTCACGACGTCGGGACGTTATTGGTGCCGGTCGGGGCACAACCAACTGCTTGTGTCTTTGCACGAGTAGAAACGTCCCGACGTCGTGAACCGGTCACTTGCATCTACGCTACCGACCACTCGCACCCGTTCCGTTGCAGTTGTCCCAGGCGCCTTTCCCGTTGGCCTTACGAGAACTGCGCGAAGCCGACGGTGTTGCCTCCCGGCTCGCGCACGTAAATCTCCGTGCTCCCGTAGAACGTATCGTGGCGCGGTTTGACGACCGGAACGTCCTTTAGCGCTCGCTCGACGGTGTCGAGATCCGCGACGGTGATGAAGAGCGCAACCGAATGACCCATCAGCTCGCGCGCCGACGACGGCTGTTCGCTCAGCACGCTGGCGCGCGTTTGATACATGATCTCGATTGCTCCGAGCTGCACGCTGGCGAAGATAAGCTTGCCGTTGTCGTCGGGCACTTTGTTGGTGAGCTCGAAACCGAGGCGGTCGGTCCAGAACTTCACGCACGGCTCTACTTCATCGACGATCAGCACCGGGGTGAGCTGCCTGAGGGTCGGAGTCGAGCCCGAATCGGATTTGGCGTCAGCCATTGTCGGCACCTTTCGTTGGACCTCCACCATAACGAAAAAACGGCCGGCCTGCGAGGCCGACCGTTTTCGATCTGAGCGATTGCATCACGCTTGGGGCGTGGCGCTCCCCTGATTGGCGTCGAAGCCGGGGCGGAAGACCCCACAGATGACGCCGAGGATCCCGAAGTCCATTCCTGGCTGAACCTGGATATCGCGCTCAGCGGGATTTGCGGCCTCCAGAACTACCGAATTCCCCTGCTTCGTGTAGGTCTTCACGGTCGCTTCTTCACCGAGGCGAGCCGCGACGATGTCCTTCTCCTGCGGCTCCTGACTCGGATTCACCATCACGTAATCGCCGTCGTTGATGCAGCGACCGACCATGCTGTCGCCCTTCACCTTGAGAAAGAAAACCTGATCGGTGGGCACGAAGCGTCGATCGATCGTAATGAAGCCCTGACGGTACTCTGGAAGCAGCGCCGGCTCACCAGCGTGGATCTTTCCGTAAAACGGAACCGGCTGCGTGCGCATCGCCGCGCCGAAGCCGAGGAGATTTACGCCGCGCGAGCGCGCGGGATCGCGCTCGATGTAGCCTTTTCTGGCGAGTGACTGCAGCAGATCAGAGACGGTCTTCGTCGACTTGATCTTGAATTGCTTGCCGATGTCGCGGATGCTCGGCTGGTAGGTGTTCTCGGCGGTGAAGTCGAGAAGGTAGTGATATACCGAGCTCTCGAGCTTCGTTAGTTGCTCGGCCATCTTCATTGCCCTGGATAGGCGAAGCGGCGGTCGGTGGCTCGCCTCGCGTCAGCACATAATTTGTGTACGGAACCGTACCTGGTCAACTTGTTTGTGGCAGTCACAAAACTGATTCCGCGCCCAGTGTTGCGAGCGCCTTGTCGATTCGCATGAGAGACAGGTCGCGGCCCATCTGGACGAGCATCTCGAAGATCCCGGGACTGACGCTCATTCCCGTCAGGGCCACGCGAAGGGGCTGGAAAACTTTCCCTGCCGACACCCCGCGCGATTCGGCCAACGAACGAAGCGCCGTTTCGAGCTTCTCGGCCGTCCAATCGTTGACTCCCGCGAGCGCGTCCCGCGTCACTCTGAGCAGAGTTGCCGCTTCGTTCTTGTCCTTCCAGTTCTTGGCAACCGCGGTCGGGTCATACTCGATGTCTTCCAGGAAGTAGGGCCCCGCCTGCCGAACGATGTCGTCGATGGTCCGGGAGCGGACGCGCAGCAAGTCGAGCAGGCGCAGGTACCAGTCGCGCCGCGCGACGAGCTCTTCCTCGGTGGCTAGCCGCGCCGTCACGATCGCCGGAGTTACCCGCGGCTCGAGCTCTTCCAGCGGGATCATCGACAAATGCTGACCGTTCATCCACTCCAGCTTTTTCGGATCGAAGATCGCGGCCTTTTTCTGCAGTCCATCGACGCTGAAGAGCTCGATCATTTCCTGGACGGTCATGATCTCGCGATCGCCGCCCGGTGACCAGCCGAGCAGGGCGAGAAAGTTGAGCATCGCGCCCGGCAGCAGGCCGTAATGCTGGTAGTCTCCGACGGCAGTTGCGCCGTGGCGCTTGCTCAACTTCTTCCCGTCGAGACCGTGGATCATCGGCAAATGCGAGAACGTCGGCAGCGGCGCACCCAGCGCGCGATAAAGCAGGATCTGCTTCGGGGTGTTGGAGATGTGATCGTCACCGCGCATCACGACGTTGACCCCCATCGCGATATCGTCGGAAACGACGGCGAGGTTGTAGATCGGTGTTCCGTCGGAACGGAGAATGACGAAATCCTCGATGTCCTTGTTGGGGAACGCGATTCGATCGTGGACCATGTCGTTCCATTCCGTAGTTCCTTCCGGAACGCGAAATCGGACGACGAATGGCGTGCCCGCCTGAAGGCGACGCTCGACTTCGTCGCTCGACAAACGATCGCAGCGACGATCGTACTTGAACGCTTCCTTCCTGGCTTCGGCGGATCGGCGACGCTCGTCGAGCTCGGCGGCGGTGCAGAAGCAGCGATACGCGGCGCCTGACTCGAGCAGTCTGCGCGCGTCGGCCTGGTGACGCGCGAGGTTCGCTCCCTGATAGACGACGTCCTCATCCCAAAGGAGCCCAAGCCACTCGAGACCCTCGAAGATTGCGCGGGTGCTTTCGTCGGTGCTCCTCGCCTTGTCGGTATCCTCGATGCGCAGCAGGAACTGGCCGCCGTACTTGCGGGCGTAGAGCCAGTTGAAGAGCGCGGTGCGTGCGCCGCCGACGTGGAGATATCCGGTCGGTGATGGCGCAAAGCGGAGGCGTGGAGCGTGGTCGTCAGTCATGTCACAACAATAATGAAAAGCGGGCCCACACTGGACGCGCGGACCCGCGGGACGGAGAGAGAGGGATTCGAACCCTCGATACGCGTTTCCACGTATGCCGGTTTAGCAAACCGGTGCCTTCAGCCTCTCGGCCATCTCTCCCGGAAGAGTCCGTAAGCTATTGACGCGCCTCAGCTTCATCAACCCGCGGATGCTGCAAATCAGTCCTTCTTGCGCCGCGAAGACACATTCAATTCAACTGCTTCGCGTACCAGTGCTTTGAAAGCCGTCTCGTCAATGCGGTCACCTTCGCGGAGGTCGATCGCGCGACGAGTGTTGCCCTCGAGGCTGGCGTTGAACAATCGCTTCGGGTCCCTGAGCCGCGCGCCGTTGGCGAAGGTCAGCTTCACCAATGCCTTGTAGGTCTCGCCGGTGCATATCATGCCGTCGTGCGACCACACCGGCACACCCGCGGGCGCCGACGCTTTTTTCCACTTCAGCTCCTCGACGACATCGGCATCCGCCTGCTTGATCAGCGATCGGACCCTGGCAAGCGTGTCGCCGCGCCAGTCGGCGAGCTCCTTTATTCTCGCGTCGATTTGAGCGGAGGCAGACTCGCTACTCGCCGTATTGCCCGACTTCTTCATCGCGCACCTCGTCGTGTCAGACAGGATCGGATGGCCTGCAACATCCAGTGTAATGACCTGCTGGCGAAATTGCCTCCGCGCGTGCATCCATTTGACAAATGGAACGTTGGAGGATCGGGTGCTGACTTCGTTCACTCGCGGCCTGGCCGCATTGCTTCCCGCCGCTGGACTCATTGCGCTGGCGGCCTCACCGCTTGCCGTCGCGGAATATCAGATTCCGCGCGAGAACGCCTTCCCGCACGATCCCGCCGTCGGGAAGGACGGCGTCGTCTGGTACACCGATCAGGCGAACAGCTTCATCGGGCGACTCGATCCTGCGACGGGAAAGATCACCGACTATCCAACTCCTACACCGCGGTCGGCGCCGCACGGAATAGTGATCGCTCCGGATGGTGGAGTGTGGTACACCGCGCAGCGAGCGTCGAAGCTCGCGCGTCTCGACCCCGCCACCGGGAAGATCGAGGAATACTCGCTGCCGGCCGAAGCGCGGGACCCCCACACGCCGATGATCCGGAAGGGGATGGTCTGGTTCACGGTGCAGCAAAGCAACATGTACGGAAGGCTCGATCCAGCCAGCCGCGAGGTGAAAGTCTGGACAGTCCCGACGCGGAGGGCGTTGCCGTACGGGATGGTGAACGCGCCCGACGGATCGATCTGGGTTGCGCTGTTCGGGACCAACAAGCTGGGGCAGATCGACGCCTCGACCGGCGCGCTCACCGAGATAAGCCTGCCGGAAAGCGGCGCGCGGCCACGCCGTCTGGTCGTCGATGGCACCGGGATGGTTTACTACAGCGATTTCGCGCGCGGCTACCTGGGCTCATACAATCCGAAGACACGAGCATTCCACGAGTGGCTGTCACCCGGCGGAGCGAGCTCGGCGCCGTATGGAATCGCGGTCGCGCCAGACGGACGGATCTTCTACGACGAAGCCCGCTCTGGCACCATCGTCGCCTTCGATCCCAGGACACAGAAGATGGAGACGGTGAAGATTCCGACCGCGGGAGCGATCGTGCGAAACATGTCGGTCGACAGCACGCGCTCCAGACTTTGGCTGGCGCTCAGCGGGACGAGCCGGATCGGCAGGATCGATCTGAAGTGATTGCCGAGGGCTACTCCCGCCAATAGCTTCGCGTGCCTAAAACAAATCGTCGGTCCTCAACGAGAGAGCAATGAGAGAATCAGTGCGCCCCGTGGTCATCGGTGTTTCGTTTTTCCTGGCCCTCACAGCGGCGCCGCTCGGGGCGCAGGACGGAGCCGCATCCGAGGCTGCAGCGGCAAGAACAAGCCTGCCGCCGACGGCGACGAGGCCGGGCCGCGATCCGAACCAGCCGATCGACGAGGAGTACACTCGTAAGATTCACGAGTACACCACCGAGCCGTTCTTCCTTTCACCGTTGGTTGACTATCTGCCGGCGTCATCCACTGTGCCGACGCCCAAGGCGGTACTCGGCGACATCGCCGGCGCGCGCAACAATCTTCCGTACTCGAAGGATGTCTACGCCTACATGCGACTGCTGGCGAAATCGACGCCGCGGGTGCGTGTGTACTCGATAGGGACCACCGAAGAGGGCAGGGAGATGATCGCGGTGGCGGTCGCCTCTGACTCGCTGATGGCGAACCTCGACGCCAACAAGGCGAATCTCGCCAAGCTGGCCGATCCGCGATCCATCAACTTCAACGATGCACTCGCCGCGCGTCTGGTGTCCGAGACCGCGCCCGTCTATTACATCACCGGCACCATTCACTCCACCGAATCCGGAGCGCCGACCGCGCTGATGGAGCTTGCCTACAGGCTGGCGGTGGATGAAAGCCCATACATCAAGAACATCCGCGATCACCTGATCACGTTGATCACGCCGATCGTGGAGGTCGATGGCCGCGACCGAATGGTGGATCTCTTTCGCTGGAAGATGGCGCATCCAGGCGAGACGGCGCCGCCGCTTCTGTACTGGGGACATTACGTCGCGCACGACAACAACCGCGACGCGATGGGGATGACCCTCAAGCTGTCCCAGAACGTGCTCAACACCTACGTCGACTGGCGCGCCCAGGTCCTCCACGATCTGCACGAATCGGTTCCGTATCTCTACGACAATACCATCGGCGACGGGCCTTACAACGCCTGGCTGGACCCGCTGCTCACCAACGAGTGGCAGATGATCGGGTGGAACAACGTTCAGGAGATGACGAGGCTCGGGATGCCGGGTGTGTTCGCCCATGGTGACTTCGATACGTGGTCGCCCGGTTATCTCATGTTCATGGCTGCCACGCACAACGGCATCAGCCGGCTCTACGAGACGTTCGGGAATGGTGGAACGGCGGAGACGATGGAGCGGACGCTTTCGCCGGACGAGACTTCGCGTACGTGGTACCGGCAGAACCCGCCGCTGCCCAAGGTGAAATGGTCGCTCCGTAACAACAACAACTATGAGGAGACGGGGCTTCTTGTCTCGCTGTCATACTTCGCCAACAACCGGCAGCAGTTCCTGGAGAATTTTTACGAGAAGAGCAAGCGATCGGTCCTGAAACCATCGGTGGAAGGCCCGGCCGCCTACATACTGCCGAGCGATGACCGGCGGCTCGGCGCACAGGCGGATCTGCTGCGCGTCTTGCAGAAGCAGCACGTCGAGATCTCGCGCGCCACGGCGCCGTTCACCGCCATGGTTGCAGTCCCTCGACCGCGCAACACGCCATCCGCGGGAAGGAACCCCCGAACCGACAGCACGCGTCGCGCGCCCGATAGTACCCGCGCGGATAGCACCCGCGCGGACAGCGCTGGGGCTGACACCGCGAAGAGTCCACAGCCGGCGCCGTTCGACACTCTGCCGCTTTCGGCGCAGCACCTGGTGGAACGCCGGTTTCCCGCCGGGAGCTACATCATCAGAATGGACCAGCCGTACTCACGGATTGCCGACGCGCTCCTCGATTACCAGTACTGGAGCCCCAACGATCCGCAGAAGACACCTTACGACGACACCGGCTGGACATTTCCGGAGGCATTCGCGGTAACGGCAGTACGCGTCACCGATCCGAAGGTTCTCACCGTGCCGATGGAGCCGGTGACGGGGGAGATCTCCGCTCCGGGCGGGGTGATCGGGAGCGGCAGCGTGTTCGCGATCAGCAACAACGCGGACAACGCGCTCGCGACGCTCCGCTATCGATTCAAGGACGCCGATTTCCAGATCGCGGAGCAACCGTTCGACGCGGCGGGCCAGAAGTTCGCGCGGGGTTCTTTCATCGTGCGCAGGATGTCTGCCGGCGATCTGGACAAGGCAGCGCGCGAGCTCGGGCTCAAGGCGTACGCGCTTGGCGCGGCGCCGTCGGTAACGATGCATCCGGCGCGCGCGCCGCGGGTGGCGATCATGCACACCTGGCTCAGCACCCAGACCGAAGGCTGGTGGAGGCAGGCATTCGACTTCCTGCACATCCCCTACTCATACATCAGCACTCAGGATGCATCGAAGGACGCCAACCTCAACGCGAAGTATGATGTCATCATCTTCCCGCCAAGCGGCGGCAGCCCGCAGACGATTGTTGCCGGGCTTCCGATGTGGCGAAACCCGATGCCGTGGAAGAAGACGGATCTGACGCCGAACATGGGAATCGACGAGACCGACGACATTCGGCCGGGTCTCGGACTGAGCGGCGTCAACAATCTCAACAACTTCGTGAAGAACGGCGGTGTGTTGCTGACCAGCGAGAACACCGCCGACCTCGCGGTGGCGTTCGGATTGGCGAGTGGTGTGTCGCTGAACAATCCGCCGCGGCTTCACGTGGTGGGAAGCTTGCTGCGCACCCGGATCGTCGACGACGCGAGTCCGCTCGCGTATGGGCTGCGCGACAGTCTGGCGGTGTACAGCGACGACGGCTCGAGCTACGCCATTAGCAACATCCTCGGCTCGCGGGGTGGGCGGAATCCCAACGCGAACAACGAGCGACCGACGGGAAGGGGAACAGCCGACGAGCTCGACGTACCGCAGGGCCGAGTCCCGCTCGATCCCCAGCACGATGTCGCGCGCCGCCGTCCGGTGCAGCCGTGGCAGGCCGCACCCGTAACGGATGAGCAGATGCGCAATCCGCTGACGGTGATCCCCCCGGCGCTCCGACCGCGGGTCGTGCTTCGCTTCGCGGACCAGCGCGAGCTACTCGCATCGGGACTTCTGGACGGCAACGATGTCGCTCAGCGACCGGTCGTCGTCGATGTCCCGCTCGGGAAGGGTCACGTCGTGCTCTTTGCCAACAACCCGATGTGGCGTGGCGAGACGATCGGCAGCTACTTCCTCGTTTTCAACGCGCTTTTGAACTACGATCGGCTCGATGCGGGCCGGAAGCTCGATACGCGGTGATCGGGTCGCGAAATACGTGCGTTTGCTGCGCAAAAGAATGTGATTAAAGGGGGCCGATAAGGGGGTTTCTGGCACCCGCCGTGCAAAACAGATCCTCTGTCAGCCCGGGCTTGGCGCGAACCGGCGACGGAGGAAACGGTGTGAGTTATCGAACCTTTCTCGACTCGACGGGCAAGCGGTGGGAAGTGTGGGTGGTGACGCCGGCGGCGGCGGAGCGAAGGAAAGTCGACCGCCGGGTGGCGCGGGCGCAGCCTGCGGGGATGGATGGGATTCCAGACCGCCGTCGCACCCCTGAGCGGCGCAAGAGTCCGTTTCGCCGCACGATCGAGGTCGCGACCGAATACAGCGGCGGCTGGCTGTGTTTCGAGGGGTCCGGTGAAAAGCGTCGTCTGGCGCCAATCCCCGAGGGATGGGAGGACGCAGGCCCCGACCGGCTCGCGACGTGGCTGCAGGCGGCGAGGCGCGTTGTCAAATGTGGGCCCTGATGTAGATTGAGCGTTCCGGCCGCACCGCCGTTCTACCGCGGCTGCAACCCAAGTCGTCCTGATGCGCCAGATCCTTCGCGAACGCGACGCCATGATTTGCCGCTCCTGCCACAATGAGGAGCGCGCGTCCGAGGGATATCCCTGTGATAACTGTGGAACCTTCATCTGCATCATCTGCACGTTCCGCGGCGTAACTTTGTGCAGAACGTGCGCTGAGCAGCACGCCGATCCCCGCAACAAGCGCACGGCATGATCGTTCGCGCAGTTTGATCGCCCCTTCCCAAACCAGACCGGAAATGCGAAAGACCTCGAAGCTTTACTTCGTCGCGCTCGTCGTCGCCCTGCCCCTCGTCGCGGGGGCGCAGCAAAAACAACGCTTCTCCAGCAGGGACGAGGCGCTACAGGCGGGCGCCATTCTGCGCGGCAGGCAGGGTCCGCGCGACGTGAACTGGTTCGAAGATGGAAGGCGCTACTCGTACATCGACATCGATCCTACGACCCGAACGCCCGTGATTCGCGCGTTCGATCCGGCGACGGGAAAGGATGCCATGCTGTTCACGAGCGCCGGCGTCAACTTCCCGGGCACCAACGAGCGTTTCAGCTACGACTCGTTCCAGTGGGCTCAGGATTCGAAGCATCTCGTCTTCCAGAGCAATTTCCAGCCAATTTTCCGCCGCTCTGGAATCTCGGACTTCTACATCTACTCGCTGGCGGATCGCAGCATGCAGCTCGCGACGAAGGGCGCGCGAACCGGCGAGCTCTCGCCCAACGGCGCGATGCTCGGCTTCGAGCGCGACGGCGACATGTACGTCACCACCCTGTCGAACCATCAGGAAAAGCGACTGACCAGCGATGCATCCGAGCACGTTTACAATGGACACTTCGACTGGGTTTATGAGGAAGAGTTCGGGGAGGCGCAGGCCTGGAAGTGGTCACCTGACAGCCGCTACATCGCGTACTGGCAGCTGAACGACTCCGCCGAGCCGGTGATCCAGCTTTCCGACTACTCGGGCCTCCACCAGGAGTGGGAGCAGCTGCGCATTCCGCAGGTGGGTGATTCCAACGCGACGGTTCGCATTGGAGTGGTGAATGTCGGCAGCGGCCAGAACACCTGGCTCGACGTCGGTGAAAAGGGTGAGTACTACATCCCGCGGATCTACTGGACGAGCCGGCCGGACACTCTGGCGGTGATTACGCTCAACCGGCCGCAGAACAAGATGACGCTGTATTTCTTCGACGTCAGAACTGGTGGCCGACGCGAGGTGATGTCAGAGACTTCCAGGACGTGGATCGACGTCTACGATTTCTACGCCGGCGTGGAAGACATGATGACGTTCCCGTCCAACTCCACGCAGTTCTTCTGGCTGAGCGACCGCGACGGATTCCAGCACCTGTACCGCTACGACTATTCAGGGAAGCTGGTGAACCAGGTCACTCACGGGAACTGGAGCGTCACGCGTGTCGAAGGCAGCGACGCCAGGAACCAGACGATCTACTACACATCGACGGAAGCGTCGCCGCTCCAGCGCCAGCTCTACTCGATTCACTTCGACGGCACCGGGGAACGGCGCATCACCACGGCCGAGGGAAATCACAGAATCGACATGGCGCCGACGGCGACCTATTTCATCGACCGCTACTCGTCGGTGAAGCAGCCGCTCCAGGTGGAGCTGTGGTCAGCCGCGGGGCAGAAGCTGCGCACCCTGGAGAACAACGCAGCGACGTCGAAGTGGCTCGAGACCCACGCCTACGCGCCGACCGAGCTGTTCTCCTTCACGACCTCGGATGGCGTCCGTCTCGACGGCAGCATGATCAAGCCGATCCCGTTCGATCCGGGCAAGCGCTATCCGGTGATCTTCGACATCTACGGCGGGCCGGGATCGCAGCAGGTGTACGACCAGTTCGGCGCGAGCGGCTGGGATCAGTGGCTGGCGCAGGAAGGCTACATCATCATCGGGCTGAACAATCGTGGCGCCAACAACTACGGCCGCGATTTCATGAAGGTCGTCTACAAGCAGCTCGGCAAGTATGAAGCGCTCGATTTCGCGGAGGCCGCGAAGTATCTGTCGAAGCAGAGTTACGTGGATCCCGCGCGCATCGCGATCATCGGCACCAGCTACGGCGGTTACGCGACGGTCTACACGATGGAGATGTATCCGGAGATCTTCCGCGTCGGAGTGGCAAACTCTCCCGGCACCGACTGGCGCCTGTACGACACGATTTACACCGAGCGCTACATGGGACTGCTCCAGGACAACGAGAAGGGCTATGTCGAGAGCGCGCCCACCGAGCAGGCGGCGAAGATGCGCGGAAAGCTGTTGCTCATCCACTCGATGATGGATGACAACGTGCATCCGCAGAACACCATGCAGCTCCTGACCGCGCTCACCAATGCCGGGCGCGATGCGGATCTGCGGATCTACCCGCCCGGGCGCCATGGCGCCGCCTACAACGCCCAGAGCGCGCGACTCATTCGGGCGGTGTCGGATGAGTTCCTGAACCGGTTCCTCAAGGCTCCGAATCCACCCGAGCTAGCGCCGGCTCAATAGCGATAGTTGGCAGAACGCACACCGTGATCGTCACGGTGGGCGTTCTTCGTTTTCGCTGATTCGAGGAGTTACTTGCGGGCGTCCTTGCGGGCGTCCTTGCGGGCGTCGCGGACGTCCTGCCGGCGATCGCGCTTGTCCTTGCGGATCTCCTTGCGATCGGATTTCAGCTCACGCGCATCCCGGCGGGCCTCCTTCCTGTCGCCGGCCTTGACGTCGGCGCGCACTTCCTTGCGATCGATGCGGGCTTCCTTGCGGTCGGTTCTGATCTCACGCGAGTCGCTGCGCACTTCCTTGCAGTCGGCGACCGCGGTCGGGTGATTCTTGCACCACACCGCGAGCCGTGCTCTGGTCATGTGTGGCGGTGCCTTGAGGGTTGCCTGCGTCGACTGCGCCGACGCGTTGGTGCTCGCTGCAATTACCAGGGCGGCCGTAAACGCCGCAAGCTTCGCTATCGACATCGTGTCTCTCCTTCCTCTGCGAGGATCGTTCGGTCTGGCGCACGCGCGCCGTTCACCTGGAGAGACGCGCCATACTCAATGTTGTTAACGACCGATGTCGACGTCGAAGCCTGCGGTGAACCTTCGGTTCGGAAAAGGTCACAGGTACATGTAAGTGCAGCCGTGCGTTTGCGCCTGATTGATCGCGACAACCATCGCCGGCACGAGGAAAACGCCGGGCAGCATGTTGGCCTCGAACTCCTTGCGGAGCGCGGCCGACTTCTCTCCGCCGCCGCCGAGCAGTCCCATCCACACGTTGAAGGCGTTGTTACAGAGGATGAAGACCGCGCCCCGCTGCTGCAGCGATGTCATCGAGGAGTCAGCCGGGATGCCGATCGGAGCGCCGCTGACGGCGAGAGTTTCGGAGCCGGGAGGCGCGGCGGCAAAGACGTTGGACGTTGCCGGTGCGTTCGACGCATCCATGACCTTGAGCGGGTTCGCGATTCCGTACTTCTGCCACATAGCATCGTTGAATCCCATCATCGTCGACATGCCGTACAGCGAGACGACGGCGGTGACGTTCGGATGCTGAACGTGATAAACGTCGCGCATGGCGTTGAGATAATTGCGAACGTGAATCAGGCCCATGCCGTTCTGATGATTTGGCATGTCGAAGAACTGGCGATGCTTGCCGGTCAGTGCGGTGAGCCATTTGTCGCTCGGCTCGATGTCTGTCTTCGGTCTGCGGCCGTCGGCGAAAGCCGGCGCAGCGGTTCCGGTCAGGCCAAGCGCGACTGCTCCGGCGGCGATTCTACCCAGAAATTCCCTGCGGTCTGGCAATGGAAGCGAGTCGTTGTTCATGGCGACTTCTCCTTGGGAAGGGTGGGATGCGGCAATACGTGATATTCAGCTGCGGCTGGTTTGCCGCCGTGTGGCCAGTCACGCGATTTTCCCGCGAAGTCGGGGCGCGGTCTGGTGTTGATGTAAGTGGCAACGTCGAACGCCTGCTGCGGCGTGAGCTGCTGCGCGCGATCGATCGGCATCAGCTGGTAGATGAACGATGCGGCAGTGATGATGTTGGCCATGCCCGCGCCAACGTTGTAAGAACGCGGTCCCCAGAGCGGCGGTGCGACCGCGGTGCCCTGGCCGGTCGCGCCGTGACAACGCGTGCAGGTTGTGGCGAACAGCGCGCTGCCGCGTGCTGCGCTGCCATTCATCGGCAGAAGTCGCGGCAGGCCCGCGCCATCCATCTCCTGACCGACTGGAATGCCCGTCGAGAGAAATGCGAGGTATGCGACGATGTCGCGCATGTCGCGTCCGGCTGGCTCGAGCGCGCGGCCGTTCAGGCTGCGTCGAAAGCAGTCGTTGATGCGATCTTCGATCAGATCGACCTTGCCACTTCGGGCTCGGTACTGTGGAAACCGCGAATAGCTCCCGACCCACGGCATCGCGTTCTTGCGCAACCCGCCATCGAGGTGGCAGCTCGCGCATCGAAGTGCGTTGCCGACATTGCGCGGCAAACTGTCGCGCGTCGCGAGCAGGATCGCCCGTCCACGGAGCGCGGACGCGCGGTAGCCGCTGTCACGCAGCTCATTATCGGAGGGTACACGGAAAGGAACGCGCGGCTTTACCGTCTGCTGGCCCGAGCTCAGCGCGGTGCCGGATCCGCGCGCGAGCCCATTCCCGAGGCCGGCGACGCAAAACACGATGGCTACGACCTGCGCCAGCCGGATCCAGGAGCTCACGGGGCTTACTCCGATGAAAGGCGAGGCGAGGGTTAACCCTCGCCTCGCAGGCCCCCTATTTAGAAAACTCTGCCGGTCCGCGCAAGTGAGTCACGCGTCGACTTGAGGTTTGCTCGACTAGTCGGCCCTGACCGGCATCTCGGGCGCTTCGGTCGAGCGCATGGAGCCGAGGTCGCTGCGCGGCGAAGGCCTGCCGCGAATCGAGCTCGCGACTTCGTTCACCGCGCCGTCGATTCGCTCATGAATCGCTGCAGTGACACCGGTAAGTAGCGACGCGACGATTCCGTCGAGGGCAACGCCCAGCTTGCTGCCGGTCTTTCTCGTCGCATCCGAGGTAACGCGCGCGGATCTCACGTCGGCGCTCGAGGCACTCAGCGCGATGCCGGCCCCAATTGCGATCCCCACCGCTGCCCATGGGTGCTCGCGGATCTGGCGCGTCAAATCGACTTTGCGCTCGAGCTCGGTGATCGCGCTGGACATCCGCTCTTTGGTCTGCTCGATGTCGGCGCGAACGTCGGTCGTTGTCTCAGGCATCCTTGTGCCTCCGTAGTGTTGCCAGGGTCTGCTCGGGCTTGATGTTCCGCGGCGAGAGCAGCGCCGTGCCTTTCTTCAACAAAAAGAACGCGAGGCCGCCGAGGACGGCCGTCAGCACGAACGCCGCGATCCAATAGTGGCCGCGGAACAGCGCATCGCCCATCAGCAGCACGATTCCGAATACCAGCATCTGCACCGTCAGCATTCCGATCATCGCCGCAGCGACTGTAAATCCGGTGCCCTTTCCGATGTCTCGCGCGATCTGCGCGAACTCGATGCGCGCGAGATGGACCTCCTGTCGGGCGAGGTGGGCGCCGTCTTCCGCAACTTCGCGCAGGAGCTGGCCGACTCCGCGCGAGCTCGATCGACCGTCAGCGAGTTTCATCTAGCGGCGGAAGGCCTTTCCGATCAGGTAGCCGGCGCCCAGTGCAACGAGCAGTGATCTCGCCGGATGCTCCTTGACCTGTTTCTCGACGCCCGATTTGAGCTTGTCGAGATCCGCATCGCGGATCCAGTCGGCGCTCGACTGCATTCCCGTTGCAAGAGTGTCGGTGACAGCGGTGATGCTCGAGTCGCCCGAGGCCGAGCTGCCGGTATCGCTGACAGCAGCGACTTTGTTCTGACGCAAAGCGTTGGCGCCTGCCTCGAGACCGTCGGCGATCAGCGCGGGAAGGGTGGATGCTTTTTGCCGGACGGTTGATGCAACGCCTTTCACCCTGGCTCCGACACCGCCCTGATCCGATCCTGATTGGTCGATTCCATTCGAACTGTTTCCGGGCTCGGCGTTGGTGATTTCACTCTCGATGCGTTCCATGTGACCTCCAACAGTAAGTGGGCCGCTAACCGCGGCTCTTCTAATATGCAGGAGCCGCGCCGACGGCCTGCGCTCGGCTGCCGATCACAAGCGAGTTGTTAGTGCGCGGAGCGGGCCAACTGCCGAATGGATTGAAGGTCCGCGTGCCGGCGACGCAGTGCGCGGCGGCTCTGCTCGAGGGTGGTACGCTCGAATCGGACACGGTCCCCTGGCCGCCGCTGTGCCAGAATCGGCAAGTCCCACTCGGTGACGACGGCAATTTTCGGATAACCGCCAACCGTCGGGGCGTCGGCCATCAACACGATGGGCAGTCCATCCCCCGGAATCTGAATGGCGCCCGGACACCCGGGCTCGGACGGCAAAGCCGCTGGTACGCCGGGCAACGGGGGTCCTTCCAGCCGGTAGCCGGTACGATCCGAAGCGTTGGCGATGCGATACTCGCTTTCGCACAGGATTCGCCACGCGTCGTCGTCAAAAAAATCCTCCTGCGGGCCGGGAGTTACGTGAACGATGCCGGCCTCGTACCTGGGCAGCAGCTCCGCGGCGCAGTGAACCTGATGGTCTGGCAACTCGGCGTCGCCCCCCGGGATCATATCGCCGGTCCGGAGCATTCGGCCTTCGAAGCCGCCGAATCTTCCCGGCAGGTAAGTGGACCTGCTGCCCAGCAGGAGCGGGACGTCGATTCCACCACTGACGGCGACGTAAAGGAACCGACCGGCCTCGATTTTTTCGACCGCGAGCTCATCGCCCGCCCGCACGATGGTGCTGGTGCAGGGAGCGATCGGACGCCCACCGACGGTGGCTCGGACGGAAGCGCCCGCGATCGCGCAGCCGCAATCCCGCTCGAAGCGAATCGTGCCGCCGCCGAGTGCCCACTCGAGCGCCGCGGCGTCGAGCTCATTGTCGAGGATGGCGTTGGCTGCCTGGAGCGCGAAGGAGTCCATCGCACCGCCGGATGGAACGCCGAACGAGCGCGTGCGTTTCCGACCGCAATCCTGAACGGTGAGATAGGGCGGGGCCTTGGTGACGGTGATCACTTTAGCGGTTCGAACCTGACGATGTCGCCGGGCGCCAACAGCGCGGGCGGCTCGCTGCGGGGGTCGAACATTAGTTGGTTGGTCGTCCCGATCAGGTGCCAGCCGCCGGGAGTGTCGAGCGGATACACTGCGGTCTGCGCGGCAGCGATGGCGACACTTCCCGCCGCGACGCGTGGGCGCGGCTGCGCGCGCCTAGGGAGATGCAGCGCCGGGTCGAGCTCGCTGAGGTACGCGAAGCCTGGAACGAATCCCAGGATGTCGACGGTGTAGGCGCGCCCGGAGTGGAGCGCGACGACCTCCTCGACGTCCAGCCGCGTAGCCTCCGCCACCGCCGGAAGATCGATGCCGTCGTAGCGAACAGCGATGATGTGCTCACGCGGTTTCCGGTCATCGGCTTCCGAGGGTGCCGTGGTGCATTTCTCGATGAGGAGCTTCGCGGCGTCATCGTACGTCGCTGCCACGGGGTCGTAGAATACCGTCAGCGCGAGATAGGCGGGCACCACATCAACCACGAAGGGAATCCGCGCGCTTCGGATCGAGCGCGCCGCGGCATGAATCCGCCCCAGCAGTGCGGGGCTGCGCTCCTCACCGAAAGCGATAGTTATCGCGGAGTCGCCGAGCGGGTGCGCGCTGGGCATGACTGACGGCATCGGGGTTATCGGTGCGCGGAAATTACACCGCAAACGGTGCGATGCTCACACCGGACTCCTCGAGGCTGCGTCGCAGCCGATGCAGTATTGCGCTGGCATCGACGTTGTCGCCATGTACGCAAAGCGACTGTGCTTCGATTCGAAGCTCACTGCCATCGCTGGCGGCGAGTACTCCTTCGTGGACGAGCATCAGCGACCGGCTCACCGCTGTCTGGACATCGTGAATGACAGCGCCCGGCTCATTTCGTGGCATCAGCCGGCCGCCGGGCGTGTACGCGCGGTCAACGAATGCCTCGTTGGCAAAGCGGACGCCGGCATCCTCAGCCGCGCGGGACATCTCGCTGGACGGAAGTCCAAGCAGCGTCATGGAGCGATCGACTGCGGCGATCGACCGGCAGATGGCCTCCGCCGCTTTGGGATCCCATGCGGCGCGGTTGTACAGCGCCCCGTGTGGCTTGACATAAACGAGTTTTGCATCCTGTGCGGCGCACACGTTCGAGATTGCGTGCAGCTGGTAGCTCACATGGTGCTCGATCTCGCGCGGAGAAAGCCCGAGCTCGCGCCGGCCGAAGCCGGGAATGTCGGGATACGATGGATGCGCGCCGATCGATACGCCACGCTCACGCGCCGCGCGCACGGTGTCGCGCATGGTGATCTCATCGCCGGCGTGGAATCCACAGGCGATGTTCGCGGACGAGACGAGATCGAGGAGCTCGAGATCGTCGGCGGCGCGGGCCGTCCCGAAGCCCTCACCGAGATCGGCGTTGAGATCGATGGTGAGGAGCAATCCGTCTGTGCTTTACTTCCGGCTCTTGCCGTTTAGCGGCTTGGCCTCGACTACTTCCCACTCCTGCTCGTCGTCCTCGAATCCTCCGCGCGATACTTTGGGCAACAGCTGCTCGCGGACCACAACCGACGTCAGCCAGTAAGTGTAGCCATCATCGGCCTCAACGGGCGTCCAGGCGAACTTGGTGCGAACGCGCTCGTCGCCGATTTTGCCATCCCGATCACGTCTGCTCTTCCACTTCACGCGGTAGTCCTCATTGCTGTGCTAGATGCGGTCCTCGAAGCCCTTGACGCCCGATTGCTGGGCGCAGCTTGCGCAACAATAGAAGGTGCCTTTGCTCTCCAGACCGTGGCCGATGATCTTGCAGCCGCAGTGCGCGCATTTCGGCGCCAGAGCGTGGATGGCGCACTCGAATGAGTCAAATGTGTGGGCTTTGCCCGTCATGGTGACGGTAAACGATTTGTCGTAGTCGTTTCCGCACACTTCGCATTTCGCCATCGGTGACCCCGGGTAGGTTCGGATCTGTCCTACGGCGAATCTAATGCCGCTGTGTCCACGGATTCAGCGGAAGACTTTCCTCATCTTGGTGTCCGGGTCGCGCGCGAAGCGGAAAGTAAACCACGCCAGATCGGTGATCAGCTCGTCGTAGGCCTGGGGATCCATCTTGTCGGCGACGACGCTCATCCTGCCGGCGATTTGGGTCTTGAGGTGCTCGATCCATTCCTTGGTGAAGTCCGCCATTGTGCTCCTCGAGCGATGGTAGAGCCGCGACCGGAAAGTAAGCAGATGTACCCGAGGTCGCGAGCACACACTGGCTTGCTTTCTGCCTTTCCATACCGCTGCGGGACTCCACCGAGCCCGCCATTAGACAACTCTTTTGGGGGCAGCAAATGCTCAAGGTCTCACTAACGGTTGCCGCGGCCGCACTGCTCGCCGGTTGCGGTGTGTCCACCCAGCAGGAAGTCCAAATGGGGCAGGAGGCGGCACAGCAGGTAAATGCGCAGCTGCCGATGGTCCAGGACGCCTATATCCAGAATTACGTGAACGCGCTGGGCCAGCGAATCGCGAGCCGAACGTCACGTGCCGATTTGAACTGGCAGTTCCAGGTCGTCAATTCCGACGTCGTGAACGCCTTTGCGTTGCCCGGCGGCTTCGTCTACGTGAATCGCGGCGTGCTCGCGCGTGCCAGCAACATGTCGGAGGTCGCCGGCGTACTCGGCCACGAGATCGAGCACGTCGTGAGGCGCCACTCGGTGAAGCAGATGGAGCAGGCGCAGGGCGCAAACGTCGGCGTCGGTATTCTCTGCGCGCTGACCGGAGTCTGCCAGAGCGGCGTGGCGCAAGCAGCGATCAACATCGGCGGCACTGCTGTGTTCGCCAAATTCAGCCGGCAGGACGAGGTCCAGGCGGACGAAGGCGGCTTCAACAACCTCATCAGGGCGGGCATCAATCCGCGCGGAATGCTGACGTTGTTCCAGAAGCTTCTCGCCGAGGAGCAGCAGTCGGGCGGTGGCAACGTGTCGGCGTGGTTCTCCGATCACCCGGGCACGTCGGATCGCATCGCGGACATCCAGCGAATGCTGAATCAGACGCCGGCTTCGACGCTCAATGGCCTCGCGACGAATGATTCGGGCTTCAGCACGATGAAATCGCGTCTCGCGCAGCTCGGCCCGGCGCCGAGGGTTCAGGGCCAGTAGCGGCAATCTTCTCTCAACAAAAACGCCACCGACAAGAGCGGTGGCGTTTTTTGTTTTGGTCGAGTTTGACGGAGGGTGAGGGACTCGAACCCCCAAGCCCTTGCGGGCGCCAGTTTTCAAG
>CAMLDY010000037.1 GCA_946478895.1 uncultured Gemmatimonadota bacterium
GTGTCGCCCGCCTGTACGCTGTCACCAACCAGCGGGTTCAACCCGATCTTGGCATCCGAAATTAGGTTTGGCTGATTCTCGGAACCACCGGGCACGAAGTTGTAATAAGCGCCCTTGGTGAAGTCAGCCTTCGGAACCGCGCCCGGCGCCGCGCCGCCCAGGGCCTGAGTCAACTCCGTGATCGCCGTCGGGAAGAGAGATGCGGTGTAAGCCTTTCGATTCAGCCCGCGATAGAAGTCCACCTTACCCTTCCAGCCGCGGTTGAACAGGATGAGGTTCGATACCAATTGATAGTCGCGGCCATACTGGGTGAATCCGCCCGGGAGCTTGACCGGGAGCTTCGTGGTGGCGCCGGCGGCGTTGAGATCCGTGAGCGCGCTGTCGAGCAGCGCCGCAATGTATGAGAGGACCACCTCCTTGCACCGCACATCAGTGACCGCCGATGGATCGTCGCTCTGGATCGGCACGCCGACGGTGTCGCGGGTCTCGATCAGACGCCAGTACTCCATCGCCTTGATGGTACGAATGAAGCCACGCTGCGCGTTGATCTCGTTTGTCGTGAAAATCGCCGTCGGCGCGGAATTCAGTGCCTGCAGGATCGTGTTCTCGGCGCGAATCGCGGTGTAGTAGCCGGCGAACCCGCGACCCCCGGCGAAGCTGCCCGGGTCGGGGTTGCCACCGAGCGTCTCCAGCACATAGCGCGGCTCGGATGCATCGATGCGATATACATCGCGGCCGAGGATTCCGCCCTCGATTGCAAACTGAATGTCGTTGATCGTCGTGCGATCCTGCGCCAGCGCACCGATTGTGAGCTGGAGCAGCGACGTCCGAGTGAGACCACCACTCAGAGCATCGACCGTCGGCGCGTCAATTGGATTCGCCACCGGGTTGTCTTTGCACGCGGCGACAGCGAGGGTCGCTACCGCGAGTGCAATCGTTGAATATCGCTTCATCTGAGTTATCGCCTTGGTTTAGAAGGTGGTGTTGATCGTCAGGAAGAACGTGCGACTCGGCGGATACGGTGTGACGTCCTGGAACCGGCCGATGGGCTGGTTACCGAAGTTGGATACTTCCGGATCCAGACCCGTGTACTTGGTCCACGTCTTCAGGTTGCGCCCACTCAACTCGACGCGCGCCTGCGACGCACGCCCGTTGAAGAGCCTGCTGGTAAGGTTCGCGGGCAGCTCGTAACCGAGGGTCAGCTCGCGCAGCTTCACGAAGCCGCTGTTCTCGACGTATGCGGCTGTGCCCTGGCTGAACGCCAGCGCACGCGCGTTGCCGGCTGCTGTATCCGCCCCGAGCCCACCATCGAAGTACGCGTTGGTCAGGTTGATACCGAGGCCACCCTTGCGCCAGTCAAACAGTGAAGAGAGGCGGAAGGAGCCGAATGTAAGGTCGTTGTTGAAACCCATCTCGTAGTCGGGTGCCGAGTTCCCGACGAATGTCAGGACTCGATTCGCCGACGGACACGCGTTGTTCACCAGTGCAGTGCAGCCGTTAATGGCCTGCAGAACCGTCACCAGCTGGCCCTCCTTGACGAACGCGTTCCCGAATCGTGTTCCGAACGATCCTGAGCTCGGGATGAATCCCGGAACCGGCAGGCGCGTCACCTTGCCTTTGTTGCTCGAGTAGGTGGTGTTGGAGATCCACGAGAACCTGTCGCTCTGAATCGGCGTCATGCCGAGCTCGAGCTCCGTTCCGTGAGTCACGATCTGACCGCCGTTGATGGTCTGGGTCGAGAACCCCGTCGAAGGCGCGACCGAGGCCGACAGAATCAGGTTGTCGATCTGCTTCCGGAACTGGGTCGCAGACAGACGCGCGCGGCCGGTGAAGAAGGTCAGATCAAATCCGCCTTCCGTCTCGCTGGCCGTCTCGGGTTTGATGCCCGGGAAGCCCTTGACCGTCGAGGCGCGGAATCCCGTCACGCCCTCTTCGATCAGGTTGGTGAGGAAGGTGTACTTGCCGCCGGTTGGCTGGTTGCCCGCTCTCCCGTAGGCGAGGCGGAGCTTCAGCTCGTCGATAGCTCTTGGGGTCGGCATCCGGTAGGACGCCGAGAACTTCGGGTACGCATAATACTTCTGTGCATCGCCGTTGTTGCTCGTGCGCTCGCTGTTGACACCGGCGGTGAGCAAAAGTCTCTCCGCCATGGTCAGGAATTCTTCCTGAACGAAGAAGGAGCTGGACTTGACGATGCTCTGACCTTCGTTCGTGAAGATCTGCGTCGCAGTCGAAACGTTGGTCACACCGGGGAAAACGCCGCGGCCAGTGTTGGCAACGACATCGGTGTTGCGCCGCACCTGTCCAAACCCGAAAGAAGTAGTCGCGGTGAAAGGATCGCGAATGAGTCGGTGATTGAACGACGCGCCCAGCGTAGCATTCATGACGTTGCCGTCGCTGACGAACAGGGTGCCCGGCAGCGCGTTCACTTGTTCGACATAGGCGGTCGCGGGCGAGATGATCTTCGCGTGATCGATGTAGCTGTCCAGCCCACCGTTCACCGTGAAATCAAGAGTCTGGCGCTCGCGGGTCATGAGATTGTAAACGCCCTGACCGCTGGCCAGCATACGGAACACATCCTCCGGCGTCTTGATCAGCTCGGCGTTCTGGAACGGATTGCTGTTACTCACCGCCGTGATCGGGTTGCGCGGGAAAGTGCCGTCACCCTGTCTCCGCAAATCGATGAAGGATGGTGTCTGCGAGAACGTGGTGTACGGGTTGATTCCGGTGTTGTCGTTGCCGCTGATACCGCGCGCCGTCAGGGTGTGAATTCCTTCGACGTTGGCGCGGAGATGCAGGCGCGACCCGAAGGTCTGGCCTACGTTCACACGCAGCGACTGCTTGTTGTAGTTGTCGTTGCGTACCAGACCGCCGTCGTGCTGGACAAGGCCCGAGATGAAGTACGTCGTTCCGCCCGAAGTCCCGCCGCGCAAGGATCCGATAGTCTGGTAATTGAAAGGATGCTCGCCGTAGAGCTCCTGCTCGTAATCGTGGCACTTGTTCGTCGCAGCGCCGAACCCGGTAGAATCGAAACCCGCAGCTTCGACCTCCGCGCCCGACTTAAAGCAGCGCAGGCCGATCTTGTTGGAGATCCGCGCGGTGCCGAAGCGCTGGTTGATATCCAGGGTCGGCTTGCCGCCAGCGACGCCCTGCTTCGTCGTGATGATGATTACGCCGTTGGTGCCTCTGGATCCGTAGATCGAGCTGGCCGAGGGACCTTTCAGGATCTGAACGCTTTCAATGTCATTCGGGTTGATGTCCGAAGCACGGTTGACGGTCTGGTCCTGGCTCGAGGCGAAGTTCCCGCGCGCCGACTGGCTGATCACGTTCAGGCCGTTCGAGATGCTCGAGTTGTCGACGATCACGCCGTCGATCACGTAGAGCGGCAGGAAACCCGCGTTGAGCGTCGAGACTCCACGCAGCTGGATTTGGGTTCCACCGCCGGGAGCACCCGAGTTCTGCGAGATGAGCGCGCCTGGCACTTTGCCCTGCAGCGCGTAGTCGATCGTCTGCGCCGGGACTCTGTTCAGCCGCTCCGAGGAAACCACCGTCACCGCGTTCGCGGCATTGGCGCTCGACACCGTCGTCGCCGTACCGGTGACGACCTGGGTCTCGAGCTGGAGAACGTCGCGCGCGAGCTCGACGTTGAGATCCGTCGCGCCGGCGGGAACGGCGATGGTCTTCTGAGCGTAGCCGATGCGACGCACGCGAAGGGTGGCCGAGCCTTCGGGGATGTTGAGCGAGAAGCGGCCCTGGTCGTCGGTGTAGGTGCCGAGCGCAGTGCCGACGACGTTGACACTGGCGGCGACGAGTGGCTCACCGCTGCCTTCAACGGTGACGCGGCCGCTCACGCGACGCGTCTGCGCGAAGGCGCTGGCGCTGAACAGCGCCAGCAACAGCAGTGAAAAAACTGACGAGCGAATTCTTTTCATGCCTGTCTCCAGCTTGGAGGGTGAGGCTTGCTGCACGCGCAGCGAGCCCAGCAGAGTGGTAGAGCTCTGCAGGTCTGGTTCTGGGTCGCACGTATTTAGGGGTGAACCCCTAGGGTGTCAAGACTGCGAGCTCAGCGCTGGCTTGGCTACGGCTTTCTACTACTTGCCAAAAACAAAACGCCGGCGAAGATCGCCGGCGTTTTCGTTCGGAATTGGCTAAGAGCTAAGGCGCTTTCGGCGCGCCTGGAGTCGTGCTCGCCGGTGCGGCGCGGTTGCCGAAATCCACCGTCGGCGCCACCTCGGATCCCGGCGCTGCTTCGTAATAGGTGCGCGGCTTGGCCCCGATCACTTTCGCGGTGATCGCCTGCGGAAAGGTGCGGATGTAGGTGTTGTAGGCCTGCACGGCCTGGTTGTAGTCGTTCCGTGATGTCGCGATCCGGTTCTCCGTGCCGGCGAGCTCGTCCTGCAATCGCAGGAAACCCTGGTCGGCCTTCAGCTGCGGATACGCTTCGGAGATCGCGATGAGTCTTCCCAGCGCGCCGGTGAGAGTTGCGTTTGCCGTGGCCATCTGCTGCGGATCGCCGGTCTGAATCGCGCCCGCCAGACCCGCGCGCGCCTGCGCGACCTGGGTGAACACCGCTTCCTCGTGCTGCGCGTAACCTTTCACCGTATTCACGAGGTTGGGCACCAGGTCCGCGCGCCGCTGTAGCTGCACCGAGATCCCCTGCTTCGCCTGCGCGGCATTCTCGTCGAGCTGCTGAATCCGGTTGTATCCGCATCCCGTGACGCCCAGAACGAGGGGTGCGAGAGCCAACATCATCCGTCGGTTCATTTCTCTATCCTCTGAGTGGAGATCGACTACACGCTGTGCGGCCAAAGCCCACAGTAATTTATCCTCTGAACTCGTTCAGGTACGCCACCAACCGCTCCATCGCCGCGAGGTATCCCTCCAGAATTCCAGCCGCCGCATCGCGCGCGATCTTCTCGCTTCCGCGCACGTGCCGGATCACCTTCACGAAAGGCTCAGCCGAAAATCCAGCGCGACGTGCGAGCGATTGTGCTAGCTCCTCGTAATCCTGCGACGGCACCTGGCCGACGAGCCGTGAGATGCCGCGAAAGATCACCATCAGCGTGCTGAGACTCCGCTCCAGAACCTCGAGCTGGAGCTTGCTGTCTCCGCCCGCTCCCATCGTCGCCTGCCGCAGCTGCAACAGCTTGCCCATCGTCTGCTGCTCGACCTGAAGTCGAAGATCCTTAGGCGAGACGGTAATGCCGTCGAAAGGAGACTCGCCGTGCAGCACCTTGTGACGCTCGAGAATGTCGGCGTACTCCATGGGAAAGATGTCCGACGACGATTTCCATTCACTGGCCGTGAACGTCATCGGCGGCGGATTCCCGTCTTCGGCCCACGCCTTCGACACCGCCGCGACGGCGCGCAGCCTCGCCAGCGGCAGCGAGTCGACGATCACCAGCACGTTGTAATCCGATTTCTTCGGATTGTGCTCCCCGGCCACGGCAGATCCGTACAAGACCACGGATCGCAATCCGTCCCCGTACGCGAGCTGCAGCTGCCTGACCAGCTCTTCAAGTTTCATCATCGTCTCAATCCCGATAAATCGAAGTGTGCGTGCACTTCACACCGACCCTCACGCCCTCGGCCGTGCCATCACGCCACCAATGACGTCCCGACGTAGTGAACTAAAACGCTGACAACCATGCTCCTCTGACAACTCGCACCCGTTCTTTTGCAGTTCCAGCCCGTTCCTTTGCAGTTCAGTTCTACCAGCTTGACCCTCCCCCTCCCCCACCGAACCCTCCTCCACCACCAAATCCTCCGAAGCCTCCTCCCCCTCCTCCACCAAACCCGCCACCCCCGCCAATCCATCCTCCGCCGCCACCAAATCCCCCCCGCCCGAACCCTCCGGTCGGAATGATGATCGGCAGACAGCCCGGCCCCCCGCATCCCCCGCGCCGGCCCCGCCCACGCCGTCCCGCGCTGCTCAGCATCGACAGCACGACGAAGAAGAGGATGAGCCAGACGAAAGGCGGAATTCCCCCGCTGCGCCCCGGATTTTCCAGCGGCGGCTCTCCGAGCCGCGGCGTCGGCGCCAGCGATGTATCCAGCTGGAAATGGAATTCGTTGGCGAAGCGCTGCGCCGTGCGCAGCGTAACCAGCTCGAGTCCCGCGGAATAATCTTGTCGCGCGAACGCAGGAGTCGCTTCCCGGCAGATGTCGCCCGCGTCGGCGTCGGTGATGAACCCCTCAGCGCCGCGACCGGTCGAGATGAAGCAGTGCCCGCGGCCGTCCTTGCTGGTCTCCTTCGGCACGAGGAGAATCACAGCGCCGGCGTTTCGGGTCGGATCGCCCGGATCCCCGATCTTGCCGACCTTCCACTGCCTGCCGATCTGGAGCGAGACTTCCTGCACGTCGCGATTGCCGATGTCGCTCATCGTCACGATCGCCATCTCGCCGCGCGACTTCGTCCGCACATCCTCGGCGATGCGTTCCATCCGCGCGATCGCGTCCGGTTGTAGTACGTGCGCGAAATCGTTCACCAGCCCGGTGGGCGGTGGAATCTGGATGCCTTGTGGGAGAAGGAGGAACCAGGCTGCGCGCAGCACGGCGAAAAAGGCAGCCGTCGATCGAACGCCGATCAGGACCGAGGTAAGTATCTACTCTCCCTTGATTTCATGGTTTGCAAGGAGGTCTATTTAGCTGATGAATTCCGTCCACGTCAACCGCATTGCCGCCGTTGCAACGTTCGTGCTCTCTGTCGCCTGCGCCCCCGGCGGCGGAACTACGCAAAGCGGTGAAACCACGTCCGTCACGCGTAAGGACACCGCGTCAGTCGCAGCGCATCCCGCGCCTGCCGACTCCAGCATTACGCGCGCCGATCTCGCCCGGATTCAGGGCAGCCCCACTGCCCCGGTTTGGGTTATCGAAGTCAGTGACTTCCAGTGCCCGTACTGCAAGCAGTGGCATGATCAAACCTACAACACCTTCGTCGATCAGTACGTCAAGACGGGCAAGGTCCGCCTCGCCTACGTGAATTTCCCGCTCCAGAGTCACGTCCACGCGCTGGTCGCCGCCGAAGCAGCGATGTGCGCCGGAGCGCAAAACAAATTCTGGGCGATGCATGACGCGTTGTTCGGCACCCAGAATCAGTGGGAGGTGCTGCCATCTCCAAAGCAGTACTTCGACTCCCTGGCGAGCGCGAACGGTGTCTCGATGCAGCAGTGGCGTGACTGCGTTTCATCCGGAAAGATGAAGTCGATCATCTTCGCCGATCAGGACCGCGCATCCCGCGCCGGCGCGAGCGCGACGCCGAGCTTCATGATCGGCGACCACCTGCTGGTCGGCGCGCAATCCATCGACGAGCTGCGCCGCGTCATCGACTCCGCTCTGGTCAAGAGCAAGAGCACCAACCCTTAGCGAGCCGCAGTGAATTCGCTGCTGCGAATTCCCTACTCGTTCGCAGGCAACCTGGCGCAGGCGCTCACCCGCGCGGCGCCGGCGGGCCAGTCGAAGTTCGCTCGCGCGCTCTCGGCGCGACGCGATCTGATCCCGCGGTTCCAGAAATGGGCCGGCGCCCACCGCGATATCGCTCGGCCACTCCTCTGGTTCCACGCGCCCTCGGTCGGTGAAGGATTGCAGGCGCTTCCGGTGATTCAGTTGTTGAGGGCGCGTCGGCCCGACATCCAGATCGCTTACACCTTTTACTCGCCGAGCGCCGAGCGATTTGCGAGGGGCCTCGAGGTGGACGTCGCCGACTATCTACCGTTCGATACATTCTCAAACGCGGCCGCCGCAATCGCGGCGCTGCGGCCAAGCGCACTCGTGTTCAGCAAGCTCGATGTGTGGCCCGCACTCACCGAGACCGCCGCGAATCGCGGTATACCAGTGGGTGTGGTGAGCGCGACACTCCCCCAATCGTCCGGCCGGCGCGGACCGATCGCCCGCGCGTTCCTCAATGACGCGTACCGATCGATCGCCCGTGTCGGGGCGATCGATGAAAGCGATGCAGAACGCCTGCGCGAGCAGGGCGTGCGCGCGGATCGCCTGCAAGTCACGGGTGATACGCGCTTCGACCAGGTCTGGGCGCGCGCGCGGCGTGAACCGACAGCGTTCATGGAACGCCTGCGCTCCGCCCGTCCGACGCTGGTGGCGGGTTCGACGTGGCCCACAGACGAAGAGCACCTTCTCCCGGCGTGGCAAAGGATCCGCGAGAAAATTCCTGACGCGCGACTGGTGATCGCCCCCCACGAGATCTCGGAATCGCATCTCCGCAGTCTCGCGCGGTGGGCGTTGGCGTCGTCGCTGAAAGCAGCGCTAATCGACGCCGCCGACGCCACCGCTGCCGACGTCGTCATCGTCGATCGATACGGCATTCTCGGCGATCTGTACTCGCTCGCTGACGTCGCATACGTCGGCGGCGGGTTCCATTCCGCCGGCGTGCACTCGGTGCTCGAGCCGGCTGCCTTCGGCGCGCCCGTTCTCTTTGGTCCCCGAAACGAACGGAGTCGCGAGGCATCGAGGCTGGTACAGGCCGAGGGTGGCGCAGCCATCAAGGCAGCGGCCGACCTGACCATTCGACTCGACGATTGGCTCGGCTCATCTTCCGCGCGCGAAATCGCGGGAGCTCGCGCTCGCGCGATGGTGCAGGCGGGGCTCGGCGCCGCCGAGCGGTCCTACGAGCTGGTTATGGCTTTGCTTCCTGAGTGACCGGCACGCCTGCCAGAGCGGGCGGGCGGTAGGTGACCGCGCTGGTGCTCGGCTTGTGCACGAAGAAACCCTGCACGAGATGCACGCCGAGTGATTTCACCATTTCGTACTCTTCCTTCCGCTCGACACCCTCGGCGATCACCATCGCGCCGTGCTCGTTGGCAAAGCGCACCATCGTCTCGACCAGATTCTGCTTGATGAAATTCTGATCGATGCAGTTGATGAGCGAGATATCGAGCTTGATGAAATCGGGCTCCAGGTTGGCGATCGAGCCGAGTCCGGCGTATCCGCTGCCGGCGTCATCGACGGCGAAACGATAGCCCTTGTCGCGGAACTCCTTGAGGCGGCCGCGGAATTTGGGGTAGTCCTTGATCGCCGTGCGCTCGGTGATCTCGATCACGACCCGCGTCGGGTCCTTTACCGCCAGGGTGTTGACGTCGAAGGAAGGATCGGCGAAGTCCGCGGGGTCGACGTTCATGAACAACAGCTCGCCATCCTTGAGCAGCTTGCCCATTCCTTCGATGGCGCGGTCGCGACAGAGTCGGCTCAGGTCCCAGATCAAGTCGGACTGCGCCGCGATCTCGAACATCACTTCGGGACTTCGCATGCTGCGCAGCGCTCCACGCGCGAGCGCTTCGTAGCCGAACACCTTCTGGGTGTCGGTGACGACGATTGGGTGATACTCGATGTATAGGCCGCGATCGCGCAGAGTCTCGCGGAGGTCGCTTACTTTCTTGGCCTGCTCCCGGTGCTCGAGGCTCTTCGAGGCGTTCGCCGCTTCGCGGATGCCGCGATAGATCTGGCGCTCCAGCCGAAGCTTCGGGTTGTAGACGACGAGCGCGCGGCCGACGAAGATGTCGAACAGGGCCGCGATGTCCTCTCCGTGGACGCGCTCGATCTCGCTCGAGACGGCTTCCTTAAGCCCGGCGGTGAGCTCGGTTATCTCGGCGTCCGTCGCGGCGGGGGTGTCGTCCTGCGGGACGTGGAAGAAGATGAAGTCATCGTCGTTGGGAAACGCGACCATCAGCTTGCTGGAGGCGAGCGCGCTCTTGCTCAGGAACGCGCGCATCGCTTCGCCGGTCGTCTCGAGCACGCTGTCGAGTTTTTCCCAGCCGTAGACTTCTTCGACCTTGGAGTAGCGGTCGAAGTTGAAGTACAGGATCACGATCTCGCCCCGATCCTGTACGGCCTTTCTGATGCTGTCGATCGTCGCGGCAACGGTCGGCAGGCGCGTCAGCGAGTCACGAAGAAGCTGGTGGTAATCCAAGTTCAGCGGGAACGGGTAGCGGTGGACTGGGCGGCGCCGGTGTTCGGCGCGAGCAGCTTGACGTTGCGCTCGATGGTAGTTGCCAGCTTCGAGAGCTCGAAAGGCTTCTCGACGTAGTCGTCGGCGCCGGTCTGGAGTGCCTGGCGCTTGTTCACCCAATCGTCGAGTGCGGTGACCATCACCACTCTCACGCTTCGACCGAGGGTCGGGTGCTGCTTGATCTCGCGGCAGACCTGCCAGCCATCGCGGCCCGGCATCATCACGTCGAGCAGGACCACGGCCGGCTTGACCTCCTCGAACGCCTTCATCGCCTCGTCGCCGTTGTAGGCGACGGTAATTGGATAACCCCGCGCTTCGAGATAGTCCCGAATGATGTGGGCGTTATCGGCGTTGTCATCGACAACGAGTATCGGCGGGTGCGAGCTATCGGCCATAAGCGATTGTCTGAAATGATGTTATGGCCATACCCGGGGCAATTCGCAAGCCAGCGGCCGAGACTTCGATACCCAAAATTGGCGTGCGGAGCCGCCGAAGCCGCGCGGTCCGGGCATCCTTTCGCCGGCAGACTCCGCCAATCTGCCGAGTTCGGCTTGACAAGGCCGCGCACCGGTTACAGCGTGAGCAAGGTAATCTCCACGGAGCAAACTGTGCGCGCGTCCCATACCCGGCTCGTCGCCGGAAGCCTGTTAGTATTTCCGTTCATCGCGGTTCCGGCGCTTGTCGCGCAAATGCAGCCGACGCACAAATTCGAGGTCGATGGGATCGTGCTCGACGCGTCGAAAGCGCCGGTTCCGAGCGCCGAGCTGGTGCTGAATCGCGCCGGTGAAGCGGTTCGGGTGACCCGCACCGGAGCCGACGGCCGGTTTGCCTTTCCACAGGTACGGAGCGGGAATGTGGCGCTGACGGTGCGGCGGATGGGATATGTCGCCAAGACCGTCAACGTCGAGATGCCGACCGATGGTGTTGCGTCGGAAGTCGAGGTCAGTCTCGACGAAATTGCGAGCGATATTTCCGCGGTGGTCGTCGAAAGCTCGAAGGGACATCTCGACGAATTCTACGAAAGGAAGAATAACAACAACTTCGCAAAGTTCTTCGAGATGAAGGACATCAGGGCGCGAAATCCGTTGTACCTGAGCGAGATCGTTCGCACCGTCGGTGGGGCGACGATTGAAACCAAAGGCATCGGCAACCGGATTCTTCTGCGTGGCTGCCAGCCGATGGTGTGGGTCGACGGGATGCGCGCGCCGGGTGCGGAGCTCGACGACGTCGCCAGGCCGTCGGACGTTGCGGCGATGGAGATTTATGCATCCAATGCCGGGCTGCCTCCCGAGTACCAGGATCGGAACAACCGGATGTGCGGCGCGATCATCGTCTGGACGAAGAATCAATAACGAGTGCTCTAACCGGGCTGCACGAAATCACACTCTGGACGCAGTCACGTTGGATGCAAAAGACCCCCCGAAACTTCTCGGGGGGTCTTTTCTTTACGACTAGTGAACCGCGGTGCTTACTGCTCCACGATCAGGAGCAGGTCGCAGCGGTCATCGTGTCCCACCACACGCGGGTTCCCAGGTCGTCCGGACCCTGGTCAGCGATGGCGGCATCGAGAGACTCTTTATTCGTGGTCGCTTCGGTCGTCGGATACTCGAGCCGGCGCGGCACGTAAGTAAGAGTCGCATCCGGGCCAGGCACGATGGTCGAGGGGACACACGTTCTGCGCCACTCGAACCAGGCATCCGCACCGTCCATGTACAGCGCGATGTACTTCTGCTGTGCAATCTGACGGAGACCGGCGACACCACCCTGATAAACCACGCTTGGGTTCGCCAGATACGCGGCAACGTCGCCAGCGGCGATCGACTGCCCTGCCGCAGCAGCCATGTCGTTCCACTGGTTCATTGAAGCCGTGATTCCGGCATTGTAGTAACCAGCCGCCTGACCCGCAGTGAGACCACCGAGTCCGCGCTCAGCAGCCTCGGCAAGAATCAGGTTGACTTCCGCCGCGGTAAGAATCGGGGTCGGAAGGCTGGCCCCCGATCCGCCGAACGTCGGCCCGTACGTCGTCACGCCCTTGTAGAAAATCTCTCCCGGGCGCGAGGTCGTGGACGGATCGGGAACGTTCTGCGGCAGAAGGCCGTTGGGCGAGCCGCGGTAAATCGCCGGATTTGCGCCGGTCGGCTGGGCGTAGATCGGCAGCCTGGGATCACTGAGCGCGTTCATGATATCCACGAGGCGATTTGACATCCGCCAGTCGTCGCGTGCGCCCAGGTTGTCCGCCCACGGATTGTTGTAAACCCCATCCCCTGGCCACGGGAAATAGGCATTGTCAGCGTTGGTGAGAATCAGGCCACCCGGCGCCGTACGCGCCGCGGTGATCTGAGCACTGGCGAGGGCGGGATCCACTTCCGAAACCCGGATCGCCAGACGCAGCCGCAGCGAGTTGATGAACTTCTGCCAACTTGCCGGGTCGCCGCCGTAGATCGGGTCGGCGTCGCCGAGGTCGTTGGTCGCTGAACTCAGATCCTTCGCGGCCCTGTCGAGCGTGGCAAAGAAATCCGCGTAAATATCCTGCTGCTTGTCGTACGTCGGGTTAAGCGACGTTCCCACCGAGTCCCCCTTGAGCGCCGCTGAGTACGGCACGTCGCCCCAGGAATCGGTGATGAATGAGAAGACCAGCGTCCGCAACGCCATCGCCGGGCCGTAGACTCCCGCCTGGTTGGTCGCCAGGCCCTTGTTGATGATCTGCGTCAGGTCCTTCAGCTCGCCAGCATACGCGCCATTGAACGAGCCTTCGGTGTCTGCGGCGTGCACACGAAGGTAGCGATCCTCGTCGTTGTACTGGACCTCGGAGAGGTGCTGGACGATCCACTCGTAGGTGCGCAGATCGATGCCGCCAAACCAGCGCGCGGTCGAGAGGCGAGATGCCTCGGTGAACAGCGGACCTGGAGGTACGTCCTCCGGGCTGTTCGGGTTTTTGTTGAGATTGGTGATGCTGTCGTTGTTGCACCCCGCTACCGCGAGCGCAATCGACAACGCCGTACCCAGTCTCAAAAAGTTTTTATTGATCATTTGTCATCAGTTCCGGTTAATGGGTTACGGCGTGATGCGGACGTTGAATCCCCACACCCGCGGGTTCGGCATTGAGGCGAATTCGATACCCTGGTTGTTCCCAGTCTGATAGGAGAACTCGGGGTCGATGTTCGGCACCTTGGTCCAGGTCTTCAGGTTGCGACCGGTGAGACCGACGGTGATCGCGCTCGCGTTGAAGCGGCTGGCGAGTGTCTGAGGCAGGTCGAAGACGAGGCTCAGCTCGCGCAGCTTGGTGTACGTGGCGTCGTAAATGTGGTCCTCGATGACCTGACCGCAGTTGTACGAGATGCACTGCCAGTACGTCTCAGCCGTCACGGCTTTGGTGTTGGGTTGGCCGGTTGCCTGGTCGATGCCTTTGACCACGTAGCCTGGCTTGTCCCAATCAACCTCGCGTCCAGCAACGGTACGCGACAGAACGCCGGTGTAATCGCCCCACATGTTGGTGATGCTGGCGAGCTTGCCGCCCACGTGGAAGTCGAGCAGGCCGTACAGTCTTAGGTTCTTGTAGGTCAGCGTGTTGCCCCAGCCGCCCGTCCACTGCGGTTGAACGCTGCCGAAGTAGTGCTGATATCCGGTGAACGCGGGATCGCGCTGCGGCAAACCGTTTTTGAGGAGCAGGTTGCCCTGCGCGTCGCGCAGCCACGAATTGCCCATTATCGCGCCGTAAGGCTTGTTGAGACGGGCCTCAAGGCGAGCTGTGAACAAGCTGCCCAAGGCGAGCGTCTTTACGCCCGGTGCCAGCTCGGTGATCTTGCTCTTGTTGCGGCCGTAGTTGAAGATGCTGTTCCAGGAGAATCCGCCGGCGGTCTCGATTGGCACGACGCTGAGCAGGAATTCCTGGCCCTTGTTGCTGATCTCACCGGCGTTGATCGACTTCGACGTGAAGCCAGTCGTCGAAGAAACCGGCGCGTTGAAGATCTGGTTGGTGGTGTACTTGTCGTAAATGCTGCCATCGAAAGTCACCCGCCCGTTGAAGAAACCGAGCTCCAAGCCTGCTTCATTGGAGTGGGTGATCTCGGGCTTCAGATCGCCGTTCGCCAGTGCGTCTTGCAGCGAGAACTGAGGGAGCCCGTCGAATTTGTTGCTGAGACCACTATACGTGGTTCTCAGAAGATACGGATCTGCGTCAGCACCCACTTTCGCCGTCGAAGCACGCAGCTTCGCGTAAGAGAGTATACCGTTTTTGATCGCCGGAACGGCATCGGTCAACACGATCGCGGTGTTAAGCGATGGGTAGAAGTAGGAATTGTTTTCCTTCGGCAGCGTCGATGACCAGTCGTTGCGCATCGTGCCACCGAGGGTCCACCAGCCGTTCAGAGTGAAATCAGCCGAAGCATAGGCGCTATTCGTCTGACGGCGCTGTGTGGTCTGCCCGAGGGTGGGCGTGATCGCCGCGTTGGAGACATTGTAAATCCCCGGCACGGTGAGACCGCCCGTTTGCACACTGTTGAAGTTGTATGCTGTCCGACGCGCTGCCACGCCGCCGGTCGCGTTGACCAGCAGGTGCGAGCCCAAGCCGCGATTGATCCTCAGAGTCGCATCGGTGGTATTCTCGTTGTTGTAATCATCGAGATTGATAAACCCGCCGAAGTACGACGGATCGACGATCGTCCCCTGGCGGCTATCGCCCGGAGCGAACCGCTGATCGATGTTGTAGCGATAGATGTCCGACCCGGTACGGACGCTCGCATTGATACCGTCCGCCAGCATGTACGTCGCAGAGACGTTGCCAATGAACCGGTCGCGGGTATCCTGTTCCGGGTTTTCATACTGGAGCCAGAACGGGTTGTTGTGGAAGCTGTAGTTCCAGTTGAATTCGCGAGTCGGCGGACCGCCGTTGAGCGAGGCGCTCTGATTGTAAGTATTGCGAAGCGCGTCCAGGTCAACCTGACGGCCAAACCACACGAACTGCTCGAGCACGCTCTGCGTATAGCCGACACCCGGCCGGTTCAGGCCGGTGTTGCGAACGTACTGAAGGCTGGCGTCGGAGCTGAGGCGATCGTTGATCTTCAGGGCAGCGTTGAGCAACCCGTTCATCTTGTGGAACGAGTTGTTGGGGATGTAGCCCTCGACCTGATCCGATCCGAATGACATGCGCGCATTCGCACGCTCGGTTCCACCGCTGAATGCGATGTTGTTCGAGAAGGTGTGCCCCGTATTGAAGAAGCTTTCGACGTTATTCGGATGGGCCACCCAGGGGGTCGGCGTGCAACCGTTATTCTGGAAGACGCCGTTGGCGTCAACGAATCCGCTGCCTGCGCCGGGGCTCGTGAACTGACAAATCAACCTTCCATCGAGCCTTGGGCCGAAGCTCTGATCGTTGTAATCCTCCACGCCTGTTGTCGCACCATTCCCGAACGCAAACTGGCCTGCAGCGCCCTGACCGTAAAGATTCTGGTACTCGGGAAGAATCGATGGCTTTTCCCAGGTATAGGTGGAGCTGACTTCGGTGCGCATCTTACCGCCACTGTTGGCTCCGCGCTTGGTCGTCATAATAATGACGCCGTTTGCCGCGCGGGATCCATAAATCGCCGCGGCATTGGGGCCCTTCAGCACGCTCATCGTGGCAATGTCTTCCGGATTGATGTCGGAGATGGCGCTACCGAAATCGAATCCGCCGCCCGGCCCTGAGCCGCGGTCGCGGTCGGAGACAGCGACGCCATCGATAATGTACAGGGGCGAGTTGTTGCCGCTGATCGAGTTCGCGCCGCGCAGCAGGATGCGGTTGGAGCCGCCAACCGTGCCAGAGCCGGTGATCGTCACGCCGGAGACCTTACCCTGAATGCTATTGACCACGTTCATGGTCTTGGTCTCGTTCAGCTCGGTGCTGCTGATCTGCTGCTGGGCGGTACCCAGCTGACTCTTCTCTCTGGTTTCGCCGAGCGCGGTTACAACAACGCCCTGAAGCTCGGTTGCCGTGGCAGAGAGGCTGAAGTTCTGGCTGATCGGACTGCCGGCCAGCGCGACAGACGCGGAGCTTGGCTGATAGCCCAGGCGTCTTGCCATGAGTGTGACGGTCGTTCCATTTGCCGACGCGGGCGCGGTGAACGTGTATCGGCCCTGTTCGTCTGTGAAAGCTCCGACTCGCAATGTCGGAATGCTGACACTTGCACCGATTACCGGTGCGCCACCAGCGCCAGTTACCTGGCCGCTAATGGTCGTTCCTTGCGCCTGAGCGATTGCGGGCGCGCACCAAAGCGCCACGCTCGCCAGCGCAAGCAAGCGAGAGATCTTACCAGTCTTTCCCATACTACACCTCGCAGAAAGTGAAACGGGATAGGACGTGTCGACAGCGCGGAGGATCCAGCCCGATCTCTCCGCGGCCGACTATGTCTTGCGTTCGATCGGGCGGTTCCGACGCGGAGTGCGAACGGTCGCCGATGAACACGATGCTTGCCCGAAATCCCCAGCCCGGGGTTCCGGGATTGCCAGTGCTCGAAACTTGACCGCTGGTCAGAGTGCTGTCAACGACGGGTCAACGACAGTAAAGGACCGGTCAACTGCGTGTAAACCCGCGGTAAGGAGCGAATCTACGGGTTGGGAACTGCAGAAGAAGACTACCGGCGGGCGGCCGTGGGCGGGCCGGCTGGCGGCCGCGGGCCCGTTTCTTATAGATCAAAGGAAGACTACCAGCTGGGAGAAATGGGCGGAGCAGCCGGCGGCTCCGAGCGCGGTTGGATGAACTGCACTCGCAAAAGTGGAACTGTTGGGCTGAGCTCCGTGGCGTCGGCTGCGAGTGCTGTTTCCCAACAATGCTCGGCGCCGCCAGCTGCTCCGCTCACCGCCATTAGCTGGTAGTCTTCGGTGATCCTTACGAAACGAGCCCCCGGCCTCGAGCCGGCCCGCCCATGGCCCCCGGCCGGTACTCTTCGGTTTGCAGTTACTACCGTCGGATCCCGCTGAGAACTCTACCCTGCGCTCGCCCTCTCCGTTACGACTCGGACCTGATCGTCAAGCACCTGCATAAATCCGCCGCTGACGTTGAAGCGACGACCAGATGTGCCGCCAAGCCGGAGCTCGCCTTCGCCGAGCAGCGCCATCAGCGGCGCGTGACCGGTAAGAATTCCCACCTCCCCGTCGTGCGCGGGCGCGACAACCGACTCCGCCTCGCCCTCGAACAACACCGCCTCGGGCGAGATGACTGAGACCTTGAGCATCAGCTCGCCGAGAGCTTCTTCGCCGCCTCGACGACGCCGTCGATGCCGCCCTGCATGAAGAACGCCTGCTCCGGATACTGATCGAACTCGCCCGCGACGAGGCGCTCGAATGACGAGATGGTCTCCTCGAGCTTCACATACTGGCCCTTGATGCCGGTGAACTGCTCAGCCACCGCAAAGGGCTGCGACATGAAACGCTGAATTCTGCGCGCGCGTCCGACGACCAGCTTGTCCTCTTCCGACAGTTCGTCCATGCCGAGAATCGCGATGATGTCCTGCAGCTCCTTGTAACGCTGCAGAATCCGCTGCACATCGGTGGCTACCTTATAGTGGCGATCTCCGATGAACTGCGCGTCCAGGATTCGCGACGACGATGCAAGCGGATCAACGGCCGGATAGATGCCCAGCTCGGTGATCGCGCGCGACAACACCACCGTCGCGTCGAGGTGCGCGAACGCGGTCGCCGGCGCCGGATCGGTGATGTCGTCGGCGGGAACGTAGATCGCCTGCACCGACGTGATCGACCCGTTCTTGGTCGACGTGATTCGCTCCTGCAGGTCGCCCATCTCCGTCGCCAGGGTCGGCTGGTATCCCACCGCGCTCGGCATGCGCCCCAGCAGCGCAGACACTTCCGAGCCGGCCTGGGTGAAGCGGAAGATGTTGTCGATGAACACCAGCACGTCGGCGTTCTCGACGTCGCGGAAATACTCGGCGACGGTGAGACCGCTCAAACCGACGCGGAGACGCGCTCCCGGCGGCTCATTCATCTGCCCGTAGATCAAAGCCGCAGAGTTGATGACGCCCGATTCCTTCATCTCCAGATACAGATCGTTGCCTTCGCGGGTGCGCTCGCCGACGCCGCAGAACACCGACTTGCCGCCGTGGCCCTTGGCGACGTTGTTGATCAGCTCCATGATGACGACGGTTTTTCCGACGCCGGCGCCGCCGAACAGTCCGATCTTTCCACCCTTCACGAACGGCGCAATCAGATCGATGACCTTGATGCCCGTCTCGAAGACTTCGGTCTTGGGCTCGAGGTTCGCGAACTCGGGAGCCGGACGATGGATCGGCCAGCGCTCGACGTTGGCGGGAATCGCCGGCCCGTTATCCACCGGCTCGCCCAGCACGTTCAGAATTCTGCCAAGCGCTGCTTCACCAACCGGCACCTTGATCGGTGCACCGGTGTCCTCGACGTTCATTCCACGCACCACGGCGTCGGTCGACGACATCGCCACCGCGCGTACCTGGTTGCGGCCAATGTGCTGCTGGACTTCGACGGTGACGTCGATGTCGGCGCCTGAATCCGACTTCTCGCGGATTCTTAGCGCGTTATAGATCTCCGGGAGGTGCTCTGCCTCGAACTCGACGTCGAGCACGGGTCCGATGACCTGCACCACCTTGCCAATGTTCGCTTTGGTGGTCTCGGCCGCGGGCTTCTTTCTCTCGGTGCGGACGGCTGTTGCCATGATTACCCCTGTAGCGCAGCAGCACCGCCGACGATCTCGGCGATCTCCTGCGTGATCTGCGCCTGACGGGCGCGGTTGAAGGTGCGTCGCAAAACGTTGAGCATCTCGCCAGCGTTGTCGGTGGCGTTCTTCATTGCAGTGCGCTGAGCGCTCTGGAACGACGCCTCGTTCTCGACGAGCGCGCGGTAAACAGAGTTACGCACATACGACGGGAGCAACTCGGTGAGGATCGCTTCCGCCGACGGCATCAGAATGTAGTCGGGCTGCGCGCCTTTGCGCTCCGGCGGAGTGACGGGGAGCACCTGCTGCGAAGTCGGCGGAGTGGAAAGCGCCGAATTGAATTTCGAGTAGATGACGTAGACCGCATCGATGTCGCCAGTGGCGAATCGATCGATCAGGGCATCGACGAGCTCCGCGGCGTTGAGCGCCGTCGGCTGGCCGGTGATGTCGGTGCGGCTCGATGCGACGGCGCGTCCGACATATCGGAAGTATCCGATGCCCTTCTTGCCGACGACGTGAAGCTCGGGATCGACGCCCTGCTGGCCGAGCCGCCCAAGAAGATTCCGCGCTTCCTTGAGCAGGTTGGCGTTGAATGCGCCGGCGAGGCCGCGATTGCTGGTGAGCAGGATCACAGCGGCCTTCTTTATCGCGGCCGGCTGTCGCATCAACGGGAAACGCTCTGCCAGCTCTGGCGTGTAGAGATTGGCGATGACGTCGGTGAGCGAGTTGGCGTAAGGCCGCGCCGCGACGACGCGATCCTGCGCGCGCTTCATCTTGGACGTGGCCACCATCTCCATCGTCCGCGTGATCTTGCGGGTGTTCTCGACGGACTTGATCCGTCCCTTGAGCTCGCGACCCTTGGCCATGCTCTAACGCTTCGCCGGTGCGAACTTCTGGTTGAACTCCTCGATCCCTCTCTTGAGATCGGCCTCGATCTCCTTCGAGAGGACCTTCTCGGTGCGGATCTTCTGCGGTACCTGCGGGAACTGGCCGCCCATGAAGCCGAGGAAATCCTTTTCCCACTCTTTGATCTTGTTCACCGGAATCTGGTCGAGGAAGCCATTGGTGACGGCGTAAATCACCATCACCTGCTCTTCGACCGGCATCGGCTGGTACTGAGGCTGCTTGAGGATCTCGACGGTGCGCGCGCCGCGCTCGAGCTGCTTCTTCGTTGCCGCATCAAGATCCGACGCAAAGGAGCTGAATGCTTCGAGCTCGCGGTACTGCGCGAGGTCGAGACGGAGTCGGCCGGCGACCGAGCGCATTGCTTTTACTTGCGCGGATCCACCAACGCGTGAAACGGAAATACCGACGTTCACGGCGGGGCGAACACCGGCGAAGAAGAGATCCGCCTCGAGGAAGATCTGACCGTCGGTGATGGAGATGACGTTGGTCGGGATGTACGCCGACACGTCGCCGGCCTGGGTCTCAATAATCGGGAGCGCGGTCAGTGATCCGCCCGCCTTCTTGATGCTGGTGCCGTCGACGATCGACTGATCTTCGCTCAGCTTGGCGGCGCGCTCGAGCAGCCGGGAGTGGAGATAGAACACGTCGCCCGGAAATGCCTCGCGGCCCGGCGGGCGCCGGAGCACCAGCGATAGCTGGCGATACGCGGCGGCCTGCTTCGACAGGTCGTCGTACACGCAAAGCGTCGGCATTCCTTCGTCGTACATGAAGAACTCGGCCATCGCGCAGCCGGAGTACGGTGCGATGTACTGCATCGGCGCAGGATCCGACGCGCCGGCAACGACGACGATGGTGTACTCCATCGCGCCGGCCTGGCGCAGCTTCTCGACGACGGACGCGACGGTGGAATTCTTCTGACCGATCGCGACGTAAACGCAGATGACGCCGGTGCCCTTCTGGTTGATGATGGTATCGATCGCGATCGCCGTCTTACCAGTGCCGCGATCGCCGATGATGAGCTCGCGTTGGCCGCGACCGATCGGAATCATCGAGTCGATTGCCTTGATACCGGTTTGGAGCGGCTCCTTTACCGGCTGGCGCACGATGATGCCGGGAGCTTCCGACTCGACTTTGCGGGTGCGCTTGGAGTTGATCGGGCCGGCTTCGTCGAGCGGGCGGCCGAGCGGATCTACGACGCGTCCGACGAGCTCGTGGCCGACGGGCACTTCCAGCACGCGGGCGGTACGGCGGACCTCATCGCCCTCCTTGAGCTGGAGGTAGTCGCCCAGCACCACCGAGCCGATGTTGTCTTCCTCGAGGTTGAGGGCGAGGGCGGTGATCTTCTCGCCGGTCTCGGACGAGGTGACCTCGAGCATCTCGCCGGCCATCGCTTTCTTGAGACCGTAGATGCGGGCGATGCCGTCCTTTACCTCGAGGACGGTGCCGACCTCTTCGACATCGAGCTCGTGGAGGTCGGCCGCTTCGATCTCGCGGAGGAGTATGTCCTTGATTTCGCCGGGGCGAAGTATCGTATCAGTGGGCATGGTCGATTGTGTTCAGAGCTGGTTGGCGGGAGGCTCGGAACCCCGTTCGGCATAGGGATTTCGAAGCTTGTGAAATTTATCACAAGCCCGGTTCAGGGACAACAGGGAGGGCACTGGAAAAGGCGGGCCAGTCCGAAGTCCAGGTTTACCTACGCAACGGACGATTACGCGGAACTGCAAACGGAAGACTACCGGCGGGAGGCCGTGGGCGGGCCGGCTCGAGGCCACGGGCTGAAACGACACATCGCTTTAGCACCCGGCCTCAAGCCGTGTGGCCCAAGGCCTCCCGCCGGTAGTCTTCTTTAATCTTTAGGTTCGGCTCCTCGTTCTCCCCTGCGCAAACCTGTCTATTAGATCGGTAGTCCTGAGCCGAGCAAGAGATGCCGGCCTGGTTCCGAAGATTCTTTGCGCGGTGACCGCGAGGTGGGAGGACGACGCGAAGTCGAGGATGCGGGCGATGTCGCGGATGTCGTGGCCAGGATTCTTGGCCAGCTCGGCGGCGGCGATCAGGCGGACCAGATCGATCACGCGTTTCAGATTCGGCGCCCCCGGCCGCGCAAAGTTGCGACTCAGATGCTCGCGGCTCAGACCCACCGCCTTGGCCAGCTCCTTGGTGGTGACCGGCCGGCCGGAATGCTCGACGATCACCTCCCAGGCGTGCTTCTGGAGCGGCGTCGTGAGGCCGAGGGCGTGCGGCGGATCGAGCAGCGCATGGCGGAAGCGCGCCGAGAAAGCGTGGGGTTGGACGAGGTCGCGCGCCTGATTGTCGTCGACACCCTCGACAATCACATCGATGAAGCCGAGCGAAACACAGCGCGCAACCGTCGGAGTATCTGACGGCCGAAGGGGCATGATCGCGAAGAAGGGCGCGCTCGGAAACTCGGCGGCGAACGCGGCTGCCTTCCAGACGTCGTCATCGGGCGCGCCGAGGTCGATCAGCGCGGCGTCGACGAGCACGCGGCGGAACACCGCTTCCATTTCTTCCGCCGAGCGGGTGGAGATGATCTTCCATTTCCGTCGCGGAAACGCGGATCGAAGCAGTGCGCGGGCGCGCTCGCGGTCGAGGCGCACCACGAGCGTCGGCATCGTCGCGCCGTTGGTCGCCGTCACGCTCAGACGCCTGCCTCGACCAGATCGAGATCCGGTTTGCCTTCGATGAATTGTTTGACGATGGGATCGTGGGTATGCATGATCTCGTCGACGGTCCCGACCTGGCGCACCTTCCCCTCGTACAGCATTGCGATGCGGGAGCCGACGGTCGACGCGCTGCGCATGTCGTGGGTGACGACGATGCTGGTGACGCCGAGCTTCTCGCGCATGCGGATCATCAGTTGATCGATGATGGCGCTGGTGACGGGGTCGAGGCCGGTGGTCGGCTCATCGTAGAGGAGATACTTGGGCTGCCGCGCGATGGCGCGCGCAATTCCAACGCGCTTTCGCATTCCGCCCGAGAGCTCCGCCGGAAATTTCGACTCTACGCCGGGAAGATCGACGAGCTCGAGGGCTTCGGCGACGCGACCTGCGATCTCCTTCTCCGACATCCGTCCTTCCTTGCGCAGTCCCATCGCGACGTTGTCGCCGATGCTGAGCGAATCGAAGAGCGCGGCGAACTGGAAGACGTAGCCGATTTTGGAGCGAAGGGCGTAGAGCTCGTCGCGGTGGAGCTTCGGAACCTCGAGGCCATCGACCCAGACGGTGCCGCGATCGGGCTCGAGCAGACCGACGATGTGCTTGATGGCGACCGACTTTCCGGTGCCCGAGTACCCGATCAGCACCATCGTCTCACCCTCATCGACCTCGAGCGAAAAGCCCTCCAGGACTTTTTTTGCTCCAAAGGCTTTGTAGACGTCGATGAGCTTGATCATGTCACAAATATGTCTAGTTCACGCGAGGGCGGAAGGGGTTCCAGTCGGGAACTCTTACTGCGACCAACGGCATTGCTAAGTCCGAACTAACCAAAGACGCGGACCGTCCGCGTCCACAGTTAGTTCGAGATCAGCAATGCCGTTAGTCGCAGTACGAGTCCCCAACAAAAAAGGGACGAGCATTTGCTCGTCCCTTTTTCCAAAGTGCAAAGACGATTACGCCGCGAAGGACCCTAGCGCCCGGCCCACATCTCCTTCGCGCAGTCTCTTCAAAGCACGATCGCGGAGCTGGCGGACGCGCTCGCGGGTGACGCCGAGCAGCGAGCCGATCTCCTCGAGGGTGTGCTCGCGTCCGCCCTCGAGACCGAAGTACAGCCTGAGGACCTTCGCATCACGCGGAGGCAACGTGGAAAGCGCCGTCTCGATCTCGTCGTTGAGGAAGCGGTTCATCGCCTCTTCCTCGGTGTCGGGCATCTCGTCGGCGACGAAGCGCTCGATGAGCGAGCGATCGCCTTCCGGATCCATGGGTGCATCGAGTCGCACGTCGCCGGTGTTGAGGGCGGCGAGCGACTGAACGACATCCACCGACAGCCCGGTGAGCTGCGAGAGCTCCTCGGGAGTCGGCTCGCGGCGCATCTTCTGACGCAGAATCTCCGACGCCTTGATGATGCGCGAGAGATCCGCGGTGCGATTGAGCGGAACGCGAACGGTACGGCCCTGGCGGGCGAGCGACGACAGAATCGCCTGGCGGATCCACCACACCGCGTACGAGATGAATTTGACGCCTTGATCCGGGTCGAACTTCCGCGCAGCAGTGAGCAGACCGACGTTGCCTTCACCGATCAGATCGATGAGGGGCATGCCGCGGTTCTGGTATTTCTTTGCAACGGAGATCACGAAGCGCAGATTGCGCTGCACGAGCTCCTGGAGAGCGTCCGGATCGCCGGCACGAATCCGACGGGCAACCTCGATCTCCTCGGTACCTTTGAGGAGCGGATAGGTGCTGACCTCATATAGGTACTGATCGAGAATGTCCCGTTCCGGCTCGTTGGGAGCGATTCCTGCGACGGCCGTTTTGCGGCGACGCTTTACTTCAGCCATTAGTGCATACCTCTTGGTACAACAGTGAAAGCCTGTGCGAATGCAGTCCTTTTTACAGGCCAGCAGTGCGAGCGGATGATGGTGTTCGACAACCCGAAAACGCGGAACCGATTGCGTTATGCTGTAAGCGAAAAATTCAGGTTGTAGAAGCGCTGCAAGATACTGGCCGTTGCCGTTTTAGCCAGGGAGATTTTCTTGACATCGATACTACCCTTGGATATCCTTCGCGGTTCCTGTCGGGCGGTGTCGCGCCTCCGGCGGGAGGACGCCGGGGGTGTAGCTCAGTTGGGAGAGCGCTTGAATGGCATTCAAGAGGTCAGGGGTTCGATTC
>CAMLDY010000038.1 GCA_946478895.1 uncultured Gemmatimonadota bacterium
TCCTCAAGACCGTCGTCGAAGAAGTCACCGACTCGGCCAGCCAGATTTCACTGGAGGAGGCTCGCTTCGAGGACCCCGATTTCCAGATCGGCGACCAAATGGAAATCCCGGTCGACTTCGGCGAGTTCGGACGCACCGCCGTCCAGGCGGCGAAGCAGCGGATCATCCAGCGCGTCAGGGAAGGTGAGCGCTCGAAGATTCGAGACGAGTTCTCGGGGCGTGTCGGCGACCTGCTTTCCGGTGAAGTGCAGCAGATCGAGCGCGGCAAGCTCGTGATCATGCTCAACAAGTTCCGCGAGGCGGAAGCGATCATCCCATACAGGGAGCAGAACCATCGGGAGCACTTTCACCAGGGCGATCCCATCCGCGCCGTTCTCAAGCGCATCGAGGAGACTCCCAAGGGTCCGAGGCTTGTCCTGAGCCGCGCCGACGCATTGTTCGTCAAGGCGCTGTTCAAGCTCGAAGTGCCCGAGATCCAGCAGAACCTGGTCGAGATCAGAGCGAGCGCTCGCGAGGTCGGTAGCCGCACCAAGATCGCGGTATTCTCGCGAGATGATTCCGTCGATCCGGTTGGCGCGTGCGTCGGGCTCAAGGGCTCGCGGGTGCAGGCGGTCGTCAACGAGCTGGGCGGTGAGCGCATCGACATCGTGCCGTGGTCGGCGGATCCCGAGCGCTTCGCCAAGCTGGCGCTCGCACCGGCCCGCGTCGCGAGAGTCTTCAGCGATCCCGCCACCAAGACCATTCAGGCGATCGTCGACGAAGATCAACTCTCGCTCGCCATCGGTCGCAACGGTCAGAACGTTCGTCTCGCTTCCGAGCTCACCGAGTGGAAGATCGAGCTGTACTCGAGTCGTGAATGGATGGAACGCGGCAGCGACCAGCCGATTTTTGCGCCGCTTCCGGCGGAGGAGCCGGAATCCGGTGTCAATCCTCGGCTCGCGGACATCGAAGGCATGCAGCCGGCCACCGTCGCTGTCCTCGAGGAAGCGGGATACCGCACCCTCGACGACATCATCGATCTCGAGCGCGAAGATTTTCTGCGTCTGCCGGGGATCGCCCCGGAAGAGGCGGACCGGTTGATGGCGATCATCAACGAGCTCACCACCGACGAGACGCCCGAGACCGGGGAGGAGGCCGTGTCGGCTACGTCCGGGGACGCTGAAGCGAGTAGTGAAATGGAGTCAGAGGGAGGCGCCGCCGGCGGGACCGGTTCAGACCCGGAAGGCAACAGCCCGGAGTAGCTGAATGGACTCCGCGCAATTGCGCAAACTCCTTGGCCTGGTCGGCCTTGGTGTGCGAGGGCGCGGCGCGATCGTTGGAGTGCAGCAGGTCCGGGAAGCGGCCAGAAGAGGAAAATTGCATCTGGCTATTGCGGCGAAAGACGCTTCAGGCAACAGTTTGGATAAAGTTCTGCCCCTGCTGAAGGCTCGTGGAATTCCGGTTTTCGTTGGACCGGACGCCGCCGAGCTGGGATCGGCTGCAGGGCGTGAGACTGTGGCAGTGATTGGAATTGTAGATAATGGTCTGGCAAAGGGCATTCGGGCATTGAGCCCGGATCTCATGCCCGATATTCGTGTGGATAGGGGAGAGCGGGTTTGAGCAAGCTTCGAGTGCACGATCTGGCCGGTGAGTTTGGGGTGTCCAGCGATGAGGTCATCAACCTCCTTCGCCAAATGGATGTCCCGGTCCGAAGCCATCTGAGTCCATTGAGCGACGATCAGGTCGCACGCATCCGCGCGCGCTGGGAGCGTGAGAAGCGAGCGCGAGTCGCTGCTCCGCCGGCCGCAACCCGCCGCCGTCGTGGCGCGTCAGCTCCTGCCGCCGAAACCAAGCCCGAGCCCGTTCCGGCAGCGGAAGCCGGTGGTGTTCGCCGCCGTCGTCGCGCCGCCGAGCCCGTGGCGGAGACGCCAGTAGAAACGCCGCCCGCACCAGAACCCGTCGCGCCGCCGCCTCCGCCGGCACCTGCGGCCAAGCCGGCGCCAATCGCTGCGTCGACCCCCGTCGAAGCTCCGCCCGTCGAGCGTCCGAAGGCTCCGCCTCCGCCGCCTCGTCCGGCGGCGGCGCCAACTGCGCCGGCGTCCCCACCTGCCGACAGGTCGGAAACGCGGGAGCGGCAGCGTCCGCAGCCCGTCGTGCCCGGTGCTCCGAGACCCCGGCCCGTCGCCACCGGCGCGCCGTACACTCCGCCCCGTCCTGTCGCATCGGCGGCTCCCGGCGTCGGCACGACTCCGACCCGCCGTGAGGATCGCGGTACCGGGCGCGGCGAAGATCGCGGCGCCCGGCGCGGCAAGAAGGGCAAGCGCGGTGTCGATCAGGAAGCAGTGTCGGCGAACATCGGCAAGACCATGGCTTCGATGCGCGGCCCGGTTCGTCGGGGCGGCGCACGTCGCGCCGAGGATGGCAGCTATCGCGAAGAGCTGGCCGCCCAGCGGCAGGCCGAGGCCGAGCGCGAGAAGAAAACGGTGCGCGTCAACGAGTTCATTACCGTCAGCGAGCTCGCTCAGATCCTGAAAGTGCCCGCAGTCCAGATCGTCGGGTTCGCGTTCAAGAACCTCGGATTGATGGTCACCATCAACCAGCGCCTCGATTTCGACCAGATCGAATTGATCGCCGGCGAATTTGGATTCCAGGCTGTAAAGGAAGAAGAGTACGCCGCCGATCTCGGCGCGGCTCCGGTCGAGGATACCGCCGAACAGCTGGTGTCGCGTCCGCCCGTTGTCACCATCATGGGCCACGTCGATCACGGCAAGACTTCGCTGCTCGATTACATCCGCAAGTCGAATGTCGTCGCTGGTGAGTCGGGCGGTATCACCCAGCACATCGGCGCGTACCATGTGTCGCTGCCGAAGGGAAAGAAGATCACTTTCCTCGACACGCCTGGCCACGAGGCATTCACCGCGATGCGCGCCCGCGGCGCGCAGGTCACCGACATCGTCGTGCTCGTGGTAGCTGCGGACGATCAGGTGATGCCGCAGACCGTCGAAGCGATCTCGCACGCCAAGAACGCCGGCGTGCCGATGATCGTTGCCATCAACAAGATCGACCTGCCAGGCGCGAACCCGATGAAGGTGAAGCAGGATCTCCTTCAGCACGGCGTCGTGCTCGAGGAGTTCGGCGGCACCGTGCTTTCGACGGAAGTTTCCGCCAAGAAGGGTACGAACATCGACGCGCTGCTCGAGCAGATTCTGCTGCAAGCGGAAATCCTCGACCTCAAGGCGAACCCGAACCGTAGCGCGACGGGTGCGGTGATCGAAGCCCAGCTCGACCCGGGGAAGGGCGCTGTCGCGACGATTCTCGTCAACAACGGCACCCTGCGCGTCGGCGACGACTTCATCTGCGGCATGTACTCGGGACGCGTACGCGCGCTCCTCGACGAGCGCGGTCGCAACGTCAAGGAAGCGGGACCGGCGATTCCGGCCCAGATCCTTGGCATCGGCGGTGTGCCGATGGCGGGCGATCAGTTCGTCGTCGTCGAGGACGCGATGGAGTCGCGCGAGATTGCGCAGCGTCGTCAGCGTCTGGATCGCGAGGCCAAGAGCCGTCGCACCGCCAAGGGTGTCGTTTCGCTCGAGGACTTCATGTCGCAGACTGCCCCGGGCCAGAAGCGCACGCTCCGCATCGTGATCAAGGCGGATCAGGGTGGACCGGCCGAAGCTCTCGCCGACGCTCTGGCGCAGCTGTCGCACGAGGAAGTCTCGGTGGATGTCATTCACCGCGGCGTCGGCGCGATCACCGAGAGCGACATTCTGCTCGCTCGCGCATCGGGTGCGATCATCGTCGGGTTCCACGTGCGTCCCGACAACAACGCCCGCGCGGCCGCGGAGCGCGAGGGCGTCGAGATCAAGCTGTACAAGATCATCTACGAGGCGGTCGAGGACGTGCGTGCCGCGCTCGAAGGCATGCTGCGTCCCGAGGAGAAAGAAGTGGTGCTCGGCGAAGCCGAAGTGCGCGAGCTGTTCAAGGTTCCGCGGATGGGCGTCATCGCCGGCTGCTCGGTGCGCAGTGGCGTCATCAACCGCCAGGGCCGCGTGCGCGTGATTCGCGACGGTGTCGAGATCTACGACGGAGCCATCGGGTCTCTGCGGCGCTTCAAGGATGACGTCAAGGAAGTTCGCGAGGGCTTCGAGTGCGGTATCGGTGTCGAGAACTTCAACGACATCAAGGTCGGCGACGTTCTGGAGTGCTACCGGAAGGAGCAGGTGGCGCGCACGTTGACGTCAGCGGCGGGCGCTTCTGCGTAGCACCCGTCGAGCGGACCGCGTCGCCGAAGCGGTCCGCGTCGAGGTCGCGACATTCCTCACTGAATCGGCCAAGGACCCGCGCATCGTGGGCTTCGTTACGGTGACCGGCGCCGAAGTTAGTCCGGATCTGCGTCACGCGCGCGTCTACGTCAGTGTGCTCGGCACCGATTCCGAGAAGCAGGCGACCTTCGACGGACTCGATAGCGTCGCTTCCCACCTGCGCGCGCGCGTCGCGCGTCAGCTCCAGCTTCGCGTCGCGCCCGAAATCCAGTTCAAGGAAGACGACACCATCGCCCGCGCCGCCCGGATCGAGTCGTTGCTCGCCGATGTCAAGAAGCAGGACGCCTCCCACGGCAGTGGCGGCGACAACGACTGATAGACTCGCGGAGCGCGGTACGCCGGTTCAGGGACTGCTGCTCGTGGATAAACCGGCCGGGATGACGTCGCACGACGTCGTGCAACACGCTCGAAGAATCTTTGGCGAGCGAAGCATTGGCCATCTCGGTACTCTCGATCCATTCGCCACAGGCCTGCTGGTCCTCTTACTTGGCCGCGCGACGCGGCTTGCGACTTTCATCGACACCGAGCCCAAGGTTTATCAGGCTTCGATCAGGTTTGGCGAAGAAACAGACACCGACGATTCCACCGGAATCGTGATCCGCACCTCGCCTGTGCCGCCGGAAGCGGGCGTGCGAACCGCCATTCGATCTCTCACCGGTCCAATCTCCCAGGTTCCTCCGGCGTACTCTGCGAAGAGCGTCGACGGTACCCGCGCTTACGACGCCGCGCGGCGGGGCGAGCCGTTGCAGCTTGCCGCGGTCTCGGTGACCGTCCACGAGTGGCGCCTCATTCAGTTCACCGATGGTCGACTCAATGCGGAGATCACCTGCAGTACCGGCACCTACATTCGCGCGCTTGCCCGCGATCTCGGACGCCTGACCGGATCAGCGGCTCATCTCGACTCTCTCCGCCGCACCCGCGTCGGTGACTTCAGGGTCGAGGACGCAGCTACGCTGGACGCTCTCGCCGCCGACCAGACGAAAATCCGCGTGTTGCGGGTCGTCGCCGAGAACCAAACGTGACTCGCGCCGCCCCGGTCGACGATTCAGGACTTCCTCCGTATGTGCGCGACACGGTCATAACGGTCGGCACGTTCGACGGCGTCCACCGGGGGCACCGCGACGTCGTCGAGAGACTCGTTGCACGTGCGCGCGCGCTCAAGATTCCCAGCGTCCTTGTCACCTTCGATCCGCACCCGCTGGAGATCGTGAACCCAGCGGCGGCGCCGCTGCTGCTCACCACCCACGACGAGAAGCTGGAGGTGCTCGCGGAAACCGGCATCGACTACATGGCGGTCGTTCCGTTCACGCCCAACCTCGCCCGGTATTCGGCGGAGGCTTTCGTGGAGCTCGTGCTGCGACGGTGTTTTCGGATGCGCGAGCTCCTTATTGGGTACGACCATGGATTCGGTCGTCAGCGCGCCGGCAACGTCAACGTGCTGCGAACGCTCGGGGAACGAGACGGCTTCAGGGTCGAGGTAGTCGACGCGGTATCTACGGCGGAAGGTCAGTCAGTGTCGTCGACTTCGATCAGACGCGCGATTGCCGGCGGTGACCTCGTGCGCGCCGCTGAGTCGCTCGGCCGCGCGTACTCTGTCAGCGGTAAGGTGATTCCCGGAGCACAGCGTGGCCGTACCATCGGGTTTCCCACCATCAATCTCGGCCCGCCACCGCCGAGGAAGCTTCTGCCCCCGGAAGGTGTATATGCGGTGCGTGTCCAGACTCCTCGGGGTCCGCGCGGCGGAATGATGAATCTCGGCCCCCGCCCAACCTTCGGCGACGCGGTGACTTCACTCGAGGCGCACCTCTTCGACGCGGCCGGGGATTTCTACGGAGCGCAGGTGCGCATCGACTTCGTGGCGCGGTTGCGGGAGACTCGAAAGTTCGCGTCGATCGACGAGCTCAAAACACAGCTCGTGCAGGATGAGCGCGACGCCAAAAATGCGTTGACTCTCCCTCAGCTGTCCGGTAACCTTAAAGGCTAGTCACAAACTGTAACTTTTCTTCCGTTTCTGAGCATGAATCTGAAATGGCGTATTGCCATCATCTTAGGCCTCACCGCCGCATCGATCTGGGCGCTGTTCCCGCGCACCGTCGTTGAGCGCGTCAAGCGCAACGGCGAGTTCGTTTACGACACCGTCAGACGAGTCCCGCTGAAGCGCGGACTTGATCTGCAAGGTGGAATGCACCTCGCGCTGGATGTCGACGAATCGAAGGGCGCGGTGGCCGACAAGAGCAAGGCGATCGACAACGCGTTGAAAGTAGTTCGCAACCGCATCGACGAATTCGGCGTGTCCGAGCCAGTCGTCCAGAAAGCCGGCAACGATCGCATCATCGTCGAGCTTCCTGGTATCGACGATCCCCAGCGGGCCCAGGACGTCGTCCAGAAATCGGCCTTCCTCGAGTTCCAGATTACGGACAAGACCCAGGCGCTCGAGAAGGCGCTGCCCAGAATCGATGCGTTGGTGAAAGACGCTCGCGTGAACGTCGCTGCCAGTGCTCCGGCGACGACGAAGGATACAGCCACTCAAGGCCTGCAGTCGCTGTTCACTACCGACACCTCGAAGAAAGCTGACAGCACAAAGACAGACACCGCTGCGGTCGTCGGTGGCACCGTCGGCGGCCCGGGTGCGTTTTCGAAGCTCGTGCAGCCCGGTCAAATGCCGGGTGAATACATGGTCGCGCAAAGCGATGTCGATTTGGTCACCCAGTATCTGTCCATGCCGGCCGTTCAGGCGGCACTGCCCCCAGGCAAGGTTGTCCGCTGGAGCAGCGATACTCTCTCGTTCGGCGGACGCGTCTATCGCCCGCTTTACGTGCTCGACGCCAAGCCGATCATCACCGGTCAATACCTGACCGACGCCAAGCCCAACACATCGCCGACGGAGGGGAACCTCGTCGAGTTCACGATGAACAACGAGGGAGCGCGTCGTTTCCGCACCGAGACCGGCCGGCACATCAAGGACTACATGGCGATCGTGCTCGATCAGCGCGTGATGGGTCGCCCTCCGATCATTCAGGGCGCGATCGGCGCGCACGGTCAGATCACCATGGGCGGGAAGGATCTGCAGGCTGCGCAGGATCTGGCGCTGGTGCTGCGCGCGGGTTCGCTGCCGGTGCCGCTCAAGGTCGCCGACGTCACCCAGATCGGCGCCAGTCTCGGCAAGGACTCGATCCACAAGGGCATCACCGCCGGCGTCATCGCGGTTGTGCTCGTAGTAGTCGTCATGCTCGGCTACTATCGGTTCTCCGGCGCGCTCGCCGTTGCTGCGCTGAGCCTTTACATCCTGTACACGCTGGCGGCGCTGGCGGGTTTCAACGCCGTGTTGACGCTACCGGGGCTGGCGGGCTTCGTCCTGTCGATTGGTATCGCGGTTGATGCGAACGTACTGATATTCGAGCGCATCCGGGAAGAGCTTTCTCATGGTAAGACAGTACGGACCGCCATCGATGAAGGCTTCCGTCATGCCATGAGTGCGATCGTCGATTCCAACGTTTCCACGGCGCTGACTGCGGCGGTTCTTTATCAATACGGCACCGGGCCGGTGCGCGGCTTCGCCGTGACACTCCTCGCCGGTATCGCTGCGTCGATGATCACCGCGATCTTCGTCGTTCGGACTTTCTACATGATCTGGCTGAATCGCTCTCGCGCAGCCCAGACGTCTCTGAGCATCTAATGCTTCGCATCCTTCACGACACCAACTACGACTTCATCCGCTGGTGGAAGGTGATGGCGGGCATCACCATCGCCTTCATCGTGCTCGGCCTCGGATCGCTTGCAATCAAGGCCCCCAACTGGAGCATCGAGTTTACCGGCGGCACGCTGATGCAGCTCCACTTTACCCAGCCGCCCGATGTTGGGGAGATTCGCTCGACGCTGGATGCCGCCGGCATTCATGGCGCCGAGATCCAGCAGTTCGGCACCAACCGCGACTTCACCGTTCGGGCGCAGAACCCCGAGAACGTCGCGGCACAATCCAGGGGCGCGGCGACGATTGCCAACACTATCGAAGCCGTTCTCAAGAAGAAGTTCGGCGACAACGCCGTGCGCGTCGTCCGCAAGGAAGGCGTCGGCCCGAGGGTAGGGCAGGAACTGAAGCGTGGTGCGATCATCGCCATTCTGCTCTCGTTTCTGATCACGCTGGTCTATCTCTCGATCCGCTTCGAGTGGAGATTCGCGCTCGCTGCAGTAATTGCGACCAGCCACGACGTGTTCACGACGGTCGCGTTCCTGAAATTGATGCACCTCGAGATATCATTGACCGTGGTCGCGGGACTTCTGACCGTGCTCGGCTACTCCCTGAACGACACCATCATCATCTTCGATCGCGTCCGCGAGAATCTGCGCAAGGGCAGGAAGGAAAGCCTTTACGACACGCTCAACCGCTCGATCAACGAGACTCTGCCGCGGTCGGTGATGACCCACGTCACTACCTTCGCCGCCACTCTGGCTCTGCTTCTGTTCGCCGGCGAGGTCATCCGACCTTTCGCCTGGGTGATGTCGTTCGGTATCGTCACGGGAACCTTCAGCTCGATGTACGTGGCGGCGCCGATACTCCTTTGGATCGAACGCAAATGGCCACGCAAGACGGGCACGCGTACGTCTTCATCGACAGCCACGCCCACCTCGCGGACCCGTCGTTCGACGGCGACCGCGACGAGGTAATCTCCCGCGCCCGCCAGGCGGGCGCGGATGCCATCGTTTGCATTGGTGAGTCGCTGGAGACCGCGGCAGTGGCCGCCGGACTCGCCGCTGACTATCCGGGTTTTGTATTCCCGACCGCCGGCGTTCATCCCCACGACGCTGCCACGTTCGAGCCGGGGCGCGACCTCCCGCGCCTGAGGGAGCTCCTTCGCGGCTCCGCCGTCGCCGTCGGTGAATGTGGACTCGACTACCACTACGAAAACTCGCCTCGAGACACGCAGATCGCCGCGTTCAGCGCGCAGATAGCGCTCGCCTCGGAAACCGGAAAGCCCGTCATCGTCCACACCCGTGAAGCCGAGGACGACACCAGATCCCTGATTGGCGAAGCAAGAGCGGCGAGGGTCGTCGGAGTTCTCCATTGCTATACCGGCTCGCACAGCCTCGCGGAATTCGCACTCGACGCCGGGTGGTACGTTTCGTTTGCCGGCATCGTGACGTTCAGGAAGTGGACCGACGATGATCTCCTCCGCCTCGTTCCGGCCGACCGGCTCCTCGTAGAGTCTGACTCTCCATATCTCGCGCCGGTTCCAAACCGGGGTAAGCGAAACGAGCCGGCCTGGGTCGCCAATACAGTGGCGCGTGTAGCTGAAGCGCGCGGTGAAGATGCGCACAGCCTCGGGCTCGCAGTCACGAAAAACGCCAGAAGACTGTTCGCTCTGGATTTAAGCGTCGCCGGGTGAGTAACATTCGCGCTCAACTCTGACCGCAGCAAACGACGGGGTAAGAAATGTCAGTGAAAAAGATCATCACGGAAAAAGCTCCCGGCGCCATCGGACCCTACTCGCAGGCGATCGTTGCCAACGGGTTCGTCTTCACGGCCGGCCAGATCCCTCTCGATCCGGCAGCCGGAAAAATCGTCGACGGCGGGATCGTCGAGCAGACGGACCGAGTGATGGAGAATCTCCAGGAGGTTTTGCGCGCGGCCGGGGTGACCTGGGCGGACGTGGTCAAGACCACCGTTTATCTGCACGACCTCGCTCACTTTCCTACCGTCAACGAAGTGTACGGCAAATGGCTCGGCGATGCGCGGCCGGCGAGATCGACGGTGCAAGTCGCATCGCTTCCCCGAGGCGCGTTGGTGGAGATCGATGTGATCGCGGCACTTCCCAAATAGTCCCAGTCGCAGAGTGAGTACTTCCAGAACGCGCGACGAGCTCTTCCGGCTGACGGAGTTCGCGCGCTGCGCCGGTTGAGCGTCGAAAATGGGTCCGGGTGACCTGTCCCGCGCGCTGGCCGCGCTCCCCGTGAAATCGGATCCACGGCTGCTCGTCGGCAGAGAGACCTTCGACGACGCCGGGGTCTTTCGGCTGTCCGATGATGTCGCGCTCGTCCAGACGGTGGATTTCTTCGCGCCAATCGTGGATGATCCGTTCGACTTCGGTCAGGTCGCCGCGGCAAACGCGCTCTCCGATGTCTATGCCATGGGCGGCCAGCCGCTGACGGCGCTCAACATCGTCGCTTTCCCGACCAAGGATCTTCCGCTCGAAGTGCTTGGTGAGATGTTGCGCGGCGGGCAGGAGAAAGTGGATGAAGCCGGCGCGGTGATCGTCGGAGGCCACACCGTCGTCGATACGGAGCTGAAGTACGGGCTGTCGGTCACCGGTCGCGCGCACCCCGATTTCCTGCTCACTAATGCCGGCGCGCGGCCCGGCGACGTCCTTGTTCTGACCAAGCCGATCGGCAACGGCATTCTCGCCACCGCTGGGAAACGCAATCAGCTCTCGCCGGAATCGAGAGACGCGATGCTCGTCGCAATGAAAGCCCTGAACGGAGCTGCCTCTCGTGCCGCGCTCGCGGTCGGCGCCCGCGCCGCTACGGACATCACCGGTTTCGGCCTTCTCGGCCACCTCTCCCACATCGCGCGGGCCAGCGCCGTTTCGCTTCGTGTCGACCTCGACGCGATCCCCGTGTTGCCCGGGGTGCGGGAGGCGGTCCGCGCCGGGTGTGTTACCGACGGCGCGAAACGCAACGCCGAATATCTCCGTGAGCTTGTCCACTGGACCCGAGGCGACGATGAAGACCGCGCCATTCTTCACGATCCCCAGACTTCAGGTGGGCTTCTCGTTTGCGTCAGCCCGGCCCGTGTCGCCGACTATCTTTCACGCGTTGCAGGTGCTGTTGTCGTCGGCGAAGTTGCTCAACGGGGAGACGTTGCGATCGAAGTGCGCTGATACGCTCGGGGGTGGATGGGGCCTGGTGGCTTCCGTGATCTTCAAAATCACTGTGACCTTACGCCGTAAGGTCGGGTGGGTTCGATTCCCACACTCTCCCGCCATCGCGCTGCTCGGCGTCTTCACGTCGCTTGCCCTCGTGGCGATGCCTTCCAGCGCCCAGCAGCGGGACAGCGCCCGCGCCGGCATCCCTGCGCCATCGCGAGCTCAGCCGCCTGTCGCGGATACAACGCCCAAACCACCGATGAGTCCGCGGCGCGCGTTTCTCACATCTCTGCTCATTCCCGGCTACGCGCAGACGGTGCTCGATCGCGACAAGGCAGCGATGCTGTTCGCCGTCGTCGAGGTCGGATCGATAGGAATGGCGCGCAAGGCGGCGCAGGATCTGGCCGAGGCAAAGGGTCTCGCGCACGACAGTGTCGTCGCGACTTACAAGATCGATCCGATAACCGGGCTCGCGGTCATCGACCCCAAAACCGGATTGCCGGTCGCGGACACTTACTTCGCCAGCCGATTTACGCCCGATCGAATCAAGGCAAGACGCACCCACTACGAGGACTGGATCGCGGCGATCGTGTTCAATCACCTCATTGCCGGAGCCGACGCCTACGTGGCCGCCAATCTTTGGGACTTTCGCACCAATGTTGGGGTCGTTGCGTCTCCACGATCCGCGGGGATCGTTGCGACGGTGGGGTTCCGATGAGCAGCGGCGAGCCGATCGGAGTCTTTGATTCCGGCATGGGCGGTCTCACCGTCATGCGCGAGATCATGAACCAGTTGCCGAACGAGAGCATCATCTATTTCGGCGACACCGCGCGCGTGCCGTACGGACCGAAGAGTCCGGACACCGTTCTTCGTTACAGCCGCGAGATCACAACCTACCTCCGCGGCGAGGGCGTGAAGGCTCTCGTCGTCGCGTGCAACACCGCCACCGCGCACGCGCTCCCCGCTCTGCGCCGGGAATTCGACTTTCCAATCGTCGGTGTGATTCAGCCGGGCGCGCGCGCCGCCGCCGCCGCGACGAAGACCAAGCGCGTCGGCGTCATCGGGACGGCGGGGACCATCAGATCACGCGCCTACGAGAAAGAGATCCAGCGTCTGCTCCCCGACGTCAATCTCATCGCCCAGGCGTGCGGGCTCTTCGTCCCGCTGGTGGAAGAAGGCTGGCTCGACACCGAGCCAACCCGCGCAATCGCGCGCAACTACCTCGCGCCGTTCGTCACCGCCGAGGTCGACACGCTGGTGATGGGCTGCACTCACTATCCGCTCATCAAGACGGTAATCGGAAACGTTGTTGGCAGGGAGGTCAGGCTGATCGACAGCGCTTACGAGACGGCCCGGGAAGCGGGCGAAGTTCTACGCGCGCTCAACCTCCAAAACGAGACACCGAACGAGGCGCGCTACAGATTCATCGCCTCAGATGCGCCCGACACTTTCCTGCAGCTGGGCCAGCGCTTTCTCGGCTCAGCGATTGATCGAGTTGAGACACGCACCCTGGGTTGATCCATCCCACTGCCGCAGCTCGATCGCTTCGTCGGTGATCCGCAGGAAAGTCGGCGCGTCCAGCCACGACCCCGCGTTTCCGAACACGTTGCCACTCTCCATTTTTTCCAGCGTCGCAACGTGCGAATGTCCGTACACCAACAGGTCCAGGTCCTTTGCTTCCGCGAGTTGTCGCTCGGCGTATGCGCGCAGTCCACGACCTTCGTCGCGAGCGCGGTAGGTTCGACTGGCGTTGGAGCTTCCATGCGCGAGGCGACTCGCCCAATCCGGATGAATCAGCCGAAACGCTCTTATCGCCAGCGGGTGACGCATGATTGGGCGGATCATTCTGTAGCCTCGATCCTCGCGATCGCGCAGCCCGTCGCCGTGCTCGACACGCACCTTCCATCCGGCGACTGAGCCCTCCCACGGACCGATCACATACTCCACGCCGACATCCTCGCGCAGGATCTCGCCACCCCAGCAATCGTGGTTGCCAGCCACCCAAAGCACATCGACCCCGGCATCTCGCAGCTCCGCCAGCGCAGCGAGCGCGCGAAAGCTCCGCCGCGGAATGACGGTTTTCCACTCGAACCAGAAGTCGAAGAGGTCGCCGTTGATGATCAGCGACCTCGCGTCCCCGGCCAGTCCACGCAGGAAGGCAACGAATGATCGCTCGATCTGCGGGCTCGCCACACCGAGATGCGCGTCGGAGACGATGAAGCAGGGACCGTTGAGCACGGCTCAAGTTAGCGCGCCGCCAAAGTCTTTACAAAGCATCGCATCCGGGGCATTTTCGCAGCTCCTTCATGACATCCGAGAGCGGGCGCGGCACGGCTCACATCGTCGAGTTCCGGGTTCGTTACGCCGAAACCGACCAGATGCAGGTCGTCTATCATTCGAACTATCTGATCTGGTGCGAGATCGGGCGCACCGAATTCATCCGCGCCCTCGGTACTCCCTACGCCGAGCTCGAGCGACAGAACGTCACGCTCGCCGTGGTCGAGGCCAGCCTCCGGTTCCATTCCGCGGCTCGTTACGACAATCTCATTCGTGTAACGACAACCATAAGCGATGTTCGCTCCCGCACCATCACCTTCGACTACGTGATTACAAATGCGGAATCGGGTGAACGATTCGTTACAGCATCGACAAAGCTCGCATCGCTCACCCGCGATTCGCGACTGACCAGTCTGCCCGCCGGGCTTCGCACCCTCCTGGAAAATGCCGCTTCGTAAGCTGCTCAGCGCCGCCGGCGCTCTCGTCGTCGTCGCGACCGGCGCTGGCGTACAGGCGAGTAACACCCCCGCGGACGCCGCGGCGATCTCACTCTACGCACGCATCCTGGCGATGACCGATACCCGACAGCTCGACACGGTACTCGTCGATCGGTCGCTCGCCAGCGCCTGGCGACCGCTGCGCGCCGCGGCGACGCTCGCAATCGGACAAGTAGGCCGCGACGTGGGATTGCCGGGCGCTCGAAGATTGCGCGCGCTGCTGCAGGATCCCGACTCCAGTGTCGCGGCGAATGCAGCATACGCGCTGGGACTGCTGCGCGATTCCTCGTCAATCTCCGATTTGACCGCGGTGCTCGATACGCCGGCGCCAGGCGCGCGGGAGGCGGCGTGGGCGCTTGGCGAAATCGGACCAGCGTCACGCGGCGCAATTACGACTGCACTGCGAAGCCAGCACCGCGGCGATGTTGCAGTTCAGCTCTTGCTTGCTGCGGCCAAGCTCCGGCCCGTCCCCCTCGCGGAGGTGCGACCCTATTTGGGCAACGCAAACCCGGCCGAGGTTTGGGCCGCGTCGTACGCGCTCGCGCGCACCAGGGCAAGCGGGGGAGTACGTGATCTCCTCGCTCTTGCCGATGCACCAGTTGCCTCGAGCCGTGTGACGACGAGCTCAGCCGACCCTTCAGACGAGCGCGGTCCGTACACCGATCAGCGGCTCGCGCCCGCGCGCATTCGTGCAGAGATCGCGCGCGGCCTCGCCCGAACCGCCGCGGGTGACTCCCTCGGCACCCACGCCTTCGCCATACTTTCGCGGCTCGCGCGCGATCCCGATTCGCACGTTCGGATCAATGCGCTGCGGTCCCTCGGGACGTATCGCGCACAGTCCACCGCCCTCCTCATCGAAGCGACGAAAGATGCCGACGCCAATGTGCGCGTCGCTGCGGCACAGAGTCTGTCGGCATCCTTTCCCAGGGATGACAATGCATTCGGCGCACTGTGGGCGGCCGACACGTCAGTCGTTTATCGCGCCTCGTTGCTGGCATCGGCGGCGAGCGCCGGGCTTCGCCCGCCACAGCTTCGCGCGTGGGCCGCCAGTCCCGACTGGCGCCTCCGCGCCGCCGTCGCTAACGCCGCTGGCGACACCCTCGATCGTGCATTCGCCATCTCTCGCGCGCGACCGCTTCTGAGCGACCCCGACCCTCGCGTTCGGGAGAGCGCCTATGGTGCTTTGGCGCCTCCGACTTCGCTGCCACTCGAGGACAGCGTTCACGAGCTCTTGATCGCCGGACTTCACGATCCGGATTTCTACGTCAGGGCAACCGTCCTCGCTGCCCTTGTCGATCGGCCTACCGTCGCCGACTTGCCGGCGGTGCTGGCGAGCTATCGACTCGCCGCGAAGGATTCCGCCAGCGACGCCAGACTCGCAGCCCTCCAGTACGTCGCCGCAGTCTGGAAGCGAGACAGCACAACGCTGACATCCGAGATTCGGCGGGAGCTCTCGGCCATGCCCGTCCCGGCAGACCCGCTCGAGCGGAACGCCGGCGCCGGAGTTTCGCCGTGGTCTCGCTGGAGCGGCGTCGCTCCTTCGCCGCGGCCGGCTGCCTGGTACGACTCGGTGGTGCGGCAAATGGTTCTCCCGATCGTCGAGGGCAAACGAGTAACTGCGACTTTGTACACCGTGCGTGGGCCGGTAACGCTCGAGCTGTTCGGGGCCGACGCGCCCATTACGGTATGGAACTTTCTCTCGCTCGCACGGTCTGGATACTATCGAAACACGCGGTTTCATCGCGTCGTTCCCAATTTCGTCGCCCAGGATGGAGATCCAAGAGACGATGGCAATGGTGGTCCCGGCTACGCGATACGAGACGAGATGAATCGCCACCGTTACGAGCGCGGGGCAGTCGGGATGGCGTTGTCGGGTCCGGATACCGGCGGCAGCCAGTATTTCATCACCCATTCGCCGCAGCCGCACCTCGATGGCCACTACACCGTCTTTGGCCGGGTTTTACGCGGCTACACCGTTCTCGATCGAATCGTGCAGGGCGACCTCATCATGCGCATTGATCCACGATGAAGCGACTCCTGCTGCTGATCACCCTAGCCGGATGTGCCCCGGCGCTCCATCCACTCACCGGCGTACCGGCGCCCGATCGTTCGCTACCGGACTTGGCGATTCCACCCGGTCACCGGCAGATCGTGTTCAAGTGGGAGTACCAGGAAGGCGACATCGCCGCGCGTGGCGACGGCTCCGTGCGAACCGCGGCGCCCGACAGCGCCCGCCTCGATTTCTTTCTCGGTGGCGGATTGGGCGCGGGAGCCGCGCTGTTGATCGGCGACTCGCTGCGTTCGCCAAATCCCGAGCTGGCGAAGCGCTACATCCCGCCGACGCCAATGATGTGGGCAGCGCTCGGGCGCTTGGCGCTGCCGCCGCTTGCGGACACGGTTGTTCGTCTGGACGGCGATGTGCTTCGCGCCGACATTGGACGGCCCATTCAGTGGAGAGTCGCCATTCGCGGCGACACTCTGCTCAGCGTCCAGCACGTATCGGGTGACCGGATCATCGAGAGTATGAATCGTTCGTCGGATAGCGTCGTCACCTACGAACGGCCCGGCGCCCGGCGAACCCTTCGCCTGACCGTGCTGAGAGAACAACCCGGATCTTTCGATGCGTCGATCTGGCACTTATAGTCTTGTTCTTGTCGCGATGGCGGCTTGCTTTCCGTACAGCTTTACGGGAGGCGGGCTGCCCTCTCATATAAGGACGGTTGCCATCCTTCCTTTCGAGAACCAGACGGCAACACCTGAGCTCCCACGCGAGCTGACCGACGCGCTGAGAACGCGGTTGCGAGACCGCCTCGGCCTGCGCGATGCGTCGGAGTCGAAAGCCAACGCGATTGTCCGCGGTGTAATCCAGCGCTACGAAACCGACATCCCGATCGGCTACAGCGCCAACAACAAGGCTGCGACCACGGCGAAGCGGATGCTGCAGCTGGTTGTGGACATCGAGATGATCGATCAGGTGACGGGCAAGACCCTGTGGCAGCGGAAGGGACTGCTGGCCGAAGGTCAGTACGAGGAACGCGGGGAACCGGAAGGCCGGCGCCAGGCGATCGACCACATCGTCACCGACGTGATCGACGGAGCACAATCGCAGTGGTAAACCGGCGCGGAGAGAGTCGACTCGGCTGTCTCATCGTGTTGCTCGTTCTCGCCATCGCGGCGTACGCCGCCGTTGATTTTGGCGAAGCCTATTTCCGTTACTATCAGTTCAAGGATGCGATGGGACAGGAAGCTCGCTTTGCCTCGACCAAGACCGACGACCAGATCACCACTCGCCTGGCGGCGTTGGCAGACTCCCTGGAGCTTCCCCCCGGCGCCGAGCAGGTCACCGTCGATCGTAGTCCTGACGTGATCACCATTTCCAGCGATTACGACGTCGTCGTTAAACTCCCGTTCAACAAGGAGCGGGTGCTCCATTTCCACCCCACGGCGGCGAGTAGACTCTGAGCCCCAGAGATCCCGCGACCAAGGTTGCGACCTGGTCCGAGGCGACGCGCTGGAGACAAGGCAAAAAGGGCCGGGTCGCGTTCACCAACGGCGTGTTCGATCTACTCCACCGCGGCCACATCGACGTGTTGAATGCCGCGCGGGCTGCCGGCGACTATCTGATCGTCGGAATCAACAGCGACGAATCAGTCCGCCGACTCAAGGGCCCCACGAGACCGGTGCGTACCGACGGCGATCGCGCGTACGTTCTCGCGGCACTCGAGTGCGTTGACCTCGTGGTGATATTTCCGGAAGACACGCCACTCAACCTGGTTAAGCAGCTCAGACCTGACGTGATCGTGAAGGGCGGCGATTACTCTGAGGCAACCATCGTCGGGGCCAGCGAAGTAAAGAGCTGGGGCGGTACGGTGGTGGTTGTGCCGATCACGCCTGGACATTCAACGACTGCAATCATCGGGAGACTTGGTGAAAGCAAGTAAATCGAAACGAACAGGCCGGAGCCCGGAGGAGCTTCGTCCGATCACCCTCGAGCGCGGTGTTGCCCCATACGCGGAGGGATCGTGTCTCATCTCCTTCGGTGCGACGCGCGTTCTTTGCACCGCATCCGTCGAAGATGGAGTGCCGGGCTGGAAGCGGGGAAGCGGTGAAGGCTGGCTCACGGCGGAGTACGCGATGCTGCCTCGGGCGACTCGCACCCGCACCGCCCGCGAGCGCGCCCAGCTCGGCGGCCGCACCCAGGAAATTCAGAGGCTGATCGGCAGGAGCGTGCGGGCGATGCTCGACGATTTCCGGTTTGGCGAATTCACCGTCAAGCTGGATTGTGACGTGCTCGTCGCCGACGGCGGAACCCGCACCGCGGCGATCACCGGCGCCGCGATCGCGATCGTCGATGCCTTTGACTGGATGGTAGAGAGCGGCAAGCTGGCTGGGTCGCCAGTCAAGCGTCGGGTCGCGGCGGTGAGCATCGGAATCATCGATGGGGAGCCACGCCTCGACCTCGACTATGAGGAAGATGTCCGAGCTGAGGTCGACATGAACGTTGTGATGAGCAGTGAAGGCAAATTCGTCGAGGTCCAGGGTACCGGCGAGCACGGAACCTTCGACCGGGCTCAGCTCGACCAGCTTCTCGAGCTCGCCATTTCCGGAATCCGCACGCTCGACTCCGCCCAGGTCAAAGCCCTCTCCGAGTGAGAGACATGCGCTTCCTCCTGGCCACGCGCAGCCAGGGAAAGCTGGCTGAGATGCGCGCGATCTTCGCCGACTATGGTCTCCAGGTAATCGATCTCGCCGAGCTGGGAATCCCGGAAACCGACGAAGAGGATCACCTTGAGCAGTTCGAAACCTTCGAGGAGAACGCGCTCGCAAAGGCGCGCTACTTCTTCGAGCTCTCGGGCGGGCGTCCTACCTTTGCGGACGATTCAGGGATGTGCGTCGACGCACTCGGTGGCGAGCCGGGCGTGTACAGCAAGAGGTGGTCGGGTCACGTCGCTGCGAGTCCACGAGCGATCGACGCCGCGAACAACGCAAAGCTGGTGGAGCGAATGAACGAGGTCCGCGCGTCGGCGGGTGACACCTTCACCGACACGGCCCGCTACGTCGCAGCCGCCGTCTATAAAGACGATGCTGGCGAAGTTCTGCGGCGCGGCGTGATCGAAGGCCGCGTGTTGACCACACCGAGGGGAAAGGGTGGATTCGGCTACGATCCCTACTTCGAGGCGCCGGACCTCGGCGGGACGTTCGCCGAATCGCCACTCGAACGCACTGCATCCGCGAGTCATCGCAGCCGCGCGTTTCGAGCGTTGCTGGGCGCGTTGCGCGACTCCGGCCGGATATAGTAACTTGCCGTCACCACGGGGCGTAGCGTAGCCCGGTATCGCGCCTGCTTTGGGAGCAGGAGGTCCCCGGTTCAAATCCGGGCGCCCCGATTTTAGAGACCAAAAACCCCGCAACTTCTCGTTGCGGGGTTTTTTCTTGCAGTGCTTGGGCGCCATGTCCCAGAAAAGAACGATCAACGCGGACGTTGTAGTCGTTGGCGCCGGCGCGTCGGGCCTCGCAGCTGCGTCATTCCTCCGCAAGCGGGGTGTTCGGACAATAGTCCTCGAGGCTCGCGACCGAATCGGCGGACGGATTTTCACCCGTCACGATCCGCGGTCACCGCTCCCCATCGAGCTCGGCGCGGAATTTCTCCACGGCGCAGCCGAAGAAGTGAACGACATCGCCGACCGGGCCGGCCACACTCTCGTCGATGTCAAAGGCGATCGCTGGGCATCCGCGCGCGGACGGATGTCGAGGGTCGCGGATTTTTGGGATCGCCTTGATCGCATTCTGGGCCAGACCGACAAGCGACGCGTCCCCGACCGATCGCTGTCCGAATTTCTCGCCGACCAGCCGGGCGGCAAGCGCTTCGCGGCGGATCGCACACTCGTCCGCGAGTTCGTCGAAGGATTTCACGCCGCCGAATTGAACCGGATCAGCGAGCGTGCGATCGCGGAAGGTGGGAATCCCGGTGAGGACCCAGAGGAGCAGCGACTGCGGCGCGTCGTCGCCGGCTACGATGCAATTGTCACCGAGTTGGCGGCTGACTTACATCGGTCGATCAGACTGCGGCAACCAGTCGCGGCGGTCGACTGGTCGCGGGGCAGGGTAGAGGTGACGGTCAAGATGCGCAAAGGCGGTTCGAATCCGGTTATCCGCGCAGCAGCCGCGATCATTACGGTTCCACTGCCGTTGCTTCAGTCTGGTGCCAAAGGGCGTGGCTCGATCGACTTTTCTCCCGAGATCCCGACCGTACGAGCCGCCGCGGACTGTGCCGCGATGGGACACGTCCAGAAAATCGAGATTCTCCTTGATTCCCCCGTCACTGAGTTGGTGAGCGCGAGACGAACACAGCACCTCGAGCGTCTCGCCTTTCTGCACGCGCGCGGTCTTCAGATCCCGGTGTGGTGGACATCATATCCACTGCGCTCTGGACTCGTGACGGCATGGGCCGGGGGTCCAGCCGCTCTCAGGCTCGAACGCGCGCGTGCCGACGCGCGCGACACGGCGGTGCGCGCGCTCGCCCTGGCCTTCGGGATCGATCCACGAACAGTCAGGCACCATCTCGTTGCGATCTTCACCCACAACTGGAGCCGCGATCCTTTTGCGCGCGGCGCCTACACTTACTCCCTGGTGGGCGGCAGCGACGTTGGAGCGCGGTTGTCACGACCGGTCGAGTCCACGCTCTTCTTTGCTGGAGAGGCAGCCAACAAGGACGGAAAGACAAGCACCGTGCATGGGGCCATTGCGAGCGGATTTCACGCCGCGAAACAGGTTTTTCGCGCACTCGGGAGATCGTGAAATCTGGGCTTGCCGGGCCTCTGAATCCGCATTACCGGACTGCTTCAGCAGATTGCATTCGGCCTTGCAATTTGCAAGGAATTCTCCTACTAAACCACTTTAAACTACGTACGTAACTTGTTGTAGTAAGGTCGGTTGCAATGGCGCCAGCCGGTGGCAATGTGCTTGCTAGATAGGGTGGTGCACAAGCGAGAATGATCGAGTCTTTTGGTGTCTTGCCACAGCCCCTCGCCGTCGCCAACCGATTCCGGAGACTTTCCCAATGAGCAGCAAGAAGGGTTTTACTCTCATCGAACTTCTTATCGTCGTCGTGATTATCGGCATCCTTGCCGCGATTGCGATTCCGAAATTTGCAAATACGAAGGACAAGGCTTACGTCGCACAGATGAAGTCCGACCTTCGTAACCTCGCGACCTACGAAGAGCAGTACGCTGCCGACAACGGCGGCGCCTACTTCGGTGGAACCGCGACGATGGCCGCGCCCCTCCAGGGCTTCACGCCGTCGCAGAACGTCACGATCGTCGTCACCAACGTTGCCGGCCCGCCGCCTTCCTGGAGCGCGACAGCTACGCACTCGCAGTCTGCTAAGACCTGCGACATGACCAACGGTTTGATTACCTGCGTGTAATCGATCTGACCGGATAGATGAAGAAAGGGAGCGTCACCGACGCTCCCTTTCTTCGTTTCCAGATCCTAACGGGCCGCGTCGCTCGCATCAGGCAGACGTCTGCTGGTCTGCTCGGACTGAAGTCGAGCTGTGAATCTTTGGGACTCCGAGATCCGCTCCACCTCCAGAGCGATCGCATCGACGGCTGTCTCGATTTTCTCGAGTCTGAGATTGATCGCGCCGAGCTCCCGTGGCGGCACCGGCCTGGGCTCGAGCCACTTCGTGATCAGTCGCACGATCGGAAGACCCAGTACCAACGTTACGACGCCTGGAATTACCCAGGAGAAAACCTGCTGGACGATGAAGTTCGGATCTGGCTGCATTTCGCTCTCTTGGGTGAGGCACAGCAACCTTACGATAGCAGCAAGTTCGGGTTTCCGCCGCCCGCGTCACGGCAAACGAATTGCACGCTCGACGCAGAGCGCATCCCGCGCCGACCACCGGAGGTTATGTGCGACCAGCATTTCTTTGTTTGTGTCTGCTAGTCTTTGCGTCCGCCTGTGAGACAACAACCGACGACATCTTCGGGACAGGCGGTGGCGGCGGCGCTGTCACTCAGGCCCAGGCCTCGGGCAGCTGGTCGTTCACCGTGCAGCAGACGGCCACTCTTGCGTGCACCGGGGGTGCGCTGCCCAACGGCCAGGTTCTCACCGCGACCCTGGACGTCGCCTCTGACGGTACCGTGAACGCCGGCACCAGCAGCTGGCAGAACCCTCCGACGACGCTGATCCGACCGCTCAGCGGATCGGTTCGCCTCACCGATGGCTTCACCGACCTCTTTCTGAGCTCGAGTGCAGGAAGCACGTCGGCCATGGAGCTGCGCGGCACCATGTCCTCCAACGGTACATTTAGCGGCACGCTCACCGATCCCGGGCCTGGCTTCACGCCGATGTTCGGCACCAGCGGCTGCCAGTACACGGCGTCGGGCATCAAGGGTTGAGCACCAGGCCAGCCGCGGACGCCAGACCGACGCATCTTTAGCCAAACAATCCGATTGCAATGACCGCCAAAGACATCGTTTATGTGAATGGAAGCTTCGTTCCACGCGCCGAGGCACGCGTCTCGGTCGAAGACCGCGGGTTCGTGTTCGGTGACGGCGTCTATGAAGTCATCCGCGCCATCAATGGTCGGCTGTTCGCCAGCAAATTCCACAATGACCGGCTTCGCCGCAGTCTCGACGGGATCCGGATCACTCTTTCCGGCGGCGACACGCCCGAACGCTTTGCCGAGATCGGCAGACAGCTGCTCAAGGAAAACGATCTGGTGAACGGGGAAGCGACTGTCTACATGCAAGTCACCCGCGGAGCCACGACCCGCGTCCACAACTTCCCAATGTCTGACATTCAACCGACGGTCTATGTCTCCGTCGCGCGATTCACTCCCTATGCGGATCTTGCGCGCACCGGCGCAACGGCGATCTCTCATCCGGACTTGCGCTGGGGACGCTGCGATCTGAAAACTCTCAACCTGCTACCCAACGTACTTGCTTCTCAGGCGGCGAAGGAGCGCGGCGCGTTCGAGGCAATGTTGATCCGCGACGGCATCGTGACCGAAGGCGCGAAGACCAACTTCTTTGGAGTGGTGAACGGATCCCTGCGCACCCATCCGTGCGACACTCACATTCTGCCCGGTATCACTCGCTCCGTGCTGAGAGATCTTGCCAGCGACGTTGGCATCGCAATCGATGAAACTCCGATCAGGGAAGAAGAAATTCCTCGGCTCAGCGAGCTTTTTCTGACGGGCACCACGACCGATGTGATGCCGGTCGTCAAGCTTGATGACCGCCCGGTAGGCGACGGCAAGCCCGGCGAGCTCACCCGACGCTTGCAGCGTGTCCTCGCCGAGAGTCTTGCATCGGGCGATTGATAGCCGCTTCGGAATCGCGCGGTGTCCCGAGCGATTGATTAGAATCCCGGTGCTCGCTAGCTTTCGTTCCGTCACGCGCCAGTAGCTCAGTTGGATAGAGCAACAGCCTTCTAAGCTGTGGGTCGGGGGTTCGACTCCCTCCTGGC
>CAMLDY010000039.1 GCA_946478895.1 uncultured Gemmatimonadota bacterium
GACGGCCGCACGATTGCGCGGAGCGCGCATCTCACTCGCGCGGTTGCGCTGCTTGGACCGCCGCTATTGCGACCCCGTCCCGATCCGTTGGTCAACTTCGCCGTCAACAATGGAGCGGGAGCGTATCCGTCGGTCCACGCATCATTCAGCGCGGAAAAATCTCCTGTAACACGTCTCATAGATGGGAATTACTGGTATCATGTGTCGCCACCCAATCGCTGGATGACGGTCGGCTCCCAGAATGCGCGCGACACGGTGACGGTCGATTTCGGCACGCCGCGAGTCGTCGAACAGCTCAAGCTCTACTTCCTCGACGATGGACCGGGCGCGGCGGTGCGCGCACCGGCGAGATACGCGGTCCAGGTGTGGAACGGCAACGCGTGGGTCGACGCTCCCGTGCGAGAACGCAAGCCCGCAAACCCCACGGGTCATCGCGCGAACGTGGTCTCGCTCGCGCGGCAAACCATATCGCGAATCCGGGTGATACTCGAGCCGCAGCGCGGCGCCGCGGTCGGCATGACCGAAGTTGAAGTGTGGGGACCTAAAACCGAGATTTGACGAATGAAAACTGCAGCCATTCTGTTGATCGCATTCGTTGCCGTAGACGTCAGCTCCGCGCAGACCGTCCATCGGCTGCCCGCGACGCCCACGACCGTCGCGTACGGCTATTACTGGTCGGAAGCGAAACCGGCGCTCCGCATCAAGTCCGGCGACATCGTCGAAGTCGAGACGATGCTCACCAATACTCCGACCGGCCTGGAACGACTCGGCGTCAAGCCGGCGGATGTTCCGCAGGCGCTGCGCGACATCGTCGCGCGGGATACCGGCTCGCTGCGCGGACCCGGGGGCCACATCCTCACCGGTCCCATTTACGTCGATGGCGCGGATTCGGGTGACGTGCTCGAGGTCAGGCTGCAGTCGATCACCCTCCCAATCGACTACGCGTACAACGGCTGCCGCGGATTTGTCCCCGAGCTGTGCGGGCCCCCGGGCTCGCGGGTCAGCACGCTGGTCCATCTCGATCGCGCGCACATGACCGCCGAAGTCGCGCCCGGGATCGTGGTGCCCCTCCATCCATTCTTCGGCTCCATCGGTGTGGCGCCCGCGCCATCACTCGGCAGAGTGAGCAGCAATCCGCCGTCGCGGCACGCCGGCAATCTCGACAACAAGGAGCTCGTTGCGGGGACGACACTCTATATACCTGTCTTCGTCAAAGGCGCGCTGCTGGAGATCGGCGACGGCCACGCCGCGCAGGGCGATGGTGAGGTCGATCAAACCGCGATCGAGACCAATCTGCGCGGCCGCGTGCAGGTGGTCGTGCGCAAGGACATGAAGCTCGAGTGGCCGCGCGCCGAGACGCCGACGCACTGGATCACCATGGGCACGGATACGTCGCTGGTCGTCGCGACGAAGACGGCGATCCGCGAGATGGTGAAGCTGCTTCAGGAGAAGAAAGGAATCACCGAGGCGCAGGCGTACCAGGCGGCGTCGATGGCGGCTGACCTGCGCGTCACCCAGCTCGTCGACGGCAACGTCGGCGTGCACATGATGATCGCGAAGAGCTACCTCCGTCAGTAATCCCCGCGATCTCGGCGGCGAATCAGCTCTTCGACACCGACGAGTCCGCCGCCGGACGAGCGCATTTGCCGCGCGAATCCGGGGGTGACGCCGTGGTCGCGCATCCTGACGAAATCACGAAGGCTGAGATTGGTGTAGCCCATCTCCCGGAAATCCGCGATGAACGATTCGGTGACACCATGGTCGCGCGCGGCGAGCAGCTGGTCGGTGGTGAGATTGGTGAAGCCGTATTTCCGGAGCGCCGCAATGAAATCGGGAGTGACACCGTGATCGCGCAGGTCCTGGAGATCATCGAGGGAAAGATCTTTGTAGCCCGCGTCGGAGAGATCACTGATGAAATCTTCGGAGACCCCGTGATCGCGCAGCGTGACGAGCCGACGGGTGCTGCCGACGCGATAGCCGGCGGCGCGCAGCGATCTCATGTAGTCGAGATTGGCGCCGTGCATCCCCATTACGACGAGCTGGTTGACTGACGGTCGCTCGTATCCGTCGCTGCGCAGCTCGTCGAGCATCGCGTAGCCGACGTCGTGCATGGCGAGCCAGAACTGCTGCTCGCTGGTCGGGCGCTCGTAGCCGCGCGAGGCAAGCTGTTCCGGGAATCGCGAATCCGGCGCGAAGGTGAAGAAGCCGGTGCCGCGCCCGTCGCGCAATTCTCCATCGAAGTTGAAGGTGCCGGCGTCGCGCACGAGCTGAAAGCGTACTGGTCCGTCAAAGGATGAGAGCTGCGACTGAGTCAGCCCGCGCAATTCCGTCGGGCGCACGCCGTAGGAGGTCGATCCATGCCGGCGCATTCCGTTCTCGTAGTGCTCGAATACGAGCTGGACGCGCTCGGGGCGCGACGCGTCGTAGTAGAGCCGCCACTCACCCTTGTCTGGTGTCTGGGCAATGGCGCTGGCCGAGAACGCGGCTATGAGAAGGAGGCAGAACGCTGGCGAGAAACGCCGGCTGAGAATTGCGGGACGGATTCGGGTGAGTCGCGGCATTTGGTACTCCGGAGCAGGGTGTTGGGGGAACGGCAGATGGCCCCTGCAATTGGATCGATTGGAACCGGGGAAGGTTTGAACGGGCGGGATCGATTTAGCGGGAGCGAGCGGCGCGAACGCGTCGATATGGGCTGTGGTCGGGCGCGATATCCTCGCCAAGGAGGCTGTCGCCGCGGACGGTGAAGTACCAAACGCCGTTTGGCATCGGGCAGCTGAATTGAATGACGCCTCGCATGTGGCAGCCGAGCACGCCCATCTCGACTTCCTCGCCATTGACGACCCTGCGGCCATCGACGGAGAGGCTGTCGCCGCCGGCGACTCGTGCGATGCGATACACGTTGATCTCATCGTTGCACGGCGATGTGCCCACTCGCGTGCACACCGACGATCCGCGCCACACTCCAACTGGGTTCGCCGTCACCGCCGGATCGGGCGCGAAGGTCCAGGTCGCTCCGGATCTTACGATGCGCCCCCGGGATTCAATGTCGGGCTCGCTCATGCTGGTGTAGGTGTTCTTGATGAAATCGATGGTGGAGGAGTCAAGCCACACCGGGTCGGACGCTTGCCAGGGCGAGCTCCCGGTATCGTAGGAAAATTCCTTCTCCGGACGTCTGTTGACGATTCGCCAGATCTCGATCATGCCGGGATCGTAACCGGCTTCGTCAGCCATCGAAGTCAGCACGAACCGCCGTCCGTCGGGTGAAGCAACTGGCATCCCGAATACGATTCTCGAATCTCCTGTGGAATCGTCGACGACGATCCAGGCGCCGCTGCCTTCGTAGTTGTAGTGGTGGACGATATGGGAGTGGATCGTCTGCTGGTATCCCGCGTACCGAGACAATCCGAAGTGAGGGCTGGCGACAGTGTCGTCCGTGAACAGCGCGGTTCGTCCGTTCAACAATCGAATACGCAGCTCACCGCATGCACGCGACGCCTTTCCGTTCGAGCTGGGCAATGCCACGATCTCGAGTGAATCGATAAAGGTCATGCCGCCGCTTTTGCGCGCCGTATCCGGGGTGGCGCACCGAGTCCCGTCGAGGGTCGCCTGCGAGACGATGGGCACCGCATCGACTGCGGCAGTATCTGGTCCAGGAGGAGTAGCTGGTCTAACTGGTGTCGACGTGTCGCCCACGATCGCCGTCGTCGCCGGCAGAGGTGTGGGTGCAGGCGGATGGGCAGGGTCGGGGGAGCAGCCACCGAATATCAGGAGTCCAACGAATGCGGCAAGCATCTGTCGATCACTCACGTTACGTGTCCCCGCGATGTCTCCTGACTTTACATCTGGGCGACTCAGTTACACAATGCCGCGAACCGCTCGTTATCCACCAGCCCGTCGCCGGTGAGAGTTCTGACGTTGCCGTTCGCGTCGGTGAATCTCAGGTCGAGGTGCACCTGAAGGTGCCCGGGCGAGCGGTCGGTGACCTGGATGGTTCCACTCGACGTCAGCGCCGTAAACGTCGGAGTGTACGTCACGGGCGGGAAAGTGTAGGTCGCAATCACGAACGCGACATCAGCCTTGCCCGATTGCTGCAGATCGTGCGGTCCCCAAAATCCAGCTTCGCTCGGTGCGCTGACGTCGACATGAAACGTACTGCCGACAGCGTAGGTATCGCCCTGCCGCAGCGCCACGGGCAATCCGAGCACCAAGGTAGCGATCTCCTGGGTCTGGGCGTCGGTTCCGGCGAGCGTGAAAGCAACTCCTTCGCCCTGCGCCAATCCATCGAGGGTGCTGAACAGAAACTGGAAGTCTTCGCGGGTCGCGGGCGGTTGGGTCAGCCGCCTGTTGATGTACTGAACCTGCCGCGTTCCGAAATCACCGCCCAGAGTAAGGTTGTTCGGCGCCGTCGCGGTGATGGCGTGCTGCTCGGGGCCGCAGGCATTGCAGCCGTTGCCAACGATGGTGCTAGCGAGTACAAGTACGGGCAGCCATTTCATGCGCCTGCTAAACGCGAGATGCATGCCTCGAACAGTTTACTAATACGCCGTTAAAGCGCTGAAACAACGAAGGCCGCGACAAATCGTCGCGGCCTTCGTTTATCTCTCGCCGGTGCCGATCTAGCTCGCCAGATCTCTTACTGCTGCCGCCAACGCGCGCACCTTCGCTGCATCACGCGCGCTAGCTGCATCACTATCCAGCTGCGCCGCGAGCGAGCTCAACGCACTCGACCGCGCACTGCCCGACCGTCCCTCCGCTGCAGTCAGCGCCTGACGCACCGCAGAAATCCGCGGCGACGCCAGCCCGCCGTTCCGCTCGAGCTGATCGACGTACGCACGCGCGAGCGCGAACGACGGCGGCCAGACGATCTTCTGCTGGCCCTGGACATTGTAGTAGTCGAAGTGCACCGTCCTCGCCGCGTCGATCTCGTTCTGCGAGATGAACGCGCTCGGCACCAGCTGGAAGATGTCCAGACCGCGGGTGATTTCCGAGCTGATGATGTTGCCGTTGTACCAGTACGCCGACCACGAGCCACTCAGCTTGAGGGTGGTGTCGGCCGGACCGCGATCGAAGAACGCGATCTCACGCGGGTGAGCCGCGTCGGTCCAGTCGAAGACCGAGATTCCGCCCTGATACCAACCCTGCACCATGATGTCGCGGCCCGGAATCGGAATCAGCGAGCCGTTGTGCGCGACACAGTTCTCGTTCTTGGTCTGCGGAGCAGGAAGCTTGTAGTAGCTCTGGAAGTTCATCGCGCTGCCCGCGAGGGTGAAGATCGCGTCGGCGCCCCACTCCTTCGGATCGGTCGAGCGACACTTGGGCTGCATGCCGCCGCCCCACTCGTCGGAGAACAGAACCTTCGTTCCTTCGTTGTTGAAGGTCGCCGAGTGCCAGTACGAGAAGTTGGAATCCGCCGCGGCATTCAAACGAACGGGATGCGCGGGATCAGTAATGTCGAGCAGCAACCCGTAGCCACCGCACGCACCGCCCGCTCTGCCGATCGCCGGATAAAGCGTGATGTCGTGGCATTGGCTCGGACCGTTACCCGCTGGCCGCGGACCGTTCGGGTCCGCGCCACCCAGCATCTTGCGAATGATGTCGGGCAGCCGCTTGTGCAATTCCGCGCTGTCCGCGGCGGTCGGATTGCCAGTTCCGCCGCGCTCCTTTACGATGGTCGCCAGCTGGCCGGCGACCCACGCGTCGGGCGCGATCTCTTCCTCGCCGAAAATCGTTGCGACGTAACCGCCTTTCCTCCTTACCTCGGCGACTTCCTGCGCCTTCTCAGCTTTCTCGGCGGCGGTCTCGCCGTGGGTCGGCGGACCCTTGAGGTCATTGAAGATGCGCGGCGAGGACACGATCGCCGCCTGCTCGGGGTGCGCGAGCGGAACCTTGATCACCTCGATGCGGAACAGCGCCGAGTTGGGATCCTTGTCTGGTGAAAGCGCTACGCAGCCGGCGAGCTCGTTGGACGAGCGCACGGGCGCGGAGCCGGAGATGTAGACATAGACGTTCTCGGGATCCTTGGGATCGACGAGCAGCGAGTGGGTGTGCGAGCCGCGGCAGGTCTGCACGTTGCCGACGTTCTTCGGATTGCCGATGTCGCTGATGTCGAAGATGCGAATGCCGCGCAGGCGAGCCTTGCTGACCGAATCCTTCACGCCTTCGGCGCCGCAATCGAGACGCGCGCTCAGGTCCTCGCCGGAGACGAACAGCAGATTGCGATAGACCGAGACGTCGCTCTGCGACCCGGGGCAGAAGTACGCGGTCCTGACGACGGGCTGGCTCGGGTTCGAGATGTCCCAGACCTGGTAGCCGCTGAAGCTGCCCTGGAAGACGTAGTTGCCGAGGAACGCGAGATCGGAGTTGATGCCGTTGACGAATTTCTCGGAAGGCTTGGTCGACGAAACGACTTTGAGATTCCAGACTGCTTCCTGGGCGTCGTAGGCGCCGGGGCGGAGTCCAATGCGCGGATCGGGAGTCGGCGCGGCGGTGGACATGTTGCCTGTCACCGTCGATGGAACCGACGTGGACGGCGAGTAAGTCGCCGGTGCGCACGCGGCCAGTGCCGTGACCGCCAGCGCTGTCGCGAGCGCCGGCAGTGAATTGCGGGTGGGGAGATTCAAGCTCATTTGAGTTCCTCTGAACGTGATTGACGCGATGTCCTGAAACAGCAATGCAACGGGAGTTGGCTACTGCGCCTGGGAGTCGAACACCATCGCCGCCAGCATCTTCTGCATCCGGGCGATCTCGGTCGTCTGATCCGCGCTGATGTCCGATGCCATCTTGTAGACGGTGATGTCCTGGGCGGCGCCGTTGGTGGCGAACAGGTTGTCGACCATGGTCACGGCGCCTTTATGGTGCTGGATCATGAAGACCAGGAACAGCCGGTCGAACTCCTTACTGCGCGCGGCGTCGAGTTGTTTCAACTGATCGTCGGTGAGCATGCCGGGCATCAGCATTTCGTGGTGCATTCCGCCCATGTCCATCGTCATCCCGTGCGGATCGGGCTCGGGCACGGGTTGATGGCGGTCGCGCAGCCACTTCTGCATCGCGACGATCTCGTCCTTCTGGGCGTTGGTGATCCGGTCGGTGAGAGTGCGGATGGTGGGACTGGCGCCGTGAGAATCCGCCCAGCTCGCCATCAAGAGCGCCTGGGCGTGGTGGGCAATCATGCCATCCATGAATTCGATATCGGCGCGGGTGTAGAGCGGCGCCGCGGTGTCCGATGCAGCCGCGACCGGGGCTGTTGCAGCGCCTGTTGATTGCTGGCGGTTGACGGCGGCCTGCCCACTGGCGCAGCCGACGCAGGCGAGCGTCACCGAAAAGAGGGCGATGGCAGGGTTGAAGCGCTCTTTCATGGCAAGAGAGAATAACGCGTGGAAGGGATTGTTGCACGTCCTCCGTTCTTGAGGAGCCATTGGTCCTCGGGTCTCAATCAAATAGTCATCAATCCTGGATCCCAATCCCACGGTTGAAACCAGCCCGCTCTCGTACGAGTTTCCCTCATGAGCCGCCTCCTTCGCTACCAGGTGGCGATGACCCTTGATGGCTTCATCGCCGGTCCGAACGGCGAGTACGACTGGATCGTCCCAGACCCCGCGGTCGATTTCGGCGCACTGTACAAGGAATTCGATACCGTGGTGATGGGCCGGAAGACCTATGAGGTCGGCCTCGCCGGAGCGGGAAGCGTGGCGATGCCGGGCATCGACGTGATCGTGTTCTCGCACACTCTGCCGGCCGGAACGGCGAATGGCGCGCGCATCGTGAACGAAGATCCGCGCGCAGTCGTGTCAGCGCTGAAAGAGAAGAGCGGCCGCGATATCTGGCTGTTCGGCGGCGGCGAGCTGTTTCGTTATCTGCTCGACGCCGGCCTCGTGGACACAGTGGAAGTGGCGGTCAATCCGGTGCTTATTGGATCCGGCATCCCGCTGCTTCCGGCGGGTGCTACAACCAAGCTGGTGCTGAGCGATGTGAAGAGGCTTCCCAGCGGGATGATCGTTCTCGCTTATCTCGTCGCTGGATCGAAGGGCCCGCCACCGCGCATCAAGTACATCAGGGAGACCGGCCGATGATGTCTCAGCCCGGCGTCTCGCAGTTGATCATCCACGGGATCCCAAACCGATCGACGACCATCCCGAAGCGCTCGGACCAGAACGTCTTCTCGATAGCGTACACGACTCTTCCGCCCTCGGACAACCTCTCGAAAAGTCGTTCCGCCTCGCTCGCGCTCGGCACGTTGAGCGAGAGCGAAAAGCCTTTCGGCTCGTCGTAGCGCTCGGGCGGAACGTCAGCGCCTTCGAGTCGTTGTGCGCCAATGGTGATGCTGCCGTGCATGATGCGGGTGTCCCAGCCCGCGGGAACAACATCCGCCATCGGCGAGTCGGCGTAGCGGAACATCAGACCCAGCTTCGCGCCCAGCACTTCCTCGTAAAACCTGAACGCTTCCTCGCAATCTCCCTTGAAGCTGATGTACGCACTCAGCTCCCGCTGGATGTCGACGCGGCGCGAGGAGAAATCGTAGGCGGTGTCCATATTATCAAATAGACACCGCGTCAGACTAAAATCACAGTGGGGAACGGCTGTAGTCGGTGTGTGAGTCGAGATTGTATTCGAACTGGCGTACTGCGACCAAATGCATTGCTGATTGCTGACTAACTGTAACTCTGACTGCAGGGCAATCGTTCGCTGTCCGCGTTACAGTTAGTGCGCAATTCTAAATGCAGTTGGTCGCAGTACCCAGTCACCACTGACTGGCTACCCATCCTTGATATCACCGAGCGCCTCTGCCGCCGCTTTCCGAACTTCCGGATCGCGATCGGTCAAAGCTTTCGTGATCGCATCGACCGCGGGCGCAGTCCCGATCTCTCCCAGCGCCTCCACTGCATCCTTCCGCAGCTCGGCGTCCGGGCTCGAGAGAATGCCAATCAGCGCCGAAGTCGTCGCCGGATCGTGAATCTCCGCGAGCGCCCTCGCGGCGTGATAGCGCAGCTCGGGATCGCCTGCTGAAAGCGCGGCAACGAGCCCACTTGGCGCAACGCGAAGCTCGTCGAGATCGCCGAGCGCCTCCGCTGCGGCGCGGCGCACGGTGATGTCGGCGTCCGACAACGCTTTCCCGAGCGCCGCCCCCGACAGTGGGGAGCTGATCTGCCCGAGTGACTCCGCCGCCTCCGCCCGAACTTTTGCGTCGGCATCGCCGGCCAGTGCGCGCTCCAATGGCTCGCGCGCTTCCTCCTTCTCGATATCGCCAAGCACGTCCGCCGCCATCTCCCTGATCGCCGGATTTCCATCGCGAAGCACCGCAACGATGTCGGGAACAGCGCGGGCATCCTCGATCTGCCCAAGCGCCCAGATCGCGGAGAGGCGGACCTTCACATCGCCATCTCGAACGAGCCTGAGCAGCGCCGGTACCGACGAATGATCCTCGATCTCACCTATCGCCCAGGCCGCCATCGCCGCCACAGCGGGCGAGCGATCGTTTAGCGCGCGCTCGAGAGCAGGCAGGGCATCACGCTTCTCTCCGGCACCGGCAGCCATCGCCGCCGACTCTCTCACGTTCGCCGATGCGTCGGTGAGGAGACCGTTCAGGCGCGCCGCCGTGACATTGCTGTTGCCGAGCAGCTTGCTCGCGACCCGTCGCGTGCACGCGTTCGGACCATCGAGCTCGGCGACCAACCGGTTGATCGCGCGCGGGTCGGTGATAGCGCCGTGAATCGAATCCTTGGCGACCTGCAGAGTTGCAGGCGCGGCCGCCAGTCTGCCGACGCCGTTTCGTCCCCCTCCCATCCAGAAGTTGCCCAGCTGGTCCGCGAGCAGATCGCACACGACCGGATCCGTGCGTCCGAGCGCGTCGATGAGAATCGCGACGCGACCAGAGTCGGGACCAGGGCGAGACTTCTCCCAGTCATGATCGACTGCGACCGACACTGGCGCCGGCGTCAACTTCACCGCCGCGCCGATTGCGCCGGCGCCGAGCACGCCGGACACCAGAAGTACCGCGAGGGTGCGCATGATCATCTCCGGTCACCAAGTGCTTCGGCCGCCGCTCGGCGCACCTTCGCGTCCTTCGATGTCAGTGCTGCACGCAACGCATCGTAGGCGGCGCCGTCGGGGATGTTGCCAAGTGATTCGACGGCGCGCTCGCGCACATCGGCATTCGGATCGTCGAGCAACCGGCGCAGCGCCGGCACGGCCGCAACCAGCGAGCGATCGCCCGCCAGCTGCGCGGCTCGCTCCCGAACATCGGCATCGCGATCGTGCATCATGTTGACCAGCGTTTCCGCCGGGATCGGCGCCTTGAGATCGTCGATTGCGCTGAGCGCGCGTTCTCTGACGTCGGGGTTGGGGTCGGACAGCGCCGGCATCAGCGCTATCACGGCTGTTGGATCCCCGAGCTCGGCGATCGCGTCGATAGCGGCCTCCCTGACATCGGCGTTCCGATCGGCGATCAGCCTCGACAGCGCCCTGGTTGCGGATCTGTCACGCATCTTCCCGACAAGGTGTGCGGCATTGTGCCGCACGTCGTCATCGGGATCATTGAGCAGTCGCACGATCGCTGTGGACGGCAGATTCGAATCGAAATGAGATAATGCCTCCAGCGCGCTCTTCTTCACGTCACTCGACGGATCGTTGAGCAAATCGGCGAGCGGGGTGATGGCGCGTGGATCCTCGAACTCCGACAGCGCTTCTGCCGCCGACTCCCGCACCTTTGGGTCGCGATCCTTGAGCGCGCCGATCAATCCCGGCACCGCGCGCGAATCCTTGATGTGTCCCAAGGAGCGCGCGGCGGCGCTTCTCACTTCGGCGTTCTCGTCGCCGAGGCGCTCGATGAGCGCGCTCACCACGCCGGTGTCGGCGTTGGTATCCGGGCGTGCAACAGGCTCCTGAGAGCTGGCGGTCGCAACCTGCGCGGACGGCGGAGTCGCTACGGTCGTGCTGACGCCTTCCGCGGCAGTGGGCCCGACGGAGCGCGTGGTCTGGATCTCATCGGCCAGCAGAGTGCTCGCCGCTTTGCCGGACACGCCCGGGGCGACGAGAATGGTGCCGACGAGCACCGCGCTCGCACCTACAGCGAGACCGCGCCGCGACTTGGTCGCAGGCTTGTAGTCGTCGACGAGCCTCGACACCCGCGACACCAGCAGCGAGCGCTCTTCGGCCATTCCGGCGACGGGAACCCCGAGCGGCGACGCCTGAATCCATTCGGCCACTTGCGCGAGGCAGCGCGCGAGAGGGAGGCCGGAGCCGGTGCGGTGCACCGCCCAGTCGTCGCACAGAAATTCCGCGGACGTCGCGATCTCGCGATTGGCGATGCGATTCAGCGGCTGAATCCAGAGCACGCGCTCGATGAGGCTGCCGACGATGAGCCAGACCGGGTCGCGACGCGTGAGGTGCGCGAGCTCGTGGGCGAGCAGGCTGCGCTGCTGATCGAGATCAAGCTCGGTGAGGGCAGTCTCAGGCACGCAGATCTCGTCGATGCCGAGCGCGACGGGGCTGGAGATGCGTGAAGTCGAAGTAAGCCGCGGAATCGTCGGCACTCCGGCGTCGCCGGCGAGCTCGATCAACAGCTCGAACATCGGTCCGTCGGAAACATCGCGGCGATCGCCGAGCCTGCCGACGAGGATCAAACGGCGCGCGACATAGGTGAGGCCGAGGATCATCGCGACGAGCGCCCAGGTGAAGACGGCGGCGGAAGAGGTAGTGATCGCGCCGGGACGCTGGCTCGCGGGCTCGGAGCCTGTCTGCATCAGGACGGCGGGATGGGGGATGCGGGATGAGGGATGGGGTACCTGAGAGGTGGCGGGCTGGGCGGCGAGTGCTGATGGTGATGCGTGCACCGCATCCCTCACACCACTTCCCCCATCCCCCATCCCCCATCCCCCGTCCCCCAACACCACCGTCCCCGCCGGCCGAACATCGAGCGACAGTTGCAGGCTCGTGGTAACGATCGCCCCGATCATCGCCGACTTCCATAGAAGCTCGGAAGCGCCGGGCGACAGCCGGCGAGTGCGCGCGAGGAGCCAGACGATGGCGAGCAGAACGGTGCTGTGGATAGCGTAGGTGAGCAGCCAGGCGAGCGCGGTAGAGGAAACGTTGCCGGTCATACGGACTCTCCCGTCCGGGGACGAATGTCTTTGATCATCTTCCTTACGCGCGCGAGGTCGCCAGGAGTCATGTCGCGCTCCGAGAGCAGGTGGCTGACCAGCGCGGTGACGTCGCCCGCGAACAGGCGCTCGGTGAGCTCGCTCACCATTGAATGCTGCACATCGGCCTCGGTGACGAGGGCCCGATAGACGAACTGTCGGTCTTTGGTGCGTCGGGCGAGAATGCGACGCCGCTGCAGCCGGGCGACGATGGTGGCGATGGTCGTCTGCGCCAGCTTCCGATCGGCGTAGAGCTGTTCCCAGATCTGGGCGACGGTGAGCTCGCCCTGGTCCCAGAGCAGGCGAAGGATGGCGATCTGTAGCTCGGTGAGCGGCTGTCGGTCGGGCATCGAATCCTCATTTGGCTTCTACAGGTGTAGATTCTACAGATGTAGAACGGGGCCGTCAAGAGGAAAGTTTCAGCGCTCCAGAAACAGGCCGAAGCTTGTTATCGATGCGGGTGCGCGACTCTGGAGGATACGTATTCGCACTTTCGGAGCGCGCACGGTCTTCGTCTCGAACAATCTCTTGTACCCGATGGTCGTACCCGCGGCGATCTCCTTCCACGTCGTTCCGGTCCACACATCGATGGCGAACGACTCGACGCGCTGACCGCCGGCGATGTCTTCGCCGAGCATGATCCGATTGAAGGCGACCGGATGGTTTAAATCGACGACCAGATTTCCGCTGGCGCCGCGCTGCGCCGATTTCCACGCGTCGTCTGCAAGATTGCTTTTGAACACGTCGCGGATGCGGTCACCGAATGCCTTCAGCCGCCGTACATCGCGGTCGGTGAAGAGGCCTCGGCGATCGGGTGGCACGTTCAACATCATCACCGCGTTGCGGCCGACGGTGGCGTAGTAGATCTGCATCAGCTTGTCGAGCGACTTGATCTGCACGTCCTGCGCGGCGTGCCAGAACCAGCCCGGTCGGATCGAGACATCGGCTTCGGCGGGGTACCACGCCAGAAAATGGACGCCGTTGCTGAATAGCCTGGCGCGGCTCCCCAGGTCGGCGTCGGTGAGATCGCCGGACGGCTGGAGATTGTAGTCGTTGGCGAGCGGGATGACGCTCCATTCGGTTTGCCGCGCCTTTCCATCTTCGTTGCCGACCCAGCGGACGTTCTGATTGAAGATCACCGCGTTCGGTTGCAGACGATGCACGATGTCGTACCAGGCGGTGAACGCGTACGGTTGACCGCTGCCCGCCGCCGGCGCGCCGTCGAGCCAGACTTCCGAGATCGGGCCGTACTCCGTGAGCAGCTCGTACATCTGGTTCATGAAGTAGCGATTGTAGTCGTCGAGCTCGTAGGTGAGGAACTCGCGCGGCCGGCGATCGTCGCCCGCAACGAGCGTCGGGATGCGCGTCGTGCGCGCCGCGCTCCGATTTCCGAAAATGCCTTGCTGCTTCTGGTAGAGATCTGCCGGAGACAGATAGAAGCCGACCTTCAGCCCTGCTTCTCTCGCGGCATCCGTAAACGCGCGCATCACATCGCCCTGCCCCTTGAGCCACGGACTCGCCTTCACCGAGTGAGTGGTGTAGCGAGTCGGATAGAGAACGAAGCCGTCGTGGTGTTTTACGACGAGCACGACTTCGGCGATTCCCGCGCTCTTGAACGCGCGCATCCATTGCCGAGCGTCGAGCGCAGATGGATTGAACAGCGCCGGGCTCTCGGTCCCGGTCCCCCACTCACGATCGGTGAAGGTGTTGATTCCGAAGTGAACGAACCCGATCATCTCGCCGCGCTGCCAGGCGAGCTGCTGCCGGGCGGGGATGACGTTCGCGGCCTTGGCCAGAATCATCTCGCGCGAATCGCCGGCCACGACTGGAATGACTGTCGCCGGCGTGACGGGCGGCGAAGCCTGCGCCCACGCCTGCGCCGCGAACAGGATCGACAACGATCCCGCCGCTGCCGGCAGTCTCTTCAGAATGGCTGGGATCAAAACGCGGGTGCCATGGGGAATTGAAAGTTGCGCAAACCCGGACACGCCGCCACTATATGTGCCCTTCGCTTTGCCACCCGAGGTGCGCATGAAAATCTCCCGCCTTGCGATTGCGGCGCTCGTCGCGCCGATCGCTCTCTCCGCCCAGCAGACTACCGCCGCGCCAACCGCCAATCCGATCACCGCGTCGTTTCGCGCGCGGATCAACAACCTGCACCACAATGTCGGCCAGGCGCTCGATTCGATTCCCGAGTCGAAGTTCAGCTATCGCCCGACCGCCGCGCAGATGACCATCGGCGACATCGCCCAGCACGTCGCCAACGACAACTACTTCTTCTGCAACACCTTCGGCGCTATGAAGGGCGCGCGTCCGGCGGACGAGACGTCGACGGCTGATTCGGTGAAGGCCAAATGGCCGAAGGCAAAGCTGATGGCGAGTCTCCGCGAATCCTTTGCGTTCTGCGACAAAGCGCTGGACCAGGTCGATGACAAGACGCTGGCGGAGCAGGTGACCATCACCTTCGGTGGGAATTCACGCAGCGTGACACGTTCGGGAATGGTTCTGCTCCACGCCCTCGACATGGCCGATCACTACAGCCAGCTCGCGAACTACATGCGCCTGAACAACATCCTGCCCCCGACCGCGTTGCCGCGAACGCGGTAGCGGAACGCGGAAGCGGGGAGCCGAGGCGCAAGGCTGGAAGCAAGGCGGGAAGCCGGAAGCAACGCTGGAAGCTGGAGGCAGGAAGCGGAAGCCGGAGGCGGTCCGCTTAAAGCGGGCCGCTCGCAGCAGTGGTTAAAGTCTCGATGCAACGAGAAGCCTCCGGTCCTAGTCCGCAGCACTACTGCCTCCTGCTAACCGCCTTCCGAGCCATCCCCAGCGCAACATCCAGCGCATCATCCCCCGCCGCCGTCACATCCGGTTTGACCCCCACTCCCTCCCAGTTCGTCCTGGTCACCGGATTGATGGCGCGGCCGGTGGGAACGAAAACCGTGAGATCGTAGGGTAGCCGCACCGGTCCGCCCGGATTGGCGCCGCCCCCCGTCGTCTCGCCGACGATGGTCGCGCGCTTCTGGGTCTGCAGGTCGTACGCGAATTCCTCGGCGCCCGAGAAAGTTCTGACGCTTGTGAGCACGAAGACCGGTTTGTCGGGTCCAAACTTCTTCCCATCGACGTTGGGGTTGGTGTAGAAATCGTCGGTGCGGTTGGCGGGCCGGAAGTAGAGCGAGTTGAGGTGCACCGGCTTGTCGCCGAAGAGATAGCTCGCCACCAGAGCGACGGTGAAAGGATCTCCACCACCATTCGAGCGCAGGTCGATAATCAGCGCCTTGGCATCCGCCACCTCGCTCATCACGCGGCTCGCATCCTCGCGTACGGACTCGGCGGGAAATCCGAAGCTGCGAATGTCCACGTAGGCGACATCGTCCTCGAGCCAGTCCGTGCGTCCGAACATGCCGCTCGCGCCGTCGGACGGGTTCGCGGGACCGGCAGGCCGCGGCGGAGAACCGAAGCGGACACGCAGATGCCGGTCATGACTCAGCGCCTGCAGGTCGGTGGTGAGGAGCTGGGCGAACGATGACGGATCGGTCGACTTGTCGAACTCGCCCCGCGTCGCGCGCGCGTGGAGATCGCTGTCCATGCGGGCCGCGACTTCGGGAAATACGTACCTCGCGTTGAGCGCGCTGGCGAGGGAGTCGATGACCGTCGCGCGCTGCTCGGCGGTCAATGGAGCGGCCCGCTGTGCGACGCAAGCCGAGCTCGTCGACAGGGTTGCAACAAGCAAAGTGACGGACAGGGTGCGGATCATCCGATTCTCCGGTGCTGCGATGGGGCCGAAAGGCGCGGCAGACCTTTGATGGTGGAAGAAGGGGCAAAAGGTTTCCGGAAAACCCCTTAGTCGGCCCTCAATCAGTCCGCGATTGTCGATGCCGTTAGTCCGCAATACGCAGTTTGACACCGCAAAGCCCTCCCTGGTAACAGCTCTCCTGGGTAACAGCCCCGTTGACATCCCCCCGATGGATTTATACGTTCGACTAAGACGAGCGTATAAATCCGACCGATCTCGATGTCAGCAAAATCCCTTACGGTTTCCGAATCCACCCGCATCAGTACCCAGCAGCGTCTTCTCGACGCCGCCGAGCGGCTGCTGGTGGACGTCGGCTACGGCGCGATTACGGCGCGGAAGCTGGCGGAGGAAGCAGGCGCCAACCTCGGGCTCGTTCATTACTACTTCGGCTCGATGGAGGAGCTCTTCCTCCAGGTCCTCGAGCGCTTCACCAGCGACCTGATCGCCCGCCAGCGCGCGATGTACGCGGCGCCCGGCCCCTACATCGACAAATGGCGGCAGGCGATGCGCTATCTCGACGAGGACCGGCCCTATCAGAAGATCTGGTGGGAGCTGCAGGCGATGGCGTGGAACCACCCTGAGTACCGCGCCCGGGTCGAGAAAGTCCACGACGCCTGGTGCGACGCGATGCGCGACGCCGTACGCGAAGCGCTGTCGCGCTACGATCTCGACGACGACGTCTTCACCACCGAAGCATGGGTGACGCTGATCGTCACCGTCAACGAAGGAATCATTCTCGAGCGGCTGTCCGGCGTCACTCGCGGTCATAAGGATCTGCTGACCGGAATCGATCGCTGGCTCGAGTCGCTGGAAAGAAAGGCGCGGCGCGGGAAGCGCTGAACGCCTGCGGTTCAAACCATGAGATGGAGGGTGGGGGAGTGAGCAAAGCACTGGCTTTCTTTTACGGCATCGTCGCTTACGTGGTGTTCGTGGTGAGCTTCGTTTACGCAATCGGATTCGTCGGCAATCTGATCGTGCCGAAATCGATCGATTCAGGAACGGTTGTCGGAACGTGGAAGGCGCTCATCATCGACGCGGTGCTGCTTACGCTGTTCGCCATGCAGCACAGTGGAATGGCGCGCCGGGGATTCAAGCGCCGGCTGACCCGCGTCATCCCCGAGGCGATCGAGCGCAGCACCTACGTGCTGTCCGCGAGTCTGGTGCTGCTACTCCTATACGCGCTGTGGCGACCGATCCCCAATGCCATCTGGAATGTCACCAATCCCACCGCCGTGACGTTGTTGTGGGCGCTGTTCGGGCTCGGCTGGGCGATCGTGTTCATCTCGACGTTCATGATCGGCCATTTCGATCTGTTCGGGCTCAAGCAGGTGTGGCTCAACATGGCCGGCCGCACGCGGTCCCCCGATTCGTTCCGCACCCCCGCGTTCTACAAGATCGTGCGCCATCCGATCATGGCCGGTTTCTTCATCGCGTTCTGGGCGACGCCGTTCATGAGCGCAGGCCATCTGTTGTTCGCCATCGCGACGACAGGCTACATCCTCCTCGCAGTGCAGCTGGAGGAGCGCGATCTCGTTGCCGCGCACGGTGAGCAATATCTGAATTATCGGAAGCAGGTGCCCGCGTTCGTGCCTATTCCGAAGAAAGGAGGGGCGGTAACGGCACGAACGATTGCTGATTGAGTACTCGGACCACCTGCATCGATAATCGCGGACTGATTGCGAATCGCAGACTATTGAGGACTTGTTCTCAGTAGTCCTCAATCAGTCCGCGATCGTCGATGCCGTTAGTTCGGAATACGCAGTTCACTCAACCTCGAACCTCGCGGCCACAAACCTCTTCGAGTGCCGCTCATAGGCGTGCGCTAGCGCCAGCAGCCTTGCATCGCTTCCCGGCAGCCCCACAAACGAGATGTTGCCGGCCGGCATTCCATCGGCGCCAATGCCGCTTGGCACCGAGACTTCGGGCAGGCCAAGCCAGTTGCCGTAGCCGAGGGTGGTGCGGATGTCGGGCCAGGGATCGACGGCACGCGGGGCAGGGAAGGGCATCGTCGGATAGATCATCGCCTCGATGTTCTGCGCGCGGAAAGATTCGGCGAGCTGCGCGACCAGGGTCGCGCGCGAGCGCGCGAACGACAGCCCCGCTGAATCTTCCTCGTACGGCTGCACGATCAGCTTTGCCATCTCGCTCCACTCTTTGGGCAGCACATCGTAGAACGCGCGATAGGCGGCGAGACCTTTCTCGACGTTGGCGCGGGCATCGCCGCTGCGGCGCTGGAAGTACCTGAACAGCGCGTTCGCCGTCGGCGCGGCAGCATAGCCATCGGGAGCAAGATCGCCGCGCGACTTGGCCAGATCGGCGAACATTTCACGCACGTTGGCGCGGGTGACCGGGGGGGCGTAGGACTCGACGATGGCGCCAGCCGATTTCAAATCAGCTACGGCGCGATCGAACACCGACAACGACTGCGCGGACATCTGCGCGCGCGGCACGTGCGCTTCGACGAGGCCGAGCCGCGCGTTCTGCAGTGCGTCGTCGCTGAGGTGAGACAGCAATCCGTGTCGCCACGGCGTTTTCAATGCCAGACCGTCCGACGAATCGGGACCCGCGATCGCGTCGAGCAAAAGCGCCGCGTCGGCGACGTACCGCGCCAGCGGTCCGTGAGTATCGAGGTACGGCCAGGTTGGAATGACGCCGGTGCGCGGCACGAGCCCGAAAGTCGGCTTCATCCCGACGATGCCGCAGAACTGCGCCGGGATGCGATTGGATCCGCCGTCGTCGGTGCCGAGCGCGGCGAAGGCGATTCCGCAGGCGACGGAGACAGCGGAGCCCGCACTCGATCCACCGGGAGTCTTTGTGCGCGTCGGGTCGTACGGGTTGCGCACTTGTCCCGTCAGCGAGCTCGTCCCATTGCCGTGGTACGCGAAGTCGTCGGCGGCAGTTTTGCCGAGCACCACCGCGCCCGCCGCGCGCATGCGCGCCACTTCGATCGAATCGCGCTGCACCGCTTCCGGGAAAAGCTGCGCCCACTCCTTGTTCGACCCCGTCGTCGGCAGACCGGCCATGTCGTAGATCGCCTTCGCAAACACGGGCGTCCCATCGAGCGGGCCGCGCAGTGCACCGCGTCGCGCACGGGCGTCGGATGCGCGCGCGTCGGCGAGTGCCGTCGGCGCAAATTCGTCGATGGCGTGGAGCGGACCGTTGAGCGATCGCGCTTTCTCGAGCGCGGCGCGGGTCACCTCGACCGAGCTCCAGTCGCCGCGCGCGCGGCCTGCCTGGAGCTCGGCAATCGTACCGGCGAGCGGATCCGTTGCCCGCGCTTCAGGCCAGCGAAGCAGTGGAATGGCGAACAGCGCGCCGAGCTCGCGCAGAGCTTCGCGTCGGGAGATCGGCATCAGGCTTTTGCGCCCGCCTTGTCGAATGCACGCTTGATGATCGCCTGACCCTCCTCCTGCATCGCCTTCAAGTGCTCGGCGCTCTTCGAGCTTTCGGCGTAGAGCTTATAGACGTCCTCGGTCCCCGAGGGACGCGCCGCAATCCAGCCGCTCTTGCTCACGACTTTCACGCCGCCGATCGGTTCATTGGTGCCGGGCGTTTTCGTCATGATCGCGATGATCTTGTCGCCGGCGAGATCCGACTCCTTGATGTCGTCCGCGGACAGTGCGGCGAGAATCTTTTTCTGCGCCGGCGTGGCAGGCGCGTCGATGCGCTCATAATAGAAATCTCCGTGCTGCCTGGTGAGATCCTTGTAGATCTCGCCCGGATCCCTGCCGGTCACCGCCGTGATCTCCGCCGCGAGGAGTCCCATGATGATTCCATCCTTATCGGTCGTCCAGACCGTCCCATCGCGCCGCAGGAACGAAGCGCCCGCGCTCTCTTCGCCGCCGAAGCCGAGTGAGCCATCGAGGAGGCCGTCGACAAACCACTTGAAGCCGACCGGGACTTCTCTCAGCGCGCGGCCGATTCCAGCGGTGACGCGATCGATCATGCTGCTGCTGACGACGGTCTTGCCGACGGCGGCGTGCGCCGGCCACTGCGGCCGATGCGTAAAGAGATAGGAGATCGCGACGGCGAGATAGTGATTCGGGTTGATCAGCCCGGTGCTTTTCGCGACGATGCCGTGCCGGTCGTGATCGGGATCGCACGCCCACGCGACGTCGAACCTGTCCTTCATCGCTATCAACCGCTTCATCGCGTACGGCGACGAGCAATCCATCCTGATCTTGCCGTCCCAATCGACGGTCATGAACCGGAACGTCGGATCGACGACTTTGCTTACCACCTCCAGCGAGAACTTGTAGCGCTCCGCGATCATCTCCCAGTAGAAAACTCCGGAGCCGCCGAGCGGATCGACGCCGAGCTTCAGTTTCGCTCCGCGGATTGCATCGAAGTCGATGATCGCGCCGAGCTCGCTGATGTACCCATCCATGTAGTCGTGTCGATGGGTGGTGGCCGCGGATTTCGCCTTCGCGTAGGGGATGCGCCGGATGTCCCTGAGTCCGCCGGCGATGATGTCGTTGGCCTTGTCCTGAATCCACTTTGTCGTCCCCGAGTCGGCGGGCCCGCCGGTGGTCGGGTCGTACTTGAAGCCGCCGTCGGGGGGCGGATTGTGGGACGGCGTGACGACGATGCCGTCGGCGAGCTGGGTCTTGCGGCCGCGATTGTAGTTGAGGATCGCGTGCGAGACGACCGGCGTCGGCGTGAATCCGTCGCGGTCGTCGATCATGACGTCGACGCCATTGGCGGCGAGCACTTCCAGCGCCGATGCCAGCGCCGGCTCCGAGAGTGCGTGGGTGTCGATGCCGATGAAGAGCGGACCGTCGATGCCGTGCTCGCGGCGGTAGATGCAGATCGCCTGGGTGATGGCGACGATGTGGTCTTCGTTGAACGAGCAGTCGAACGACGTTCCGCGGTGGCCGGAAGTGCCGAACGCGACGCGCTGGCTTGCGACGGCCGGGTCGGGCTCGAGCGCGTAGTAGTCGGTTACGAGGCGCGGAACGTTGGTGAGGATCGATTCTGGGGCGGGCTTGCCCGCCAGCGGGCTGATTTTCATGGTGCAGGCGTCAATATACGTCCTTGCCGAAGAGCGGATTTTGTGCAACAGTAGCTGACCCAGCATGGCAGAACATCAGCTCATAGGACCCCAGCCGGTATCGACTCCGGCGGATCTGCTGCGTTCCGGCAGGAGCGCCCGCGGCTTGCCCGACGATCTGCTGCGCGCGGCATCGCAGCGGCTCGGAATCATGTCGCTGCTTTACGCGGTGCTCTGGGTAGTCGGAACCTTTGCTGGGCATTTTGCCGGCCACGCCATCATGCCCGACAATCCCAATTGGTGGCTGCCGGACATGGGCGACGGGATCGCGGCGATCAGCATCCTGGTATCACTCGCGCTGTACAGGTACACGCGCGGCGATCGAAATCCGAGGACCATGCTTGACCTCGGGCTCTGGTACATGGTGTACACCGGACTCGCGATCAGCCTGACGTTCCACATCGGTGGGATCCCGCCCAACTACATGATCATCCCCGAGATCTCGTGGATTGGCGCGGTGGTGCTGATTTTCGCGGCGATCGTGCCGGCGCGGCCGAAGAAGATGCTCCTCGCGGGCTTCATCGCCGTCTCGATGAATCCGATCAGCATGCTGGTGCTGGCGAAGGTCCAGCACTGGAATTTCGGCTCGTCGTGGAATGCGCTGCTGATGCACTACCCCGACTACATCCTCGTCGGCGCGGCGGCGGTGATTTCGGCTGTGGTCGCCAAGCTCGGCCAGCAGGTCACCAAGGCGCGCGAGATGGGGAGCTATCAGCTCGGCGAGCTGCTGGGCAAGGGCGGGATGGGCGAAGTCTACAAGGCGACCCACCGGATGCTGGCTCGCCCCGCCGCGATCAAGCTCATACGGCCGGAGATGCTGGGCGCCGTCGATGACGAAGCGGCGAAGCTGGCGGTGACGCGCTTCAGGCGCGAAGCCGAAGCGGCGGCGAACCTGCGATCGGAGCACACCGTCGAGCTGTACGACTTCGGCGTGACGGCGGACGGGACGCTGTATCTGGTGATGGAATTTCTGGAGGGCCTGGATCTGCAGACCCTCGTCAAGGAAAACGGTCCGCTGTCCGCGGGGCGGACCGTTCACATCCTGCGGCAGGTCTGCGATTCGCTGGAGGAAGCGCACGCCAGCGGTCTGGTGCACCGCGACATCAAGCCCGCCAACATCCACGTCGGCAGAGTGGGGTTGCGGCACGACTTCGTGAAGGTCCTCGACTTCGGCCTGGTGAAGGAAGTCTCGAGCGTCAGCGTCGGCGATTCGATGGCGACCGTTCCGGGTCAGATGGCGCTCGGCACGCCCGGCTACATGGCGCCGGAGATGGCGCTCGGCGACAAGGTCGATGGCCGCGCGGACATCTACGCGCTCGGCTGTGTCGCGTACTATCTGGTGACGGGCGAGCTGGTGTTCGAGGCGGAGACCGCGTTCCAGATGATCGCCAAGCACCTCCAGACGTCGCCGATTCCGCCGTCGGAGCGCACCACCGCGTCCATCCCGCGCGAGCTGGAGCGCCTGATCCTGAAATGTCTCGCCAAGGATCCGGCCGATCGCCCGCAGAGCGCGGCGCAGCTGGCGCAGGCGCTGGAGTTCATTCCGGTGGATGCGTGGGGGGAAGAGCAGGCCCGCCGTTGGTGGGCGGCGCCGAGGGGGGTTGTCGGAGGAGAGCTGCCGTCGGTTCTCAACCAGGCGCGGACTGCGGACGAGGTCGGACACTAACAACCGGACAGTGGCTACTCGCATTCTGGGATAGCGCGTTCCGGGTTGCGGGTAGCACGGTGGCCGGTTCCCGGTGAACCACGTTGGCGACGTTATCCCCGAATGCGAGTATGCACCCGCCCGGCGTAACGTGACTTAAAGGAAACAGTACCAACCCCGTCAAAATTGTATACATTTTGGACGACCTCACCGGGATTCGGACTGTGGCCACTGCAACTCGCTGGATCGACGCCGGAACGGACGCACCCCCTCTAACCGTCACGCGCGGTAAGACCCGCATCGCCTCGGTGGACATTGTCCGCGGCGCGATCATGGTGCTGATGGCGCTCGACCACGTCCGCGACTACTTCACGAAGCTGCGCATCCAGCCCGAGAACCTCGCGCAGGGTAGCGCGCCACTGTTCTTTACCCGATGGATAACCCACTTCTGCGCGCCGGGGTTTTCGTTTCTCGCCGGAGTCGGGATCGGGTTGTCGATGAATCGCGGCAAGCCCGCCGGCGCCATGAGCCGGTTCCTCGTCTTGCGCGGGATCTGGCTGATCTTCCTCGAGCTCGTCGTCACCGCCATCGGCTGGCAGTTTGGATTCAAGCTCGTCCCCGCGTTCGCGCTCGTGCTCTGGGCGCTTGGCTGGTCGATGATCGTGATGGCGGCACTCGTGCATTTACCGCGCGGCGTCGTCGCGGCGGGCGCGGTCGTCATGATCGCCACCCACAATCTGTTCGACAGTGTTTCACCGGCATCATGGGGCGCGTTCGCGCCGGT
>CAMLDY010000040.1 GCA_946478895.1 uncultured Gemmatimonadota bacterium
TCTCCCGTCAACCGCCCGTCAAAGAGCTGCACCAATCGATCAGCGTGGCGCGCGTAGCGCGCATCATGGGTGACGATGCAGATCGTGGCGCCGCCCGCGTGCAGCTCGGCCAGTAGATCCATCACCGCCTCGCTGTTGTGCGAGTCGAGATTTCCGGTCGGCTCGTCGGCGAGTAGAATCGCCGGATCGCCGGCGACGGCGCGCGCCACCGCCACGCGCTGCTGCTGCCCGCCCGAGAGCTGCGACGGATAATGGTTCGCGCGATGCGCGATCTTTACGCGCTCCAGCGATTGCTGCACCCGCGATTTGCGCTCCTCCGCCGTCATCCCGCGATAGGTGAGCGGCAGCTCCACGTTCTCCGCCACCGTCAGGTCGCCGATCAGATTGAACGACTGGAAGATGAATCCGATCTGGCGGTTCCGAACCCGCGCCCGGTCGGCGGGGGAAAGGTTCGCCACCGCCTCGCCGCCGAGCGTGTACTCCCCCGACGTTGGGCTGTCGATCAAACCCAGTATCGACAGCAGCGTCGTCTTCCCCGAGCCCGACGGCCCCGCAATCGATACGTACTCGCCGTCGGCGATCTCCAGATCGATGTTCGACAGCGCGTGGGTCTCGAGCTCGTCGGTGTAATAGACTTTCGTGATGCCCTCGAGGCGGATCAGGGCCTCGCCATTCCTTGTCATCATTGATCTCCCGTAACTCCTACCTGATTCGAATTCGCTCGGTGTTGTCGGGCAGCGACACATCGGACAGGATCACCCTGTCCCCCGGCACCAGCCCCTGGACGATCTCGACCGAGTTGGCCGAAACCCTGCCCAGCCTCACTCTGACTCTGCTCGCTCCATTGCCGTCGGGATCCAGCCGAAACAGCGGGACCACCCCGTTCTCCTGCGCCACCGTCGGCCGCCCTGTGAAAACGATGTTCTTGAGCCGCTCCAGCTGAATCGTCCCGTCGACATTCAGATCGGGGCGCGCTCCCGCCGGCAGCGGCGCGTCGAACGACACATCGATCGTCACCGTGCCGCCCTGCGACGCCAGATCCATCCGCGACACGTGACCCTTCACGATTCCGTTTCGCGTATCCACCAGCGCCGGCTGCCCGATCGCGACGTCCTTGGCGAGTATCTCGCCGATCCGGAGCACCGCCTTCAGCTTTCCTGGCTGCACGACTTTGCCGATCGTCGCGCCCGCATTCACCCACTGCCCGGGCTGCACCGGCAGCTCCTGCAGCACACCCTGCTCGCCGGCGCGCACAACCATGGTCTGGACGCGATTTCTCTGAAACGCGGCGATCGCCTGCAGCCGCTCAATCTGCCGACGCTGCGCATCGAGCTGCTGCTGCACGTTCTGGCTGATCAACCGCAGCCGCTCCTGCTCGACGCGCAGCCGCGTGTCGGTCTCCTCGGCGTTGGCGCGCGCGTTGTTGTACTCGAAGCGCGAGATCAGCTTCTGGGCGAAGAGCGTGTCGGCGGCGACCCGCATCTGCGTCGCACTCACGCTCTGATTCTTGATCGTCGCCACAGCACCTTCCTGCGACAGCCGCGATCCCTCCAGCTGCACCCGCAGCTCGGCGTAGCGCGACTGCGCCTCGCTCAGCGCCTGCTCGGCCTCCAGCGCTTCGATCTGGACGTCGGGATTCGACATCTCGAGCAGCACCGTGCCCGGGGTCACCGGTTGGCCGGGCACCGCGACGATCCGCTCCACCCGCGCCGAGGTCACCGCCGATATCCAGCGAATCTGTTCGGGCACGAGAGTTCCCGGCCCGCGCACCTCACGCACCATGTCGCCGCGCCGCACCGAGTCGATTACTAGCGTCATCCGCTCGACCGACTGTTCCGCGGGCTTAAGCTTGCTCACGCCCACCGTCGCGAGCGCGATGAAGATCACGAGGACACCGCCGGCTACATAGCGGCGCCTCTTGCTGCGGGGAGCGCGTGGGATGTCCATCTTGACCGTCTAGGTATCGGCGCGAAATGCAATCGCCGGATCCACCCGCGCCGCGCGAAGTGTCGGCACCAGACTCCCGATCAGAGCCATCACCAGGCAGAGCGCGCCCGCGGCTATGAAGGTCACCGCATCCGCCGGCTCGACGCCGGCCAGCAGCGCGCGCATTCCGCGTCCCGCCGCATACGCGATCAGCATTCCCGGCACCACGCCGAGCGCGGCAAGAACGAATCCCTGCCGCATTATCAGGCGCACGATCTGATTTCGCTGCGCGCCGAGCGCGATGCGCACGCCGATCTCGTGTCGCCGGCTCGACACCGTGAAGGACAGCAGTCCATGAATTCCGATCGCCGCCAAAAGAAACGCGATCACCGCGAAGGCGACGAGCACGCGCACCTGCACCGACCTCGCCGCCGTCACCTCGGAGACGATCGCCGACATCGTCTTGATGTTCGAGATCGGCTGTTCGGGGTCGATCTGCCGGACGATTCTGCGCACCGCTGGAACCAGCGTCTCCGGCGGCACCGACGAGCGAATCACGAGGTCCTTGGGAAAGAACGGATTCTGATTGTCGTCGACCTGCCTGTAAGCGAGATAGACCTGCGGCTCACTGACCCGGTCCGGCCCGCGCATCCGTACGTCGCCGACGACGCCGACGACGGTGCGCACCGTGTCGAGGAACGTAAATCGCCGTCCGATCGGATCCTCGTCCGGCCAATAGCGCTTGACGAATGATTCGCTCACTACGGCAGCCCGCGGCTGACCAGGCACGTCAGTGTCGCTGACGTCGCGCCCGCGCCGAATGGGGATGCCGAGCGTCTCGAAATAACCCGGCGTCACGAAGCGGCTGCTCGCCGTCTTCGCCTGCCCGCGGGTGATCGATTGTCCCTCGGGAATCACCGGCCACACCCCGCCCTGAAGCGTGATGGGCACCGAGGTCACGTATCCCGCGCTCGCGACGCCAGGCACGTGGCGCACTCCTTCCAGAACGTTCTGATAGAACGCATTCCGCCGCGCCGCGGTATCGTAGCGAGCGCCCGCCATCGCGGTGCGAAGGGTCAGCACGTTCTCGGCCCTGAAACCGGGATCGACGCTTTGAATCTGCAGCAGCGCGCGCATCAGAAGGCCTGCCGAGATCAGCAGCACCACCGACGCCATCACTTCGGCGGTCACCAGCGCCGACCGCGCCCACGCGCGCCGTCCCCCGCCCGTTCGCGCGTCGTCGCGCAGGCCGGTCAGATCGAGACGCGCGGTCGACCTCCACGCGGGAAGTGCACCGAACGAGAGGCCCGTCGCCGCCGTCAGCAGCCCCGCGAAGATCAATACTCGCGGATCGATCGACGGCGAATCGGACACCGGCAGCGTATTCGGAACGAGTCTCGTCAGCAGCGGCAGCGCGGTGTAAGCGACTGCAACGCCGAGCGCGCCACCGAGCAGCGCGAGGACGAGGCTCTCGGTCATCGACTGGCGCACCAGCCGCTCCCGTCCGGCGCCCAGCGCGGTGCGCACCAGAATCTCCTTCCGCCGCGTCAGCCCGCGGGCGAGCAGCAGATTCGCGAGATTGGCGCACGCGATGAGCAGCACGCACGCGGCGGCGCCGGAAAGCGCGAGCACCAGCAGCCGCGATTGGCTCGAGAAGTCGGCGCGCAGCGGATTGACGAACACGCCGACGTCTTCCATCTCGTCCGGATACTTCTGCTGGATTCGTTTGGCGATGAGATCCATCTCGGCGGCGGCCTGCTCGCGGCTGACGCCGGGGCGGAGCCTGCCCAGAACTTCCCACCACGTATTTCCGACGTCGTCTTCCCGCAGCTCGTCGACGCCCATCAGCGTCCAGAAGGCGACTTCGCGCGTCGGGAAGTGAAAGTCGCTCGGCATCACCCCGATCACGACGCGCGGCGTCCCGTCGAGGACGATCGGGCGGCCGACGATTCCGGGATCGCGGCCGAACTGCTCGTCCCACACCTGGTAGCTCAGGACGACCGGTCCGCTGTTGCCCTCGGCGGCTTCGGACGCGTTGAACAGTCGTCCCAGCATCGGCCGCACACCTAAGATGGGCAGCAGCTCGGGAGTCACGGCGCTGCCTCCGATGCGTTGCGGGTCCCCGCGGCCGAGCAGAGTGGCGGCGGCGCCGTGATAGGCTCCCATCCCCTCGAACGAAGTCGCGGTTTTCCACTCGCGGTATATCGGCGCGGAGACCTGGTTGGTCCCGCCCGACGGCGCCTCCCACAATTTCACCAGTCGATCGGGATCGGCGTAGGGAAGCCTCTTGAGCAACACGAAATCGGCGACGGAGAACGCGGCGGTGTTGGCGCCGATGCCGAGCGCGGTGACGAGAATGGCGGTCAGGGCGAAGCCGGGCGAGCGCGCCATGGTGCGCGCGGTGAAGCGCAGGTCCTGGCTGAGGATGTCCCAGTGCACGGCGAGGGCGTTGCCGACGACCTCGAGGGTGGTGTCGATCCAGAGCAGCAGCCGGGCGATGGCGCCCCGCGTTTCCCGCCGGCGCGCCGCGACGATCGAGCGCATCTCTTCGCCGTACTCGGCGCGGAACGACGATGGATAAAGGTAGAGGAGAGCCGAGTAGAATCGCATCAGACTTTACCGAGGACGAGTCCCTGTGCGCGTGCCATTTTTACGAGCTCGGCCATGCGTCTCGCCTCGGCGCGGGCGACGGCTTCGCCGAAGGGAGTGATGCGGTAGTAGCGTCTGCGCTCGTCGTCGAGCTCGGGTGCGGGACGATCGCGGGTCTCGCGCAGCAGGCCCTGCTCGAGCATGCGCTGGATGGAGCGGTAGAGGGTGCCGGCGCTGAGCCTGATCTCGCCGCCGGTCCGCTGCTCGACGTCCTGGATGACGGCGTAGCCGTGGCGGTCCTCTTTGGCGAGGGCGAGGAGGATGTGGAACGTCGCGGCCGGCAGCGGCAGCAGCGCGTCGACGTTGGTCTGGTTGTATGGCATGGTCGTCACTATATCCGCTGTGGCTATATTGTCAATGGCTATATCCGCAGTGCAGCGTGTCGAAAGGGTTGGACACCGGTTGTCGAAAAAGCGTTGGGTGGCTCGGACGGATGGGGCGGGAGCGGTGGCCCGCAATTCGCCGGATCGGGGGTGAGGACACCCATGGCCCACTCATCATTCCGCTCGGCGCGAGCCGTGGCCGCGCTGATCGTGCTCACCGTGGCGGGCTGCAGGAAGGCCAGCCACTCCGCCACCGACAATCAGGTTGCGTCGCTGCTGTTCGACGTCTCGTCACCGGCGGCGCGCGAAGCGCTGGCGACACCGGTCGATTTTCAGCTGACCGACGAGAACTACGAGCAGTGGGAGCGGGCGCAGCGATTCCTCGATGCGCTTCCCCGCTCCGCTTTCGCCGCGGCGCCGGCGGCCGGCGGCAATCCAATAGACAACGCCGTCGCGACCCTGGAGGCGAGCCCGCGCGCGAGAACCGCGATCGAGCGGACTGGGCTTTCCGTCAGGGATTTCGTCCTCGAGACCGTCGCACTGGCCCAGGCAATGGCGGCCGAGTCGGGCGAGCCCGCAAGCGGGGTGAATGTCCCGGCCGAGAACGTTCAATTCATCCAGCGCTACCGGTCGCGCATCGTCCAGGCTCGCGCTGCGTCGCACGCCGCCTCTGCTTCAACCGATACCTATATTGGTGCCGACATGACGGGCGACGCGCAGGTGTTGCCGGATACCGCGCCAGCGCAGGAACCGCAGGCCGACGTCCGGATGACCGACTCGGCGAGCATCGGCGCACGCGGCCGCAGCTCCGACTCGGTGGGTGCTAGCCAGCCGATCGAACCCGTGACGCAGCCACCTCGTGACACCGTTCGCGACACTATCCCGGAAGGCCACCGCTGACCATCGTTCCAGCCGATGAGCAGCACAACCCCATACACCCTGCGATCGCACCGGCCCGGCGACATTGGCTGGATCATCCACCGTCAGGGGATTCTCTACAACGAGGAGTACGGCTGGGACGAACACTTCGAGGCGCTCGTGGCCGAGATCTGTGCGCGATTCATCCAGAACGAGAACCCCGAGTGCGAGCGGTGCTGGGTAGCGGAGAGGGACGGAGAGATCGTGGGAGCCGTCTTCTGCGTCGCCAAGTCCAACACCGTCGCGCAGCTGCGTCTCCTCTACGTCGAGCCCTCGGCGCGCGGGCTGGGGATTGGGAACCGCCTCGTCGATGAGTGCATCGACTTCGCGCGCCACGCGGGATACTCCAGGATCATGTTATGGACCAACGACGTGCTCCACGCCGCGCGCAGAATCTACGAGGCGAAGGGGTTCAGGCTGCTCGAGGAAGAGAAGCACCACAGCTTTGGCCACGATCTCGTGTCGCAGACTTGGGAGCTGGCGCTCACTCCTGAAGGGGCTCAGCGATAGCCCACCGGACCGCTCCATTTGGCGAGATCGCCCGTGGGGATCCACGTCGAACATTTTGGCGACCGCTAATCGCAAAGAGCCGGGGCGGCGAGAGGTTCATTCTAGTGGACGCCCAGATAGCTTGCGTTCAATAATCGGCCCGCAGAAGGACCCGCAGAGTATCGATTGTTTGTGGCGAGAAGACGTGACGAGCTGTGTATGGGTGATAGCCGACTTTGCGGACGAGAACGTCGTACTCGCCAGCTTTGACGTCTCGGACGACGTACGTACCGCCGTCGGTGGAAACGGAATAGTATGCAACGCTCCCCCTCGGAATTTTCAGCAACACCTCCGCGCCACCCAGAGCTCGTTGGGATGACGAGTCCTGAACCGTACCTATCAATGCGCCGAGTCGGACTCCGGAAGAATCCGTTCCCAAAGAATCCAAAACGATCATCGGCAGCGGGGGACTAGCGGACGGTGCGGCACTGGTGGCCGCACACCCGAATATCGCGAGAGTGATAAGCAAGGGGCACATTACCGTCCAGCTGAACGAGGCGCAGAGTCGACGTTTCATGTCGCCTATCTCAGTACAAGAAGAAGCCGAGGAAGCGCCAATGATCGTCCCAGATGTAAACCGACCTCCACTCTGCCTCACTGTTACTTGTGTCCAACGAGGCGTAATACGTCCCCACACTGACAACATAGAGCGGCCGCGACGGGTAAGGCGGTAAATAGCTGGAGTTGCTCGAAGCAATCACCGAATCCTGAACTTCCCGAGCTCGGGTACATGTAGCTTCGTTAGTGACAAGCGTCACTTGTGAAGCGGGCACAACGGGCACCGTCAGTGACATCCGAAGCGAATCGCCGGTCGTCAGCATGTCCGACAGTTGCTGAATCAAGTTTGCACTTAAGTCATCCGCAGGCCGGCACACGACTTGGCTATTAGCCACTACGGGAAGGCAGATGGATAGAATAAAAAGCGAGCGACGAATTATCATGCCTAGTCCATGGAGGGGAAGTTCAATTGAGGTTACTTGACCCACTGGCACTTGCCACCGAGGGCCTGCCAGTGGTTGGGATTGTTCGATCGAGCATTCTTTGCCGTGCCGGGATCAAGCCTCCAGACTTTCCCTCCCTTCTCGACGACGTAAATGGGTACACCCGCACTATCGGCAGCATCCCAGTCCTTATCGCTTCCCCCGCCGTTTTTCCCCATCCGCGACAGGGCATAGGGAAGCCTGGGGTTTGCTGTCGGCAGAGTATCCGCGGGACTCTGGGCCATTCGTTGCCCATTCTGATCCGGACAGCCGAAAACAGGCTTATTGTAATCCGTCACGTGAGTGTGAAAGAGCGCCGTTAATCGCACCGCGCCGGCTGGCAAAGTCGGGTGCAGATCAGGCGAATACAGGCACTCAGTACCGATGCTATCGGCGGATGGTAGAAAAAATGCCTTCAGCGTTGAGTCGTTCATCTTGAAAATCGGGCCACCAGACTCGTGCTTCCAACCTCTACCTTTCATGAAGTCGTATCCAGCTCCGGGCAATGAGTCGACGTTACTTGTGTCGAGCGCAGCCAGCATTGTGCTCCTGACCGAAAAGTCGCTCGTCGAATCGTTCAACGCGGCGTCGTCAGGCGCGACCTTACATTGCACAGTGACAGAAGTCGTCTGCTCCCATCCGCCGACAAAAGCCTTTACAACCATACGGCCGCTTTTGTGTAGATAAGGACTGCAGGTTACGATCGGAAACCCGCCGTTGCACATATTACCATCGAGAGTTCCGTCAGCGGCCGTATAGACCCACGAGGTCGTGGTGATGGGCATGGCTCTCCGTACCCCACCAATCAACAACGTATCCGGAGTGGCTCCAGTAGTAAAAGCCACCTGAGCATACTGCACGGAAGTGAAAGGCACGGTTCTGGGGACCGATTTAACGGGGCGGATGGTAACTGGGATTGTAGAAACGGTAAACGAGAGATCTACTATCTCCTGCTCGTGGCACGTACCTGAGACGTGGGGCGGGCAATCGCTGTTATCGATCGTTGCAAAGTCTAGCGGCATCGAACCCTGTCTAATGAAGCCCTGTCCCTTAGCGAGAACCGTGTCGTATTTGGCTCCCTCACCGCACGGCCCAAATCCGGTTGTCGTGCTCCCGAACGAGACACTTGCATTTAAGTCACAACCGTTCCGACCGCCGGCAGCGCCCGTAGCCCCGACGCTTTGGGACTCCGGTTTAGCAGGCGGATACGCTGTCAGTTGAAATCGTGGTCCGTTTGGCCGGACGACTATCCACGTATCGTACGGGAAGTTGTGGCCGGTCAGTTCTCGGTAGGATAAGGCGGCGGAGGACATCAAGTACGTCACATCGCTTGGGGGACCTTGGGAAAGGCGGGCACCATTTGGCACATTGAGGTGTGTCGCGGGAGCGTCAACCTCGTGGCATGCTAGTGAAAGCCCTACCGCGAACCATCTTGTGGACCTCGAAACCTTTCGCATTCGTTCTCCATGAGAAGGGGCCGCAGGTCAACGGATCAGCGGCAAACGCAGGTGCCTCCCAAAGTAGGACGAGAGCGAAATTTGGAAATGCCATTTTCTTATCACCGAAGTGTCGGTTTTATATCACTTAGCCCATAGGCGCCACCTGATACTGCTCGAGCTTCCCGTCGGGCGTCTCGTACGTCCACACCCTGATCACCCGGTTCGGGAACGTGACCCGATAATTCCGGTAGGTCATCCCACCACGAAGCGCGGTGCGCGTCTGCACGAAACCGGTCGGCGTGCCGAGCGGGCCGAGGCTCGACTGAAAATCCTTTAGCGCCTGATCGCCGAAGTAGAAGTTCGCGTTCGACGTGAACAGCGAGCGGTCGATGGTTCCCTTCTGCAGTCCCTCGAAGATCGCTTTCGCCTGCGCGGTCCTGCTGTCGGCGAGCTTGTCCTCGGTGGCGAAGAGGATTTGCGAGATCTGATTGGCGATCGCACCCGAGGCGGGCGCGGCGTCCTGGTTGGTGAGTACCACGATCGCCGCCGAGTCTTCGGGGAAGACGATGTTCTCGGCGGTGAAGCCGGAGACTTCGCCCGAGTGCTCGATCATGAAGCGTCCGCCCTGCATGCCGACGTCGAGGCCGAGTGCGTAGCCGGTGCCGGCGCCGTTGTTGAGGACGACTTCGCGCTCGAGCTCGCGGTACGACGCGCTCGAGAGCAGGCAGTGCTTGATGAGGCAGATGTCCCACCTGGCGAGGTCGCTGGCGGTCATCGCCAGCTCGCCGGCGGCCCACATCCAGCCCGCGCCGGCGTCGAGCGCGGGGCGCAGGGGTCCGAGTCCGTAGCGGACGTAGCCGGTGGCGGTGGCCGCGCGTGGATCGACGTCGAAGTTGGAGGCGCTGGTGAGTCCGACGGGCTGGAGGATGCGAGTGCGGACGAAGTCGAAGAACGGCATTCCGCTCGCTTTTTCGACGACCATTCCGGCTAGGGTGTAGTTGGTGTTGCTGTATTGCCAGCGGGAGCCGGGCTCGAAGTCGAGCGGCTTCTTTGCCCACGCGTCGGCGATCGCCTGCGGGGTGGTCGGTTTGAGCATCCCCGGCATCACATAGTCCTGGGGCCAGAAGTCCTGGTAGCCGGAGGTGTGGGAGAGGAGCATCCGGACGGTGACGTCGTTCCCGCGGGTGAGGCCGGGGATGTATTTGGAGACCGGGTCGTCGAGTTTGAGCTTGCCTTCTTGTTGGAGAAGTAGGGCTGCCACTGCTGTGAACTGCTTGCTGATCGAGCCGATCGCATAGCGCATGTCGGGGGTTGCGCGGACAGCAGGATCGAGCTTGGCCTGGCCATACGCGTTCGCGTAAACGAGCTGCCCATTTTTCACGACGGCAACGGTGGCGCTGGGCACGCCGCTGGATTGCAGAACCGCGTTCGCTATCGAATCGATCGTTCGGCCGGCTACGGACGTCGCCTGCCCTTGTGTCGATGTGGGAACCCACCAAAGCAGGCAGCTAATTGCGGTAAGGGTACGGCGAATCATAACGCTCCAGCGAATTGAGTTTAGGCACGCTATTACTCTCCAAACTTAGGCAACTCAGCCCCAGGCCGCCGAGTGTGGGCCATGCCCAGTACGCTCGGTAAGCCCTACCTGGGCTACGAGTAAAACTTGAACTGAGGCATTGGCTCACGATCCAATGGAATCTCCCGCATGATATCGCCGACCCCGCGACTAAACCGGATCGTGATCGGTAGCGCGCCGCAGAACCCCGCAGAGTTCCAGTTCATCTTGCTGAGTAACAGAATCTCCTCCGCAATCGTAGAGAGCGCAGAATCGCCGTGGTGATCCGCTATTTCCACGGGGGCTGGAACGTGGCCATGCGGATACGCGCGCAGAGCAGGGATGTAACCCGTCGTATACAAGTAACGAACGTCGCCTACGGAGAATACAGTCCCGCGTAGCGGCGGATAATTGCCGGCACGTACCAAACGGACTTCGCTCGTCGGTGCGACAGCAACTAAGTCAAACTGCGCGACTTCCTTCAGCGCGTCCTGAAATCCGTCCTTCTCGTCCGGCCAATAACGGGAAGTCTTATGAATTACGACACGTGCCGGTGCACGCTTTGCCTCGGCTCGGTAGCGACGCAATGCCAGCTCCATTAAAGCCCGGGACCTCTCCGCGTCGAGATGAGGTGAAGGACCGTGCTTCGCTGAATCCCATTTAAAGTCAGGTCCGCGAAGAATTAAACCCACGCCAAATTGATCAAACGCTTGAGCGACAGACGTTCGCAGCGTGTGATCGGTTGATCCTAACGGACGATGGAAACTCAGACCGATATAGCACGTGTCTGGCCGCAGGCCCACCGGCTTCCATGGCACCCCGCCAGCTTTGTAAAACAGGCTGGTGTAGAGATTCCAAGCCACACGGCTTGGATGGTCGATCTTCGGCCGTTCACCCTGGGCTTCGGTAACGCGTTGAAGGAGGATCTGCGTGGGAATGCGATACCGCATCAATTCTGCCTTGAGGGCGCGACGCAGATTGCGATAAACTTCGCCTCGTTCCGGGTCGTAGAATTTCACCTTGCTAGTGTACTGCGTGAGTTCGTCTGGTAATGCGAGTATTACAATGTCCGGTGGATGATCGCGCTCTGATAACAGCCGCAGTTTTTCGCTAACCAGTTCAACAGCCGCACTGAAGCGTGGCTCGGCCTTTTTGAGCCTCTTGATGTTCGCGATGTCGTGAGCCGTGATAGTTTCGAGAAGTGAGTCGCTCTGCACGATCTCCGTGAAGTACCCGCGATCGGACTTGCAGCCGGGAAAGTCGACGTAGCGCTTCTTACTTCCGACGCCTGATACACCCCCGGAAGAATGCTCGAACCAGTCTCGAGCAGCTTCGATACTTCGACCGCTACCGACAAAACCCAATTGGACTGACGAGGGATGGTCGGCCGAGCCGAGTGATGCGGGCCCCCACTGTGCAATGCCGCTCTTGCAATCCACGTGAGTGCGATCCCCGGCAAAGCTGAGCATCGGTTCCTGCAGGTACTCTGCCTCAATGCGCGCCGGCGCAGCTGCCTTAATCATGGCAAGTCTCCAACAGCGTCTTCGGCCATCGCAGCTAGGTCCTCTAACTCCGTGAATGCCAACTCGGCGTCGGGATCGCTTTGTTCGATCGCTCTCTGGTACGCGGCATTCGTGAACAAATCGTCGTCCGCGACAACGTTCCTGAACGCTTTCACGTCGTTCGGCACGCCGGGCCACCGAATTGGCGCTGACGAAAGTTCCGCGTTGACAACAAGAGACTGCCCACCGAAATCGAAGATGATGCGTGGATCGCCGTTCGACAGGTACTGCTTCCAGAATTGTAGGTCGCCAAGAAGGTTGCTGTTGTACATGTGGGACTTCATGCTTGTTGCGCGACGCCCCGTAGTTTTTGCAAACAAGGGTTCGAATCCATCGCGCGTGAAGCGGTGTTCCGGTCGGATGGAAAGGACCCACTCGGTGCCGGTAACTCGGTGGAAGCGGAGGCCTACGGCGAGATGGATCCAATGCTTTTTCGGCTGACCTGTTTTCTTTCGTATCGGCTGCCAAGCCACGCTTCTTGGTTCTAGGGAGGTTTTGTTGAGCGGCAGGTATCGCTCGGTTCGAGGCAATGGAGTCGCCTCACCACCCTCCGCTCTGATGGGCTCGAAATAGTATCGGTGGTGATCCTTGTCGAGGTTCAGGCCGCGCCGTCCTGTGAGCTTGTTCAGCGCGCGGTTCAAGAGTGTTACATACCAATTCGATAGGTCTTTGTCAGCCCACCATTCCTCGGAAGGATGCGGCTCTCCGGTGCCGCTGATCGCATCGGAGAACGGATTCTGGTAGTCTGTAATTTTGGTGAAGCAGATCAACATTTTGGAGCGCACAATGAACGGCAGCATCGGCGGGCTGTCGTCCGCGACCATTCGAACGCGTCGTTTGACATCCGACTCGCTGAGTTCACACGGCGCGGTGTACACGAATGGTGGCATGTGATCGACTCTGAGCAGCGTGGAATGCAAGGTCTCCCCAACCCCACACGCCAAAGGGGTAGCCGCTTCAGCTCGAGATAATTGCTCACGTACCCACCGCTCGTGCGTCTCCTTCATTCCAACGAGACGTTCCACGGTGTAAGTATTAGGTTGATTGTCAACGATATCGTGATGCGTTGGGCAAAGCAGCATCAAATTCTCGAGCCCGTTTCGATCTCCCCCCGGGATCGGCTTGTCGGAGCGAGGGCCGTCCTTTTCACTGCGCCCAACGATGTGCGCTACCTTCCCGATAGCTGCTTCATCGTCCTCGGCCGTTGGATCCTCGACCAGACGCGCGCGACAACCGTCGAAGGCGCATATGCCTCCGGACTTTACCCAGACGAGACGGTTAATGGCCGGTGTAACGGGCATTGCCGAAACTCCTACACAGCTTCACGAAACTGGTACGAATCTGAAAGCCTGCCGCATCGGGAGCCTGCATAGGCGAAGGCTGGGAGCGAGCGTATGACCCAATTTAGTACGTCGCCCGAACCGTTTGCCTACTTTTAACGCGATTCCTCGAAAGCGAGGGTGACATGAGAGCAGCCCTAGCGTGATACAGAACTGGCATCGCGGCGCAAATACTAGGGTCGGGTAGTTAGTTCCGGCGGCCAAGCCATAAGGCGCATTCGCAGGATCAATCTTCGAACATATCCTACGGTCGACCGAAGGGCTTTAATCGCCGCCGCCTCTGACGCGACCGAAGTCAACACTTTGTACAATGCCGTTTGGAGCGTTCGCTGCGCGGAACGATCGACTACGTGGCTGAACCCTCCTGGGGAAACTACGGCCAACGCGAACCTCACTTACAACGTGGTGCCTAAATCGAGTTTCCAAGTGTTAGACGATGATCCAAGCTGCCCCCGCGAAACACCTCGTTTACGCACTCACAGAGCTTCCTTTCTTCCGCGATCGGCGAGCCTGGGCCGGAATGAGTGGCGCCGTAAGTCTGTCGTGCAGGTGAAACAAGAATTCGATTCTCGCCCGGTCGCTTGTGAAGGGCTCTTTGCGGTAGCATCGATCCACGGCGCGGTCTAGCGCAGTGTGGGCCTTCGCCAACTCCTTCGGCATGGTAACTGGATCGTACAGGTCTGCTAGGCTGGCGCTCGGGAATTGATCGCGAGCCGTAAGCACCGCGCTAGCTGCCTTCTCCACCCTTTTCCGCAAGTCGTGTACGCCTTCCGGCCAGGGAAAGTTGTTGTAGGCGATTCCAGCCGAGTACCGGTAGTCGCTCTTGAGACGTCCGCACACATAGCGCACCCACGCCATATGCATCCGGGAGGTAAGTACTCCGAAGTGCCAAAGATCAGCCCCCGAAATTGTGAACAGATCGCTGCCCGCAATTTCCGTCGCCTCCAAGAAGGCCATCGGGATGTATACGCGCGACTCGGACGACGTCTTCGGTATCGCGAGATACCGCGTCGAGGGCTGCCGGATCTCACCAAAGAGCGCCGGTACCGTTGCCAGTTCCCGCGTCGTCGGCCGCTTGCTCTTGAGCCGCTCATCACGCACCGCTTCAATACGCTGAAGTACGAGAGGCATATTGCGCAACTCATTGGGCGCAACGCCGACAAGCCACAGACAGAAGCGCTCTTTCGCATTGATGAACTCGTCCGGTCCAAAGTACCGGCGCAGATAATTGCTAGCTCGCGGTTCGCTGCGAACGAGACTATCTCTTTGAGTGGGGTCCAAAAGTAGATTCCCCCCATCGTTTGCCATTGAGCCGAACGCAATTTCCGGCGCGTTCGCGAGAGGACTTCGCCGCTTAAGTAGAACTTGCGGGCTTCCCTCGACGAGATAGGGATTGATGCTTGCGGCTTGACTACGCGTTGGGTGATTCGGGTCAGATTCGTAATCCCAAATGAACTTCGGCCGCACGTCGGCACCACCGAACCCTATGATCACGACGTGGACGTGCGCCTTGCCCCGCGCTTCGCTCTGCCACACAAACGTCCGATGCGCAAAGTGTATATTCATTCGGTATCTGCCGTACAACTCTCCCCAAAGCACCGCTGGTTGCTCCCCTTGGCTAATGGAATTGGTGGAGACAAAAGCACAGCGCACATTCGTGCCTTGGATGTAGCCCGCCGCCTTGAAATACCAGCCGGTCACGTAGTCCAACACACCGCTTCCATTCACGCGCCCCGCAACGGTGTCCATATCGGTTTTTTGCTCCGCCGTCATGTATGCTTTGCCAACGAACGGCGGATTTCCGAGGACGTACGAGCACTCAACGGCTGCAAGCACGCTGTTCCAGTCCATCTGGAGAGCGTTCCCGACGACCATGTGAGGTGAAGCCCGCAAGGGGAGTCGCAGTACCAACTGCGAGAACACTTGCGATAGCGCGATGTTGGCCTGATGGTCCGTAAGCCACAATGCCACTTCTGCGATTCTAGCAGGAAATTCCTCTATCTCGATGCCGTAAAACTGGTCGACGTTCAATTTCGAGAGCTTGTTGGCGTCATCTAGTGACATCTCACGCTGATGATGCAGCTCGAGAAGTACTTCCAACTCGAGCTTCCGAAGCTCACGGTACGTCAGGACGAGAAAGTTTCCACACCCGCATGCAGGGTCCAAGAAGCGTAGGGACGCCAGCCTATTCTGAAAGTCTGTCAGGCGCTGGCTCTTCCCCACTTTCAAGGCTTTGAGCCGTTCGAACTCTCCGCGTAGATCGTCGAGGAACAATGACCGAACCAGTTTGAGGATATTCTGTTCCGCAGTATAGTGCGCGCCGATTTGCCGCCGCTCCCTATCCTCCAAGACGGACTGGAACAGGGACCCGAACACGGCAGGCGAGATGGTTTCCCACTTGAACCCACAGCATTCAAGGAGAACATCACGCATTTTCGTGTTGAATTCGGCGAACTCAAGGCGCTCCGCAAACAGATCACCGTTGACGTACGGGAAGTCAGTCAGTTCTTCGTCAAGGTTTGCCTGACGCTTTGAGACGTCCGTGTTAAGCACGCGGAACAGCTGTTCGAGTCTAACTCCGAGATCGGAACCATCTGGAGCAGTGCGGTCGCGGATGAACAGTTCGAATGCCTTTTGCGGGAAAATCCCCGTGTCCTCCGCAAATAGGCAGAATAGAACGCGGACAAGAAAGCGCGTAAGCTCATGGCCCGTGTACCCGCCGGCCTGCAACGCATCGTGCAAATCGCACATTAGCTGCGTTGCATCCATGTTTGCTGGGTCTTCGGGATCGAGGCGGTGCTGGGTGTAGCCCGCGAGGAAAGCAAAATGGCGGACATGCTTGTGTAGCTCTGCCACCGAAAACTCCGAGTCCGGCGCCTTTTGCTGCACGCCCGGCGGCGACGGCTCGTCCTGTTCGGGCTCGAGGTCGTGTAGCGCGATGCGCGCGAAGTCCGACACGATCACCCATCGCGGGATCTCCTGATCCCGCCCCGAGTCCTTGAGCGCTCGGATGTAGTCCATGGCCTGCGAGTGCGCCTTGCCGAGGTCTTCGTCCGCACTCTTATGCTCAACTATTAGGCGACCAGGCCAAAAAAGGTCGATGGCGCCCCAATGGCCGCTGAGCTTTCTTACGGGCTCCTCAAACGACGCCACCGTGCGTCGTTTGATGCCGAATACATTGAAGAATTCGTTCCAGAACGTTTGGCGTTCCGCTCGTTCTCGTGTCTCGTGCTTCCAGTCGTTGGCGAACACGATAGCGCGCTGGCGGATCTCGTTCCAACTGAGAGGCATTTCGTTACGCGGGCGGGTGAGTGTTGGGTGTGGGTCACTCCGGGGCAGACATATTAAAGTAGTCGCAGGGTCGCACGGCCATGACTACCCGCGCTGCATCCACCTGGCTGCCAATGAGAACTAGGTGCTTCACGAGTTTTAAGTGGCGGCCCCCTGCTCTTAACGAGTGCCCGAACGAAAACACCCGTCGGGAACCGACGGGTGCCATCAAAGACAATGCTCTAGGCTATTGATGCTTACGACGCAGAGTCTCCTATATCTAATCGGCCCGTCGAATCTGAACCCGCGCGCAACGTGAATTGCATTCAGTTCTTGGTACGCGACTCTTACTGATCTAGGCTGAAATCGCTGCTTGAAGTACAGTGCCGCGTTCTGGGGTCCTCTCTGACCAGTTCGGGTCCGACGTCGGCGAGGCGAACAGTTTGACGTATTCCGGACTCCGAAGAAGCGAATCGCAGATCATCGGATCGAACTGAGTACCGCGAAAGCGCAGCAATTCTTTACGCACTGACGCGGCATCAAGAGCCGCGCGATAAGGGCGGTCGGTCGTCATCGCGTCAATGGTGTCTGCGAACATGATGATCCTCGATCCTAATGGGATAGAGTCTCCCTTCAATCCGTCAGGATAGCCGGTTCCGTCCCAATTCTCGTGGTGATGGCGAATCAAAGGTACGACATCCCGAAGCTCAGTGACCTTGCCCGCAAGCTCGGCACTTTTGATCGGGTGTGTCCTCATTATGATCTGTTCTTCAGTAGTTAGCCTTCCGGGTTTACTCAAGATCGGCCCAAACACCTCATGGATCTTACCTACGTCGTGCAGAAGCGCGGCCGCAGAGATCCGTTCGATGTCTCTAGCGCTAAGTCCCACGGCTTTCGCAATAATTCGTGCCTTGTCCGCGACCCGGCGTGAGTGTCCCGATGTGTAGGGGTCCCGCGCCTCGATTGCTGCGACCATTAGCTCTAATAGTTCTCTATTGGTTTGCTCCAGCTGACCGGTAACCTTGTAAAGCTGACGGATTCCGAGCAGCGGAACGGCAAATATGAAAGCGCCGACGAAATGATACTGAGTATATGTCCAGACAAAGAACAGAATCGCAGGAAGAGACAGAAAATCGTAAGGCAGAGCGCTAAGAGTATTCTCCTTCCAAATGACCCAGGGACTTCGCTCACCAACAATACCAAGTGCGCCGCTAACGCAAATGGAATTTGTCGTGAAGAAAACGAGAAATAGCGCGAACAGCGAAAGGGAGCTCGAGTCTGCAATACTTTGAAGGGGAATGCCGCCGAACGCGCGGTAAGCGAGGATCGCTAGTGATAAGGCAAACGCCTCTTGCGCCGGGTTGAAGATTGTCCTGAGCGCCTTGCGCTTTGCGACGATCTGGCCCGCCAGAGAGGAGGCGATTACCGCAATAACGCTAACCCAATTTGGGGCAATTGCGGCACTTGCGAGAACCGGAATGAATGACACAGATCCCGTCGAACCTTTGCCCGTCCGGTAGCTAAGCAGCGAACTAAGCACGCTAATGACGCCGAAAGTGAGCGCCGCTCGTGCAAAATCAGGGTTGAACGCAGGATCTGTTACGAACAGAAACGCGCTGGCCCCGATGGCTGCAACGACCACAAGCGAGACGTACCGGACGATCGGACTAGTCATCAAAAAAGAGAAAACCCCCGCACTCGGCTACCACCACTGGGTATCTGGGAAACAGAACCTCAAAAAGGCAGCAAACATTCGCGTCACCTCCCTAAACGTCAGTCGCATTGTGCATCCGCATCAATGCGCTACTAGGTTGGCTCCGCTCGTGTAACTATGCCTGCCCGCTCAACTCGTCTCTTAGCCGGGACGGGGGTTTTTTAATTTCCTTTTAGGATCCGTGTTAAGGGTTAAACAGCTTTCCTCTTACGATCCGTTCTTTTTACCAGGTCGATTCGACCCGCTTTCAACTTCAACTTCTATCCTGCACCGAGTCCTCGGACTCGCTTACTCTACCTGATCGACCCACCGGTTTGTCGCGGCCAGCACCGCTAGCGCGGCCGCCGTCTCGGCGCTGCCCTTGATCTCACAATTTCCCACCAGCAGCTGGCTGTCCCGCCCAGCCCGAACCGTCACTCCCACGAACACGTACTCGCGGTCGAAGGCGTCCATCACCTTCACTCCCTCCACCGCCAGCTGTCCATCCCTGCCCTCCGCCGAGCCGATCGCGAATACCGTCGCGCGCGCGGCGAGATCGAGTCGGGACCTGTCCCCCTCGATTCCATGGGCTTCACCTATGTACGACTCCTCACCCTTCCGCAGCGTAACTCTGCAGCTCACACCCTTCGACCGCGACCCGCGTACCTCGACATCCTCGAAGTACAGCCGCCGCGCCGTATAGCGCCTCACCCCGCCGTCCGGGGTTAACCCTACCGTGAATTGACTGTGCGGCGTCGGCCGAGCCGCCTGGGGCTTGGGCTTCGCCTCGCTCGTTATCGCTACGGAAATTTTTCGGTGGTCCACCCGCATCGCCAAATGCGCCATCAGCGCACTCTCGATGTTCCGCACCACCTGCTTCGGCGTTAGCTCTGCCGTCGTCAGAACGTGGATCTGCTCCACCGCCCCGCTCTCGCTCTCGATGATCTTTGCCGAGACCACGCCCGGTAGCGTAAGGATCAGCTCCTCTGCGCGTTTAATCGGAAGGACGCTGCCGGCGATGTTGTTCAAATTCAATTGTCTGCGGGTTTTTGATGCTGGTGGAAACGGTTGGCCAATATTGCAGACGACTGTCCGTTAATCAAGCAAAAATTCGGTTCGCGACGCGCTAAATCGCTCCAACCCAACATTTTGCCGACTGTCCGCGAATTTCGGGCGGCAGAGATGTCGATTTCATATCACCGCACTGCCAGTTTCTTATCAGTGCCCCGACATCCCCGCGCGATCCGGCGCTACCGTCGCGCTCCGTCGTAAAGCGGAAATCTCAGCGCTTGACCGGCTCGCCGCTCTCCACCGCCGGCTGTGCTGCCCGCGGAGTCAGCTGCGCATCGGAGAGCAGCTTCGTCACGAAGCGCTGGCCTTCCGACACCCGCTCGATCTCGATCGCGATCGCGTCCACTCCGTTCTCCAGTCGCTCGAGTCGGAGCGTTGTGTCGTCGCCGGTCCTGGGCGCCGCCGCCGGATGCTTGCCCCGCCTGCGCCAGCCAAAAAAGCGGCGGATGGCGAAGACCACCACCACAAAGCCGAACACCATCGAGCCGCCGACCGCCATGCCTTCCTCGAAGTTGTCGTAGCTCGGCGGCGGCACCTCGGTGGACGCCACCAGCGCGCCGGACGCCAGCGAGAGCTGCTGGCCCGTCGTCGCCAGATCGCTCTCCAGCTGGAGGATGCGCTTGTCGAGCAGCTGGATCCTCGCCTCCAACCCGGACCTTGCCGCGTCCGGCCCGGTGGTCGTGAGCTGCCGGACGAGTCCCGCGCGCCGATCGGTCACGTTTTCCAGCTGGTCGGAGATCTGCGAGCGCTGCGCCTTGAGCGCGCGCACTTCGTCGCGGGTTTGCGGAATCGGCAGCGCCTGCGATTTTCCGTCGGCGCCGACGTACACGAAAGTCGCGGGCGCCGGCGGCGCGGGCGGCGGCGTGACCGCCGTGGGCGTCTGAATCTGTGTAGAGGTCTGCATGAGCGTCATGGCTACCGCGGCGCTGGTTCTACGCCGCGCGACTCCGCCAGCAATTTCGTCACGAAGCGCTGGCCCTCCGAAACGCGCTCGATCTCGATCGCAATCGCATCCATCCCCTGCTCCAGGCGCTGCAACCGCTGCGACGAGTCGCTGTCGAGTGCGCCGGCACGAGCGGGCACGGCGCGGCGCTTCCAGCGACGCCGCAGGAACAGCAGCACGAACGACATGAAGAAGAGCGCGCTGAACCCGCCCGCCGCCAGTCCTTCCCCGAAATCGGTGCTGTCGCCGCCGCGATCGTTCCATTGTCCGGCGCTGGCGAGCACTTCCGGCGAGACCATCGACAGCTCCCGGCCCGTCCTCGCAAGATCGCTCTCGAGCTGGAGGATCCGCTGGTCGAGGATGTCGAGTCTCGCCTGCAGACCCTGCCGCGCCGATTCGGTCGGGGTCCCCGCCAGCTCGCGCGCGATGTCCGTGCGCCGCGACGAGACGTTGTCCAGCTGGTCGCCGATCTGTGAGCGCTGCTCCTGGAGCGCGCGAACTTCGTCGGCCGTCTTCGGAATCTGTAGCGCCTCGGCCCCTTCGGGTCCTACGAGCTGGAACCTGGCGCCGCGTGGCAGCGCCGGCACTACCACCGGCGCCGGGGATGGTTTGGTCTGGGTGACTGTCTGCATGAAGGTCATACGATTCCTCGGCGCCGCGGGTTACAGTCAATCCTTGTACGGATCGTACTCGTTCTCGCCCGCCATCACCACAATCAACGGCCTCAGGGTGTGCAGAACCCGCACCGTCTGACCCTGCGCGGCGAGCACTGCCGGCAGCCGGCGGTACGCCTGCGGCGCTTCGTCGAGCCCGCCGCCCCGCAGAATGATTCCCTTGGGGCCGAGCCAGTCGTTGACCATCTCCCAGGAGACTTTCCCCGGCGAGACGATGCGCGCCTTCGCCCCCCAGCCTTTCGTCTTGCCGCGCGCTTCGGTGCGCGACATCACCCGTCCCGCGCCGTGCACCGTCGACCACAACGCCGCTTCCGATTTCTCCGGCGCCTCGCGGGTACCCTCGAGAATCACCGCGTCGTCGCCCATCGATCCGCCGACGAATCCGCGCTGTCCCGGAAACGCCGGCGTCGCGCCCTTACGCACGACGACCAGCTCCTCGCCGCCGTGCTGTTCCTTCCAGGCGAAGTTGTGATGATTGTGGACGAGATCGAGCTCTCTGCCCCCTAATATCGAGACGACTTTTCGCGCCACCCATTCCCTGCCCGCGTAAGCGTATCGTCCGCCCAGCTCCATCAGCGACCAGTAGGCGTCGCCGAGTGGGTTCGAGAGATCGAGCAGCACCTCGCGCTCGGGGACGCGGGTGCCCCACTTCTCGTTCATCGACAGCGCCAGCATCCCCGACGCGACGGTGTGCCCGAAACCGCGCGAGCCGAAGTGCACACCGACCCAGATGCGCCCCCTCTCGTCGGCGAAGACATCGACGTAGTGATTGCCGCTGCCAACCGTGCCGAGCTGCTCGGCGGCTTTTTTCTTCAGCTCCGACGCCGCCTTATCGGGAATCGCCGCCCACGCCGGATCGTCGATGATCTCACCCGCGTCGGGCGCGTCGCTCGCGCGATTGGTGAGTCCGACGCCAAACGAGATCGTGCGCTGGATCTGGTTGGCGATGCGCTCCAGCTCGTCACGCGAGTAGTCGGTGATCATGCGGTCGGTCATGATGGCGGCGTTGCCGCAGGCGATGTCGAACCCGACGCCGACCACCGACACCTTGTTGCGGTACGCCGCGACGCCGCCGATCGGCATCACGTACCCGGTGTGGCCGTCCGCCATCAATGCCACCCGCTCGGCGCGGCTCGCTACGTCGCGAAGCTGGGCGAGGGTTTTTTCATCGTGCGACCCGAAGATCGCTTCGTTCGACGGCGCCGGCGTGGACGACATCGATCGTCAGCGCGCGACGGCGAGCTCGTCGGGCGCGATACCGTAGTCGCGAAGCTTTCTGTACAACGTGCGCTCGCCGATGTCGAGCATCTCGGCCGCCTTCCTTCGATTGCCGCGCGTCTCTCTGAGCGCCGCTTCGATCGCGGCGCGCTCGATCTCCGCCATCGTCATGCCCGGAGTGACCGTGACGGTCGTCGGCGGAGCGGGCTGGTCGGGCGGCTCGATGGCGCGCGACACCGCTGCCGAAGCGATTGCCGGCGGCGGATGCACCTCGCCCACCCAGCGCCCATCGCGCTGCTCGTCGTCCATCCGGCGGCGCAGCTCCTCGACCTGGAGTCGCAGCTCCAGCATGCTCCTCACCAAAAACTCGAGCTCCCTTCCCTCGGCGCCGACGGCGCCGCGCACCAGCGGGCCGACGTGCACGGGTAGGAATCGCGCCGAGCCGCCCTCGCGAATCGCGCGCGGAATGTCGTCGGGGCCGATCTCGCGGCCGGGCGCCAGCACCACCATGCTCTCGACGAGATTGCGGAGCTCGCGGACGTTGCCGGGCCACGGGTAGCTCATGAGAATCTCCATCGCTTCGCCGGAGATACCACGGAATGGCCGGTCGTGCTGCGACGAGAATTCTCTGATGAAGCGGCGCACCAGGAGCGGGATGTCCTCGCGCCGATCGCGGAGCGGCGGGAGATAGATGCTCAGCACGTTGAGGCGATAATAGAGATCCGCGCGGAACAATCCCTCTTCCACGCTCTCGCGGAGCGGACGATTGGTCGCGGCGACGACTCTGACATCGATCGGGATCGCCGTCGTTCCGCCGACGCGAG
>CAMLDY010000041.1 GCA_946478895.1 uncultured Gemmatimonadota bacterium
CCAACCGCGGACTCCGACGGCGAGACGCGATGCTTCCCGAGAGCTGTCAGCGTAGCAGCTGTAAAGCTTACCGCTGCCCGCTTCAGTTCATGTGGCGGCCGGCCAGGCCACGTGACGCTCTACGCCGCGATGCTACGCCGAGACCCTCTCGAGGTTGGCTTCGCAGGCATCGCAGTTATTGCACGTCCAGTCCTCGGCCACCTTCTCCCCGAAGTGCTCGAGGATGTAGCGGGTACGGCACTGCGTAGTCTGACAGAACTGGATCATCGTGCGCAGCTTCTCCTGATCCATCGCTCGACGCTCTTCATAGTCCTGGAGGTCGGCACTCAGATCGACGGCGCAGAGATTCTCACCGAGTCGTTCCCACTTTCCGCCGCGGTGCTCGCGAACGAGACCGTGGCGCTTGAGCAGAGCGAAGACGATCTTCGCTTTGCGGGAAGGGATGCCGGTGATTTCCACGATGTCGTCGAGAAGGACCGGAGTCTTGAGCGGATACTTCTCCAGCGCCAGCGCAACCTGCGCCGCTTCCTGCACCTCGGGATATTTTCCGCCGAGGAAGTACGACTGGATGCGCTTGTCTTCGACGCGGTACAGGACGCGGCAGATAGCAGGCTGACCGTCGCGGCCCGCTCGGCCGGCTTCCTGGTAGTACGCCTCGATCGAGCCGGGGAAATGGTAGTGGATCACCCAGCGCAGATCCTGCTTGTCGATGCCGAGTCCGAACGCGTTGGTCGCGATGATCGCCTTGAGCTCGCCGGCCATGAAGCTGTCCTGGACTTCCTTGCGATCGGCCGCCGGGCGCTTGCCGTGGTAGAGGCCGATCTTGAAATCCTCCTTCAGCATCTCGTAGAGCCGCTCCGCTTCCTTCACCGTCGCGACGTAGATCACCCCCGCGCCCTCGAACTCACGCAACGCGTGTCGGAGCGTGGTGTCCTTGATCTGATCGTTGACGGTGCGAATCACCTCGAAGCGCAGGTTGGGACGCGCGAACCCGGTGATGGTGATGTGCGGATCGTTCATCCCGAGCTGGCGGATGATGTCGGACTGCACGTGCTCGGTCGCCGTGGCGGTGAGGGCCAGAATCGGCGGCCGCCCGAGGCGCTTCGAGATCGCTCCCAGTGAGAGATAGTCGGGCCGGAAATCGTGACCCCACTGGCTTACGCAGTGCGCTTCGTCCACGACGAAAAGGCTGATCGGCCTCGACAGCAGATGCTCGAAGAACGCGCGATCCTTGAAGCGTTCCGGAGTCAGGTAGAGGATCTCACCTTCGCCTTCGGCAATCTGGCGATGGGCTTCCCTCGTTTCGGAAGTGGAGAGGTGTGAATGCATCGCCACCGAGCTCACGCCCTGCGCCGACAGCTTGTCGTGCTGATCCTTCATCAGGGCGATGAGGGGACTCACGACGATGGTCAGTCCGGGGAGCAGTAGCGCTGGCAGCTGGTAGATCATGGATTTGCCGCTGCCGGTCGGCATCACTACCAGGGCATCGCGTCCTGAGAGCACCGCGTTGAGGGCTTCCCACTGGCCCGGCCGAAAATCCGAATGGCCAAACCGATCCTGCAGCAGCTGACGGGCTGCTTCCTTGGTTACGCGCTTCGACACAGCGGCTGATACAGGCACAAAGCATTCCTACTTACGGCCCACGGCTGGGCGTGCTAACCTGAGCGCCCGATGCCAACCGCTGTTAGGGCTCCGCTCGAGATGTTCTCTTCCACGGCTCCAGGCCTCGAGTCGATCGCTGCGGGCGAGCTCAAGTCGCTCGGGATCCGCGGCAGGCAGGAACCGGGCGGAGTGTCGTTCGGCGGCGATGTGGCGGAGCTTTATCGAGCCAATCTGTGGCTCAGAACCGCGACCCGGGTGCTGGTGAGATTGGGCGCGTTCCACGCCAGCACGTTCTACGAGCTGGAGCGGAGAGCGAAAAAACTGCCGTGGGAGAATTTTCTTTCGGCGGCCGGAACCGTCACTGTTCGAGTGACGTGCAGGAAGTCGCGGCTCTATCACTCCGATGCGGTCGCGGAGCGGGTACTGGGTGCGATCGCGCGCGTTGCCCCGCCGGGAGTGACGATCCAGTCGATCGACTCGGCGTCGGGTTCCAGCGCGGAGCGCGACACTGTTGATAGTAGTGATGAAGATGGTGACGCCGCTGTGGATGCCGACGCGAGCGTTGTCGCGGACCATGGTCGCGGCGGGCAGCTTTTCGTCGTGCGCATCGTGCACGACCAGGTCGAGATTAGCGCCGACAGCTCGGGCGAGCTTCTGCACCGCCGCGGATATCGAAAGGATGTCGGGAAGGCGCCGCTACGGGAGACGCTCGCCGCGGCGATGATTCTCGCGAGCGGTTGGAAAAAGGACGAGATCCTGATCGATCCACTATGTGGGTCGGGGACCATACTAATCGAAGCGGCGATGCTGGCGCGGAGAATCGCACCGGGTCTCAGACGCGAATTCCAATTCATGCGCTGGCCGGGGTTCGCCGCCGAGCGCTGGACAGCGATGCTCGATGAGGCGCGCGAGTCAGTGGCAGGTCACGCCGCGACCGGGCGCGAGCAAGCCGGCCCGTCGTTCACCATCATTGGTGGTGACCGCGATTCTGGCGCGATCGAATCGGCGGTGCGTAATGCGGGGCGCGCCAAGGTGGAGGGCGACATCTCGTTCGCGGTGGACTCGCTCTCCGGCTCACTGGCCAGACTTCGGGAAGCGGGTGCTGAGCGAGTGCTGGTGTTGACGAATCCCCCCTACGGCGTGCGGGTCGGGAACGAGCGGGAACTCCGGGATCTGTACGCTGCGATCGGTAACGCGGTGATGGGCAAGTCTGGTTGGCGGGTTGGGCTCCTGACCGCCGATCAAGGGTTGGCGGCGCAGCTAAGGCTGCCGCTCAGGTCGCGGTTCGACTCGCGGAACGGTGGGATTCCGGTGAGCTTTTTGGTCAGCGGGAAGCGGGAAGCGGGAGGCGGGAGGCGGGAGGCGGGAATCGGATGAGGGATGAGGATGAGGGCTGACGCATGAGAAATCGGGAAGCGGGTGCACTGATGTTGAAACTCGGCACGGAACAGCATGTTAGATAGCAGTCGAACAGGGCGAATTCTGGCCGTCAATCTCTCCCGCGGCGGTGTGCCGAAAGGGCGCGTTAGTGTCGCACAAGTGTTGCGATCGGGGCTCGTAGGGGACGCGCAAAACGACATCAAGCACCACGGAGGACCCGACCGCGCGGTGTGCATCTACGCGGTTGAGTTGATCCGCCAGCTCCAGCAGGAAGGCCACCCGATCGACGTCGGAACCGCCGGCGAGAACCTCACGGTCGAAGGAATCGACTGGGAAGCCGTCGTCCCGGGCCTCCGCATCCAGATTGGCGACGACGTCCTCCTCGAGGTCGCGTCGTACACCAACCCTTGCAAGACCATCAAGGAGTCGTTCATCGACGGGGAATTCATCCGCATCGCCCAGAAATTCCACCCCGGCTGGAGCCGGGTGTACGCGCGGGTGATCTCCGAGGGCCAGGTCCGCCCCGGCGACCAGGTTCGCCTCCTTCCGGCGCCGGCCTAGACCAGGGGCGCGGGGCGTCTCAGCAACGGCCCCGCTTTTGAATAGTAGAACCCTCTAGTCCCTCAGGCTCGGAATCGCGTTTCGGCGGTAGCCGGGATCGGCGGTCGACGCGAATCGCGCCGGCCAAAGGAAGTCACACCAAGGAGTTCAGTCGTGGAGATCGGCGACACAATCGAGATGGAAGAGGGCGCGGAAGAAACCACGGCGCGCTCCATCTCCTCAGGCCCCCGCCGCAAGAACGGCCGGAACGGCAGAGCCCGCAGCGGCAAGCGAAACGGCAACGGCGCCGGCACCAAACGAGATGGCGAGCGCGAAGTCGATTTGCTCGCGAGCAACGGAAAGCTCAAAGAAGTCGACCTGCGACGTTTGCTCGATGCGATGCGCGATCTGCGCGACGGCGAGTTCGAGGTCAGACTCCCGACCTCCGAAGATCCGCTGCTCGCCGAGATCGCCGATGCGTTCAACGGCATCGCCAAGCTGAATGAGCGGCTGTGCGACGAGATGCAGAGGGTGAGCGCCACCATCGGCCGCGAAGGCCAGATGAACGACCGCGCTTCGATCGGACAGGTGACGGGCGGATGGAGAGCGACGGTGCAATCGGTCAACACTCTCATCACCGACCTGGCCTCACCCACTACCGAGGTCGCGCGCGTGCTGTCGGCCGTCGCGGAAGGCGACCTCGGCCAGAAGATGGTTCTCGAGATCGATGGCAAGCCGGTGCAGGGTGAATTCCTGCGCATCGGCACCACCGTCAACACCATGGTCGACCAGCTCGGCTCGTTTGCCAACGAAGTCACCCGTGTTGCGCGCGAAGTCGGCACCGAAGGGAAGCTGGGTGGACAGGCCGAGGTCCCCGGAGTCGCGGGTACGTGGAAGGATCTCACCGACAACGTCAACACCCTCGCCGGCAACCTCACCAGCCAGGTGCGCAACATCGCCGCGGTTACGACCGCGGTAGCCAAAGGAGACCTGTCACAGAAGATCACCGTCGAAGCGCGCGGCGAAACGCTGGAGCTCAAGAACACCATCAACACGATGGTCGATCAGCTCAGCGCGTTCGCTTCCGAAGTAACCCGTGTCGCCAGAGAAGTGGGGACTGAAGGGAAGCTGGGTGGCCAGGCGCAGGTCGCGGGGATTGGTGGCACCTGGAAGGATCTGACCGACAACGTCAACGCGATGGCGTCGAACCTCACTGGTCAGATCAGAAACATCGCCGACGTCACCACCGCTGTCGCAAAGGGCGACCTCTCCCGCAAGATCACCGTGGATGTGAAGGGCGAGATCCTCGAGCTGAAGAACACCGTCAACACCATGGTCGATCAGCTCAGCACCTTCGCCGAAGAAGTGACGCGCGTCGCGCGCGAAGTCGGCACCGAAGGCCGGCTCGGCGGACAGGCGCAGGTGCCGGGCGTCGGCGGTACATGGAAGGATCTGACGGACAACGTGAACTTCATGGCGTCGAGCCTCACCGGACAGGTGAGAAACATCGCCGACGTCACGACCGCTGTTGCGCGCGGCGACTTGTCGCGCAAGATCACCGCCGACGCGCGCGGTGAGATCCTGGAGCTGAAAAACACCATCAACATCATGGTGGACCAGCTGAGCGCATTCGCATCGGAAGTGACCCGCGTCGCGCGCGAAGTCGGCACCGAAGGCAAACTCGGTGGTCAGGCTGAAGTCCCCGGCGTCGGTGGAACCTGGAAAGACCTCACCGACAACGTCAACACTCTGGCCGGCAATCTCACCAGCCAGGTTCGCAACATTGCTGCTGTCACGACGGCGGTCGCGCGCGGAGATCTGTCGCAGAAGATCACCGCCGATGCCCGCGGTGAGATTCTCGAGCTGAAGAACACGGTCAACACCATGGTCGATCAGCTCAGCACCTTCGCCTCCGAGGTAACGCGCGTGGCGAAGGAAGTTGGCACCGAAGGAAAACTCGGTGGTCAGGCGGAAGTCCCGGGCGTCGGTGGGACATGGAAGGACCTCACCGACAACGTCAACGCAATGGCGTCGTCCCTCACTGGCCAGATCCGAAACATCGCCGACGTCACGACTGCAGTCGCCAGGGGCGATCTGTCGCGCAAGATCACCGTCGATGTGAAGGGCGAGATTCTCGAGCTGAAGCAGACCATCAACGTCATGGTCGATCAGCTCAGCGCGTTCGCATCCGAAGTCACTCGTGTCGCCAAGGAAGTGGGTACCGAGGGTCGACTCGGCGGACAGGCTGAAGTGCCGGGCGTGGCGGGTACGTGGAAGGACCTGACGGACAACGTGAATTTCATGGCGTCGAACCTGACGGGTCAGGTGAGAAACATCGCCGACGTCACGACGGCCGTTGCGAAGGGAGATCTGAACCGAAAGATCACCGCTGAAGCGAAGGGCGAGATCCTCGAGCTGAAGAACACCATCAACATCATGGTGGATCAGCTGAGCGCGTTCGCGGCCGAAGTGACGCGTGTGGCGCGCGAGGTCGGAACCGAAGGCAAGCTGGGCGGCCAGGCGAGCGTGCCGGGCGTCGCCGGCACGTGGAAGGATCTGACCGACAACGTCAACACCCTCGCCGGGAACCTCACCGGCCAGGTGAGAAACATCGCGGCGGTGACCACCGCAGTCGCCCGCGGCGACCTGTCGCAGAAGATCACCGTCGAAGCGAAAGGAGAGACGGCGGAGCTCAAGGACACCATCAACACGATGGTCGACCAGCTCAGCGCATTTGCCTCGGAAGTAACTCGCGTCGCCAAGGAAGTCGGAACGGAAGGAAAGCTGGGTGGCCAGGCGCAGGTGCCTGGTGTCGCGGGAACGTGGAAGGATCTGACCGACAACGTCAACGCGATGGCGTCCAATCTTACCGGCCAGATCAGAAACATTGCGGACGTCACGACGGCGGTCGCCAGGGGCGATCTGTCGCGGAAGATCACCGTCGACGTCAAGGGCGAGATCCTCGAGCTCAAGCAAACGATCAATACCATGGTCGACAGCCTGAGCGTTTTCGCGGGGGAAGTGACTCGCGTCGCGCGTGAGGTAGGAACGGAAGGACGACTTGGTGGTCAGGCCAACGTGCCGGGAGTCGCGGGCACGTGGAAGGATCTCACCGACAACGTGAATTTCATGGCGTCGAACCTGACTGGTCAGGTGAGAAACATCGCCGACGTCACCACCGCCGTCGCGAAGGGCGATCTGTCGCGCAAGATGACGGTCGATGTGAAGGGCGAGATTCTCGAGCTGAAGAACACCATCAACACGATGGTCGATCAGCTGAGCACCTTCGCGTCCGAGGTGACTCGTGTCGCGAAAGAAGTCGGAACCGAAGGAAAACTGGGCGGTCAGGCGAACGTGCCGGGTGTGGGCGGAACGTGGAAGGATCTCACCGACAACGTCAACGCGATGGCGTCGTCGCTGACCAGCCAGATCAGAAACATTGCGCTCGTCACGACGGCTGTCGCGAGAGGAGACCTGTCGCAGAAGATCACCGTCGAAGTGCGCGGCGAGATCCTCGAGCTCAAGAACACCGTCAATGCGATGGTGGATTCGCTGCGAGTCTTCGCCGATGAAGTAACGCGCGTGGCGAAGGAAGTAGGCACCGAGGGCAAGCTGGGTGGCCAGGCCGAAGTGCCGAACGCATCGGGAACCTGGCGCGCGCTCACCGACAACGTGAACGCGATGGCGAACAGCCTCACGGTGCAGGTGCGAGCGATCGCCGACGTGGCGACCGCGGTGACGCGCGGCGATCTGAGCAGACAGGTCGCGGTCGAGGCCCAGGGCGAGCTCGACGAGCTGAAGAACAACCTGAATCAGATGATCGTGAACCTGAAGTCCACCACCGAGAAGAACTCGGAGCAGGATTGGTTGAAGACCAACCTCGCCAAGTTCTCGCGGATGATGCAGGGCCAGAAGGATCTGGAGTCGGTATCCAAGCTGATAATGTCGGAGCTGACGCCGCTTGTGTCCGCGCACCACGGCGCCTTCTACATCATGGAGGACGACAACAACACGCCGGTCCTCAAGCTGATTGCCAGCTACGCCTACAAGGAGCGCAAGCACCTCGGGAACCGGTTCTACCTCGGCGAAGGCCTGGTGGGACAGGCGGCGCTGGAGAAGAAGCCGATCCTGCTCACCAACGTTCCGGACGATTACATCCGGATCTCGTCGGGTCTCGGCGAGGCGCCACCGCGCAACGTCATCGTGCTGCCGGTGTTGTTCGAGGGCGAAGTGAAGGCAGTCATCGAGCTCGCTTCGTTCCTGCCGTTCAGCCAGATCCACCAGCTATTCCTCGACCAGCTCGCGGAGACGGTCGGCGTCGTGATCAACATGATCTCGGCGAACATGAGAACCGCGGAGCTGCTCGAGCAGTCGCAGAGCCTGACCCTCGAGCTGCAGTCTCAGTCCGAGGAGCTGCGCAAGCAGCAGGAAGAGCTCAAGAGATCGAACGCCGAGCTCGAGGCGCAGGCGACGACGCTGCGCACTTCGGAGGAGCTGCTCAAGGACCAGCAGGAAGAGCTGCAGCAGGTCAACGAGGAGCTGGAGGAAAAGGCATCGCTGCTCGCGGAGCAGAACCGGAAGGTGGAGTCGAAGAACGCGGAAGTCGAAGCGGCGAGACTCGCGCTCGAGGAAAAGGCGGAGCAGCTGGCATTGAGCTCGAAGTACAAGTCGGAGTTCCTCGCCAACATGTCGCACGAGCTGCGCACTCCGCTCAACAGCCTGCTGATCCTGGCGCGGCTCCTCAGCGAGAACAAGGACGGCAACCTGACGCCGAAGCAGGTCGAGTTCGCGCAGACGATCCTGACGTCGGGCAGCGACCTGCTCAATCTGATCAACGACGTGCTCGATCTGTCGAAGGTCGAAGCCGGCAAGATGGACGTCAATCCATCCGACGTTCGACTCAGCGAGGTCAAGGAATTCGTCGACCGCAGCTTCAGCGCTGTCGCCGAACAGAAGGGGCTTGGCTTCAGGGTCGAGCTCAACGCCGACGTGCCGCAGACGATTTACACCGACGGCGGCAGGCTACAGCAGATCCTCAAGAACCTGCTCTCGAATTCGTTCAAGTTCACCGAGAGCGGCGAGGTCAGTCTCACGGTGCGTCGCGCCGAGAAGGGCAGGCGGTTCCAGAACCCGGCGCTCGACGCTGCGGCTGAAGTACTCGCCTTCGCGGTAACGGATACGGGAATCGGAATTCCGAAGGAGAAGCAGCGGCTGATCTTCGAGGCGTTCCAGCAGGCCGATGGCACCACGAGTCGCAAGTACGGCGGCACGGGGCTCGGGCTCTCGATCAGTCGCGAGATCGCGCGCCTGCTCGGCGGCGAGATCAGGGTGGAGAGCACCGAGAATCAGGGCAGCACTTTCACGCTGTTCCTGCCGACTCGCTACATCCCGCGCCAGGACGGACCCGATCGCGATCCTTACAACCCGGTTGAGCGGACCGAAGACAGTCGCGGCCCCGAATCGCAGTTCAGTCAGACGTCGGCGGGAGGAGTCGCGTCGCGCGCACCGGTGCGGCCAGCGACGCGCCGCGACCAGCGGCGCAAACCATCAGGAGATGCGCTGCAGTACCGGCCGGAGCGGCGCGCCGTTTCGCAGACGGTGATCGACGACGATCGCGATCACATCGAGGAAGGGGACCGCTCGGTGCTCATCATCGAGAACGATCAGAACTTCGCCAGGGTGCTGCTCGACATGGCGCGCGACAAGGGCTACAAGGGCGTCGTCGAGCTGGATGGCGAAGCGGGACTGAAGGCCGCGCGCGAGGTGCGCCCGGACGCGATCACTCTCGACATCGACATGCCGGGAATGGATGGCCTGGAGGTGCTCGACCGCCTGAAGCGCGATCCGGAAACCCGACACGTTCCGGTGCACATCATCTCAGGAGTCGAGCAGAAACGCGAGGGACTCAAGGCTGGCGCGATCGCGTATCTCGAGAAACCGGTGAGTAAGGAGGCGCTCGACGCGGCGTTCGCCAGAATCTCGAGCTTCATCGACACGGTTCCGAAGACCTTGCTGGTGGTCGAGGACAACGAGGCGCAGCGACAGAGCATCGAGGAGCTGATCGCGCACGACGACGTCGAGATCACGGCGGTGGGCTCGGCGTCCGAAGCGCTCGACAAGCTCCACGAGAAGCACTTCGACTGTATGGTGCTCGATCTCGGGCTGCGCACCGGTGAAATGAGTGGCTTCGATCTGCTGGAGAAGGTCAAGTCGGATCCGGAGAACCACGACCTGCCGATCATCATCTACACCGGCAAGGAGCTGAGCCGGGAAGACGAGACGAAGATCAAGAAGTACGCTGAGACGATCATCGTGAAAGACGTCAAGTCGCCGGAGCGACTGCTCGACGAGACAGCGCTCTTCCTGCACCGAGTTGAAGCCAAGCTGCCCGAGCAGAAGCGGAAGATGCTCGAGCACCTGCACGACGCGGACTCGGTGGTGGCGGGCAAGAAGATCCTGGTGGTCGACGACGACGTGCGGAACATCTTCTCCTTGACGAGCGTGCTGGAAGATCACGGGATGGTGGTGCGCTTCGCCGAGAACGGGAAGCAGGCGATCGATCAGCTGAAGGAAGATCCGGAAATCGACGCGGTGCTGATGGACATCATGATGCCGGAGATGGATGGCTACGAGACCACCAAGGCGATCAGGGCGATGGATCAGTTCAAGGCGCTGCCGATCATCGCGCTGACGGCGAAGGCAATGAAGGGTGACCGCGAGAAGTGCATTGCGGCGGGAGCGTCGGATTACATCACCAAGCCCGTCGACACCGAGCAGCTGCTTTCGCTGCTGCGAGTATGGCTGTACAGGTAGCAGAGGCACCGAGCACTGGCGGCGGTCCCGACCGGCCACCGCCTGCCGCAAATCCGCCCGAACGGCCGAACTTCAAGCCTGATCTCGAGCGGATAGAGATCGAGTTATTGCTGGAAGGGATCTTCCGGCATTACGGATTCGATTTCCGGGCGTACGCATATGCCTCGATCCGTCGGCGGCTGTGGAAGCGCATCGAGGAGGAAGGTCTGGCCAATGTGAGCGCGCTCCAGGAACGCGTGCTCCACGAGCCCGAGATGATGGAGAAGCTGCTGCTGGATCTCTCCATCAACGTCACGGCGATGTTCCGTGATCCGGGCTTCTACGTGACGTTCCGCGAGCACGTCGTGCCGCTGCTGCGCACCTACCCTTTCATCCGCATCTGGCACGCCGGTTGTTCGACGGGCGAAGAAGTGTACTCGATGGCGATCCTGCTGCGCGAGGAAGGACTCTACGAGCGCGCGCGCATCTATGCCACCGACATCAACGAGGTCGTCCTACAGCGGGCCAAGGCGGGGATCTTCCCGCTGGAGCGGATGCAGGAGTACACCGACAACTACATTCGCGCCGGTGGAAAGAAATCGTTCTCCGAGTACTACACGGCGAAGTACGGCGGCGCGCTGTTCGATCAGTCGCTGACGAAGAACGTCGTGTTCTCGCAGCACAACCTGGTGACCGATGGGTCGTTCAGCGAGTTCAACGTCATTCTGTGCCGTAACGTTCTGATCTACTTCGACAAATCGCTGCAGTCGAAGGTCCACGGGCTTTTCTACGACAGCCTCGCTATGTTCGGAGTGCTCGTTCTCGGCAGCAAGGAGACGCTGCGGTTCATGGCTCACGAGGAATCCTACCAGCAGATCGCACCGCCCGAAAAAATCTTCCGGAAGGTGCGGTAGCATGCCGTACTCGGTGGTGGCGCTCGGCACTTCGTGGGGCGGGTTGTCAGCGATGACCAAGCTGCTCGGCGCGCTTCCCGCCGGTTATCCGATTCCGATCGTGGTGGTCCAGCACCGCAGCAAGGATTCCGACATGCTGCTCGTTCGGCTGCTGCAGGACACCACCGAGCTGAACGTCTGCGAGATCGAGGACAAGGACGTGCTGTGCGCCGGCACCGTGCACATCGCGCCCGCGGATTATCACGTTCTCATCGAGCCGGGCTACCTCTCTCTCAGCATCGAAGAGCCGGTGAGGTTCAGCCGCCCCTCGATCGACGTGATGTTCACCTCTGCCGCCGACACTTACGCGAGCGGCGCTATCGGAGTAGTGCTGACCGGGGCGAACGAAGACGGCGCGCGTGGCTTGGCGAAAATCGTTCGCGCCGGCGGACGCGCCGTCGTTCAGGATCCGAAGACGGCGGAGATTCCGATCATGCCGGCCGCCGCGATCAGAGCGGTGCCGACGGCGGAGATCGTACCACTGGACAAGCTCGCGCCGCGACTGATTCAGCTCGGCGAAGAGAAACCGCGGGTGGGCAGGCGGACGGCGGTATGACGAGCGATCGCGCCGGGATGAACGGGCAACCCGACAACCGCGTCAGTCTGCTGCTCGTGGACGACAGGCAGGAGAATCTGCTGGCGCTCGAGGCGATACTGGAGCCGCTCCGACAGAACCTGGTTCGGGCGAACTCGGGACCGGAAGCGTTGCGTCATGTCCTGGCGCACGAGTTCGCTGCAATCCTGCTCGACGTCCAGATGCCGGGGATGAACGGCTTCGAGGTAGCCGAGATCATCAAGTCACGCGAGAGATCGCGGACTATTCCGATCATCTTCCTCAGCGCCATCAACAAGGAAGAAGCGTACGTCTTCAAGGGCTACTCGATGGGGGCCGTGGACTACGTCTTCAAGCCGTTCAATCCCGATGTGTTGCGATCCAAGGTCTCGGTGTTCGTCGATTTGTTCGTGAAGCAGCGCGAGCTGCAGCACCAGGCGGAGCTGCTGCGCGAGGCCGAGAAGCGCGAGCTGGAGCTCGAGCATCGCACGTCGCTCCTCGAGGCGGAGGCGCGCTCGGCGGCGAAGCTGGCGCAGATGAACGAAGAGCTGCACCGCCGCCAGATCGCATTGGAGCAGGCGATGGGCGCGCGGAACCGGTTCTACGCGTCGATGAGCCACGAGCTGCGCACCCCGATCAACGCGGTGATCGGCTACAGCACGCTGATGCTCGACAACATCTACGGGCCGCTCAACGCAAAGCAAAAGGAAGGCTTGCAGCGAACCCTCAAGGCGGCGCGGCACCTTCTCGAGCTGGTGAACGACGTGCTGGATCTGTCGAAGATCGAGGCAGGGAAGATCGAGCTCTCACTCCAGCCGGTCACGTTCCCGGGATTGATCGAGGATCTGTTCGTCACGGTGCGGCCTTTGGCCGACGATTACGGGTCGCAGCTCACCATGGAGATGCAGACCGAACCGTTCAGCATTGTCAGCGATCCGCGACGGGTGCGGCAGATCCTGCTCAATCTGCTGTCGAACGCAATCAAGTTCGGCGAGGGCAAGCCCATCTGTGTGCGCTGCAAACAATGCGGTGACAAAGGGGTAGAACTCGAGGTCGTCGATCAGGGGGTAGGAATCGGGACTGATGACCTGCCGAGGATCTTCGAGGAGTTCGTGCAGGTCTCGGAGTCGAAGCAGCCCGGGACGGGTTTAGGGCTCCCAATTTCGCGACGGCTGGCTCAGCTGTTGGATGGCTCGCTGACGGTCTGCTCGACCCCCGGCGAGGGCAGCACTTTTCGTCTCACTTTGCCGGCCTCTTTAGAGGACGATATGTCCAGAACCGACGAGTTAGCCGCAGCTACCGTGGCTTAACTACATCCTTTTATTGGCATGGAGGCTGCCTTCCATATAGTCGCCGTCGCGTAGCGCGGGGGTCAATTCTGGAGGCTTTAAAATGTACAAAAAGCTAGCAATCCTTCCGGCCGCGTTGCTTGCCTTTGCTTGCGGAGGCAACGACAAAAAGGTCGATGACGCTTTGAATTCCGATCTTGCGACGGCCGCACAGGCATCGCCATACACTCCGCTCGACAGCATCACCGCCGCCGAGCGGGCGGGAGTCACCACCGTTCCCGCGAAGTCGTTGACAAGCACGGCGTCGGCGCCGCGGACCACGGTTCGCAGAACGTCGAGCTCTGCACGCCGGAGCACGTCGTCCAGGTCTTCGGGCGGCTATTCGTCTGCTCCGGTTTACTCTCCGGCGCCGGCTCGCCAGCCGACCGTCGTGAAGCACACCAAGCGTGATGCCGCGATTGGCGCGGGCGCGGGTGCAGTGATTGGCGCGGTCACCAGTAAGAACAAGGTGAAGGGTGCCATCATCGGTGGCGCAGCCGGAGCGATTCTCGGCGGCATCATCGGGAACAACGTCGACAAGACGAAGCAGTACTAGCTGGGACGCCGCGCTGCGGCGACAAAGCCCCGGACTCTTCGAGTCCGGGGCTTTTTTTGCTGTAACTGAACGGGCGGGAGGCGTCTGGGATCAGGCGCCTGGCGCCAGGTTACGACCGTGGGACGTACTGTCGGTGCGAAACGCAGTTGCCTTTGGATTGAATGCCGCAGCGCAACGTCCTACGGTTGTAACCCCTTGCCACGCGCCTGCACAACTGACGCCTCCCGCCCGTTCGGTTGCATTTCCCAACCAATGCCCGTTCGTTGCCGTTGCGCTTGCCGATTTCTTCCGTCCACCAGGAGCAGCCCATTGCTCGGCTTGCCCATTCGGTGGATGCAGTTTATGGTCAACGGCGCATGACTTTGGACCAGACTTCGGCAGCTCAGGGGAGCACCCCATGTGCTCTCCGTGCATTGTGTGTTGCCCGGCACTCCTATCTGAGTGAGCACATCGCCCGGTACTTCGCGGCGATGGGGTTGACCACCACCAACGTCGTCGGACTCGATTCGGCGGTTAGCGCCGCCTCCGATTGCGCGCCCGACATCGTGATCTGCGACTACGACGTGCTGGCTACGATTCCGCTGGAGGTGTGGGAGAACGACTCGCTGCTGTCGAATACTCCCGTGGTCGCTGTCAGTCTGACCAGGCACGCCGAGGAGCTGCATTTGCTCGACGTCAACGGCATCGCGGGATTCCTCTACCTCCCCACTCTCGAGGAAGCGCCGGCGCTCAGGGTTCTGCGGGCAGCGGCGACGCGCGCCAGGTACTCGCTCGGCCCCAACCTCACCGCGCCAAGGGCGATGGAGCGCGGTTAAATTTAGGAGCATGAGCTCGAACCCGATCACGGGCGTCTTCAACGACGGTTACATAAGCGAAGCGTACGAGGCGTACCGGCGTGACCCATCGTCGGTCGACGAATCGTGGCGCCAGTTTTTCCGATTTGCCGAAAGCCTCGGCGGCGCGCCGTCCCCCGCACCCGGACCGACAACAGCAGCGGGCCAACTGGATCCCGCTTTTCTTCGCGATGTCGCCGCGGCGGCTGAGCTGGTCGATGCCATCCGCAGCTACGGCCACCTTGCGGTACCACTCGATCCACTCGGCACCCCGCCCGAAGGCACACCCGAGCTGACGCCGGAATTCCACGGCCTGAGCGAAGAACATCTCGCCAGCATTCCAGGCATCGTGCTCGGCGCGAACGGTGGCAGCGCCGCCGACGTCGTCGCCAGGCTGCGTGAGCTGTACTCATCCCGAATCGGATTCGAGATCTCCCATCTCGGACGCGTCGAAGAACGCGAATGGCTGCGCGAACAGATCGAGAGCGGCCGGCTCAACACGCCTCTGAGCGCGGAGGAAAAGAAGGCAATACTGCAGAGACTGACCGAAGTCGATGGACTGGAAAGATTTCTCGGACGCGCGTATCAGGGATATAAGCGCTTCTCGATCGAGGGCACCGATGTTCTGGTTCCAATGCTCGATGTCGCGATCGAAAGCGCTGCCGCGCACGGCGCGCGCGAAGTCGATCTCGCGATGGCGCATCGCGGCCGAATCAATGTGCTGGCGCACACCCTCGGCAAACCTTACGCGACCATCTTCGAGGAATTCGAGGGCAAGCACGCCGCGACCAACGCGGTGAGCGAGACGGGCGACGTCAAATATCACCTCGGCGCTACAGGCACCAGAAAGGTCGCCAATGGCGGCGAGGTCGAAGTCGTGCTCATCCCGAATCCGAGCCACCTCGAGGTGGTGAATCCGGTGCTGGAAGGTGTCGCGCGCGCGCGGCAGGTATTGGCGGGCGACGGTGAGCGCGACGAGTCGGCGGTGGTGCCGATCTGCGTGCACGGTGACGCCGCGTTCCCGGGCGAAGGAGTGGTGCCCGAGACGTTCAATCTGTCCGGCCTCAACGGTTTCAGGACTGGTGGCACGCTCCACATCATCGTCAACAACCAGGTCGGCTTCACCACTGATCCGATCGATGCGCGATCGACGCGCTATGCGAGCGATCTCGCCAAGGGATTCGAGGTGCCAATCGTCCACGTCAACGCCGACGACGCCGAGTCGTGCGTGCACGTTGTGCGTCTGGGCATCGAGTATCGCGCCAGGTTTGGCAAGGATTTCCTGATCGACGTCGTCGGCTACCGGCGTCACGGTCACAACGAGACCGACGAGCCGGCGTTCACCCAGCCCGAGCTGTACAAGAAGATCCGATCGCATCCTTCGCCGCGCGAAGTCTGGGGTAGCCGGCTGGTTGCCGAAGGGGTGGTGACGGAGGACGACGTGAAGCGGCTCGACGCCGAAGCCGCCGCCAACTTCGATCGCATCCAGACGGCAATGAAGGCGGGCGAGATCCACCCGCCGGAATACAATCCGGCCAAAGCGGCGCAGGCCGATCAGTCGGGCGCCGGCAGTGGTGACACCGCGGTGAGCGCGGACATTCTCCGCGAACTCAACGACCGACTCCTCAAGTGGCCGGCGACGCTGAAGGTGAATCCGCGACTGGCGAAGACCCTCGCGCGTCGCGCCGATGCGATGGGCGAGGCGGGCGGCATCGATTGGGGTCACGCCGAGGCGCTGGCGTTCGCGTCGCTCCTGACTGAAGGCACATCGGTGCGGCTGTCGGGTCAGGATTCGCAGCGCGCGACGTTCTCGCATCGTCAGGCGGTGCTCCACGATTCAGAGACGGGCGAGACTTACGTTCCGCTCGAGCACGTCACCGACGGCTCGGGCGAGAAAGCAGCGCGGATCGAAGTGCACAACAGTCCGCTGTCGGAGACGGCAGTGCTCGGCTTCGAGTACGGCTACAGCACGGCGGCAGAGAACACTCTGGTGTTGTGGGAAGCGCAGTACGGCGATTTCGTGAATGTCGCGCAGCCGATCATCGACCAGTTCATCGCTGCCGACCGGGCGAAGTGGGGACAGGACTCGTCGCTGGTTCTGCTCCTGCCGCACGGCTACGAAGGACAAGGTCCCGAACATTCGAGCGCGCGGCTCGAGCGGTTCCTGCAACTGTGCGCCGAGGGAAACCAGCGCGTCGCGTATCCGTCGACGCCGGCGCAGTACTTCCACATCCTGCGGCGACAGGCGCAGCTATACGAGCGTCGCCCGCTGATTCTGATGCAGCCCAAGAGCCTGCTGCGTCTTCCGGAAGCGGCATCGAAGCTCACCGATCTGACGAGCGGGGCGTTCCGCCCGGTGATCGACGATCCGGTTGCATCCAATTCGAGAGAGTCAGTGACTCGTCTGGTCTTCTGCACGGGCAAGATCTATTACGATCTCGCGACCAAGCGCGCGCCGCACGTGGCGCTGGTGCGGGTCGAAGAGCTTTATCCGTGGCCGGGCAATCAGGTGGCGGAGATCGTCGACTTGTATCCTGAGATCGAGGAAGTGGTGTGGGCGCAGGAAGAGCCGAAAAATCAGGGCGCGTGGTCGTACGTGTCGCCGCGGCTCAGGGTGTCGACTGGCAATGCGCTGCTGACGCGTTATGTGGGCCGCCCCGATCGAGCCAGTCCGGCGGAAGGCTACGCCGAGGCGCACAAGAAGGAGCAGGAGCGCATCGTGGCGGAAGTGAACGCGCCGATGCAGCAGCTGCCCGGCGTGAAACGCCGCGGGATGGCGGTCAAAACCTGAGCAGCATCGTCCGACAAGTGAAACGGGCAGCACCTGTCGCCGCACTGACCGCGGTGGCGGCGCTGGTTCTGGCGCCGTCGGTCGCGCGCGCGCAGGGCATCTATCCATCGACGGCAAGCGTGGTGATTCAGAACGCGCCGGAGCGGATGCGAGTCCTCTGGATCGCGGCGCATCCCGACGATGAGGATACTCAGCTCATTGCGTGGCTGGCGCGCGGCCGCCGGGTCGAAACCGCGTACCTGTCGCTCACCCGCGGCGACGGCGGGCAGAATCTGATCGGTAACGAGCTCGGCGAGGCCCTCGGCGTAATTCGCACTGAGGAGCTGCTTGCGGCTCGGCGGATCGACGGCGCGCACCAGTACTTCGCGCGCGGCTACGATTTCGGGTTCTCGAAGACCGCTGACGAGACGCGGAAGCACTGGCCGCAGGATTCTCTGCTGAACGATGTAGTGACGGTGATGCGCGCGTTCAGGCCGCACATCGTGATCACGACTTTCTCGGGAACTCCGCGCGACGGCCATGGCCAGCACCAGATCTCGGCGATCGTGGCGCGGCAGGCGTACGATCTCGCCGCCGACACGGTGCGGTTTCCGGTGCGCGTGTTCGGAACACCGTGGACGCCGCTCAAGTTCTACAGGCTGGCGCGATTTTCCCCGCAGGACAGGACGATCGCGATCAACGTCGGCGAGTACGATCCGTATCTTGGGATGTCGTACCAGGAGATCGCTGCCGACAGCAGGTCGCAGCACAAGTCGCAGGGCGAGGGAACGCTGCGTCGCAAGGGAGTCGTCTGGGATTACCTGACGCGCGAGGATTCGCGGGTACCCGCGCCGGCGCCGAAGGACGAACAGTCGATTTTCGCGGGGCTCGACACCACGAAGCTGCTGGTGCAGGACGGACGCGTGACGCCGCCGCAGCTGCCGTCACCGATCGCAGTGGAGGCGGTCGCGGATCGGCGCGCGGTTGCGGTTGGCGATTCAGCGCGGATCACGATGACGGTCTACAATCGTGGACGCGTGCCGGTGGTGATCTCGCCGGTGGAATTCCAGCGAGTCACGGTTGCCCCGGACTCGAGCTATCGCTGGACCGAGTGGCTGGTTGGCAAGGAGATCACCCAGCCGTGGTGGCTGGCGCAGCCACGGAACGGCGATCTGTTCACGCCGAAGATCGACGGCATCTCCGAGGACGAACGGGAGCGTCGGAGCTGGGCCCATGTCACCGTGCAGCCGGTCGGCGGGGCGCAGATGGAGATCTCGTCGCCGATCGTTTTCCACTACGTCGATCGGGTGCGTGGCGACGTGCAACAGCCGTTGATCGTAGCGCCCGGAATCTCGATCACTCTGGAGCAGGCGGTGGCGATGGCGCGTGCCAACGGACCGTTCAATCAGCTGGTCAGGACGACGCTGCGCTCGGCAATGTCCGACACCGTGCCGGTGACGGTGACGCTAACGTTGCCGCGGGGTCTGAGGGCGGATTCGCTGTCGCGCACGGTGACGATGGCGCCGGGCAGTGTCAGGACGCTGGCGTTCAGAGTGCGGGGAACGCTGCCGCGCGGCAGCCACTCGATAACTGCCACCGCGTCGGCGAAGGGCCGGGCGTTCCGTTCCGGATACATCCCTATCGACTATCCCCACATCGATCCGCAGCGCATTTACCGGCCGTCGACGCTGGCGATCAACGCCGTCGACATCGCCTTGCCGCCACGACTCAATGTCGCGTACATCCCGGGCGTTGGCGACAACGTCGCGCCGGTGCTGCAGCAGCTCGGCGTCCCGCTCACCATCATCGATCCCGACGACATTCCGCAGACCGATCTCAGCAGGTTCACGACGATCGTCGTCGGCCCCCGCGCGTATCAGGCGAGCGCAAGCCTGCAGAGCAACAACGACTACCTGCTCTCCTATGTACGGAACGGTGGACGGATGGTGGTGCAGTACGGCCAGGGAGAGATGCAGCGCCCGGGGATCATGCCGTACCCGATTACGCTCAAGCAGCCGGCGGAGCGGGTGACGGACGAGAACGCGCCCGTCGCCTTTACCGATCCGAAATCGCCGCTGCTCAACGCACCGAATAAAATCACCCAGGAAGATTTCAGGGACTGGGTGCAGGAGCGGGCGACATACATGCCGAGCACTTTCGATTCGCACTATCGGACAATGCTGGCGATGAACGATCCGGGCGAGCAGCCGAATCGGGCCGCGATTCTCGCCGCCGCTTATGGGCGGGGCACGTACATCTACGTGCCGCTGGCGCTGTTCCGGCAGTTGCCCGCGGGCGTGCCCGGTGGCGCGCGGATCTTCGCCAACCTGCTCGGCGGCAACACCATAAAATGAGACGAGCACTGCGCTTTGCCGCGGCGCTGGCGATGTGCCTGTCGGCGTGCAGCTCCGACAATCGCAAGGTGCTGATCGTCTATTCGCCCCATGGTAAGGAGCTGCTCGACTACTTCGAGAAAGCATTCGAGAAAGCGCACCCGGACGTCGACGTGCAGTGGGTGGACATGGGGTCGCAGGAAGTCCTGGAGCGCGTGAGGGCGGAGAAGCCGAATCCGCAGGCCGACGTGTGGTTCGGCGCACCCGCCGAGGCGTTCGATCGGGCGACGAAGGAAAATCTGCTGCAGCCTTACAAGCCGACGTGGGCGGATGCGATCGACGCCGAGGGTCGCGACGCGAACAGCAACTGGTACGGGACGTATCTGACGCCCGAGGTGATCGGTTACAATCGCGAGGCGGTGAGCGACGCCGAGGCGCCGAAGGACTGGGACGATCTGATCGATCCGAAGTGGAAGGGAAAGATAGTGATCCGCGATCCGATCGCGTCGGGAACGATGCGCGCGATTTTCGGGGCGATCGTGGCGCGGTCGGTTGCGCAAACGGGGAAGCCCGATGCAGGCTATGATTGGCTGCGGAAGCTCGACGCAAATACCCGGGAGTACACCCTGAATCCGACGATCCTCTATCAGAAGCTGGGGCGGCAGGAAGGCGTGGTGACGATGTGGGACATGCCTGACTTCGCGACGCTGGAGCAGCGGACGCGGATTCCGATCAAGTACGTCATACCAAAGAGCGGCACGCCATTGCTGGTGGATGGGATCGGGATCGTGCGCGGTACGAAGCACCAGAAAGAGGCGGAGGAGTACTACGAATTCGTGACGACGCCGGAAGCGATGATCGCGGCGGCGGATTCGTTTCTGCGGATTCCGGCGCGGAAGGACATTCCGGTGGAGAAGCTGCCGTCGTGGATTCGCGACGCGATGTCGCAGATCAAGCCGATGCCAGTCGATCGTGAAGTGATGGCCGCGCACCTCGATGAGTGGATGAAGTACTGGGACGCGAACATCAGGAACCGCGGAAAGAACCAGTGAGCGGCGCGCCGCAGGCGCGAAACGAAGCTCCATCCGGTAAGAGCGGCTCGCTCGCTCTGAACGGCGTCACGCGCCGGTTCGGCGATTTCACAGCCGTCGACAACATCTCTATCGAAGTGGGCGCGGGCGAACTCCTGGCGCTGGTGGGTGCGTCCGGCTCTGGCAAGACGACGACGCTGCGAATCGCAGCGGGCTACGAAGCACCGGACAGCGGAACGGTAACTCTGGGTGGCGAAG
>CAMLDY010000042.1 GCA_946478895.1 uncultured Gemmatimonadota bacterium
GACGGCATCTCGCCGTCCTGTCGGATCGTTACCGAAGTGCGCCCACCGGACGTGCTCACGTTCTGGATCGATCCGTCGACGCGCTCGGTGGTGAACAGCCAGTAGTACCAGAACCAGTCGAGATCCTGGTGCAGCGCGTTGTTCATGAAGTTGGCGTAGTCCCATGGCGACGGGTGCTTGAACCGCCACGCCTTCGCGTAATCGCTCATCGCCCGCCACACCGCGCTGTCCCCGACGACTCCGCCCAGCGACGACAGCATCAGCGGGGCCTTGCCGTACGCCTGGAATCCGTAGAGCGGGCCCGCATAGTTGCCGTCCCACATCAATGGCGGCTCGCGCTCGTCCCCGCTCACCGCGCCGTACGACATCCCGAGGCTATCGAGCTTGTACGGCTTTCCATCGAGATCTGCGTCCGAGAGGATGTTCATGTACTGATTGAAGCCTTCATCCATCCAGCCGTACCATGTCTCGTTGACGCCGACCATCATCGGCCACCACTGGTGACCCGTCTCGTGATCCGCGGCGAAGACAGCCGACATGATGAACATCGGGTACTCCATTCCGAGCTCCGGACCATCCACCATCGTCAGCTGCGGGAACGCGTACGGCATCCAGAGGTTGGAGTAGAACTGGAGGGCGTGACGCAGCACCCGCACACCGTCCGCGAACCCCTGGGTGTGCCCCGGCAGGTACAGAATGTTGAACGGAATCGCGCCGCGGGTCGGAATGGTCGCGCGCGATGCGTCCCACACGAACTGGTTGGAGGTGCCCCACGCGAAGTCCGCAACGCTGTCGGCGACGAAGTGCCAGACCAGCCTGCCGTTGGTCCCCGCCGCCGTTGATTTTCCCGGCCCGCGCTCGGCGGCTGTCACCACTCGCTGGGTCGCGTCTGATTCGAGAACATGCGACAGTCGCTCGCGAGCAGTCGGAGTGAGAACCTGCGTTGGATTCTGCAGCACGCCAGTCGCGCCGACGATCCAGCCCGCCGGCACATCGATGCTGACGTCGAAGTGCCCGAAGTTATTGTAGAACTCGGCGTCGCCGAGGTATGGGTCGGTGTCCCAGCCGCCGTAACTCCTGTCCCCGAGACGCAGGTCGTCGAATACGGCGACGCGTGGATACCACTGGGCGACCTGATAGAGAGTGTCCGCCCAACGCCCCATCCGGAATCCGCGGCCGCTGGGAATCGCGGGTACCTCGAAGCTCCAATCGGCCTCGAGCGTTCCGGTCGAGTGCGCGGCAATCGGGTTCGCGAGCGGGAAACGCGCCGAGGTCTGGCGCAGAGTCCGGGCGATTGGGGTGGTGCGGCGAGTCGTGCCCGGAATTGGCGAGCCGAGGGTGTCGTTGACCGGGAGCGACTGACCGTTGAGCACCAGGCGGGTGATCTTCATCCCGCTCGTGATCGCGTCCATCACGTCCGTACGCGCGCCCTCAGGTCTGAAGATGTTCTGATCCAGTCGCAGCACGACAGTGCGCATGGCGGAGTCGCTGTTGTTGCGGAAAGTCACCGTTTCGTGGCCGGTGACGATCGATGTCGCGCTGTCGAGTCGCGCGTTGATCTTGTAGTCGGTCCACACCTGCCAATAGTTGCGGCCGGGGCGACCAGAGGAATCGCGGGTCCCCTGCGCGAATGCCCGCCTGATCATGTTCTGCATCGGCAGCGTGCGACGCACGGCGCGCTCCGGCACAGCACTGGTCGGCTGAATCTGCGTCGACACCGCTGGCACCGTAGCGGTGGCCTGTGCGCAGCCGATCAGCGGCACAACTGCGAGTAGGGCGAAAGCGGAAGCGCGTAGAAGTCGTCCTGACATCCTTGCTCCAGAGAGTGGGTTGGCCGCTGCACGCGTCGTCCACGACGACGCGCCTTGAGAAAAGTAGTTGGTGCCCGGCCCGCAGCGTATGATTTACGCATGACAGAGGGAGCAGCGTTGAATTTCGAGCTCGACGAAGCGATCCCGGTTCTGGAGCGGACACCCGCGGTGCTCCTCGCGCTGCTCGACGGCCTGCCCGATCGCTGGACGCGCGTCGACGAAGGCCCTGAGACGTGGAGTCCCCGCCAGGTGGTCGGGCATCTAATCAATGGTGAGCGAACCGATTGGATTCCCCGCGCGCGGATAATTCTGGAGCAGGGTAAGTACCGAAGGTTCGATCCATTCGATCGCTTCGCGGAGCTGAACTCTCCGCGCCCACTCACGGAGCTATTGGCGGAGTTCGAGGAGTTGCGGCGCGGAAACGTCGCGACGCTGCGCGGCTGGAATTTGACCGACAAGGATCTCGATCTCACCGGCGAGCATCCCGAGTTCGGGAGCGTGACGATGCGGCAGCTGCTGGCAACGTGGGTCGTTCACGATCTGTCGCACATCGCGCAAATCACTCGGACCATGACACGCGCCTACACTGCGGCGGTGGGGCCGTGGACGGCGTATTTCCGCAACGCATTATCCCTGAATGTGAGTAAATCCCACGCCGTTTGACGCTTCGCCCGGCCAACGCAACGATGGAAGAGAAAACCCCGCAGGGGGCTGCCTGCGGGGTTGCGTGTAGAGAGCGTCTGCGATCGCTCTTTGGGTGCGCAATTCTCTGGACTTCTTTTAGCGATCGACAAAATCCGACCGCACACTATTGGACAAAACGCCGGACATCAGGGTTTATTCTTCCGGCGCATTTCTTACTACGTGATTCGAAACATCGCGGTTTCGAAATCCCCAACTCAAGCGAGCCATGCCGCAGAGTTTCCCCTACGCGACCCATCTCGACATCAGGTATCAGCCACTGGAGGTAGTGGACGTCCCAGCGCTGGTCGACGCGGTGCGCGACAGGTGGTACAACCAGACGCTGTGCAGGGTGAATGACTCGGTCGTCCGACTCGGCGTCATGCAGGGCGAGTATCACTGGCACAAGCACGACGATCTGGACGAGTTTTTCTATGTAGTCGAGGGCAACTTCCTGATCGATCTCGAGGGCCGAACCGTCGAGCTCGCCGAGCGTCAGGGATTCGTCGTGCCCAAGGGCGTCGTGCACCGCACCCGCGCTCCGGAGCGCGCGATCATCCTTATGGTCGAAGGGGCGGCGATCGTTCCGACCGGGGACTGACCACTGCAAAAGAAGACTGCCGGCGGGCGGCTGGGGGCGGGCCGGCAGTCTTCTGTTGCAGCTTCCGTCGAGGTTTTGCCCCTATCTCGCCAATACGAAGTCTTTTTCGAGCACCTGACTCTCCGGCAGCACGATCTTGTCCTGCACCGTCGCCCGCCCGGCGATGCTCACCTTCACCGTCGCCTGCGCTCCACGGGTGAAACCGCACATCAGGTACGATCCGTCACTGTTGGTATCGGTCTCCACCGTGCGCTGCTGATTGGTCGACACCAATCGGCCGTTCTCCTCCACCCACAGGATCTGCCACGTCGCCCACACATGCGCGTTCGGCACGGGCTTGCCCGCCGCGTCTCTCACGTAGCCGGCGACGAAGCCCTGAGCTTCAGTACCTGTCTCGTTCCGGCCGCAAAGCTGCCGGCGGAGCGTGCCATAGGATGGAAGGATGATCGACGCCTGGCCGCGCGTGCCGGGCAGCACCGAGATCGATTGCACCCGATCAGCGACGTGAAACAACCGCAGGCGCGGATGCTCGAAGACGATGGTGTCGGTGAACGGCGTCACGATCGCCAGCTCGTATCGGCCCGCCGAGTTCGTCACCGTTCTGTAGCGGCCACCGCCCGACCACACCTGCACACCCGGAATTCCTCGGCCGCTGCTGCTGTCGAACACGATTCCAACGATCGACGACTGATTCGGGTCGGCCTGTGAATCGTCGGGATCACTGCTTCCGATCCCGCCGGTGGTCGTTGCGCCTGGTGCTCCTGTCCGCGCTGTGCCCACCGTGCCGGCCGTCGCTGCACCCGCGGGTCGCGCCGAGCCTGCCGGACGAGCCGCCCCACCCACTTCCTGGTAGCCGACCAGACTGTCGTGCGGAGCCGTCGGCGCGCCGACTTCGTTGGTCGTCACTCGCGCCACCCTCGGCATCCGGATGTACCATCGCGGAACGATCCAGCGACCGTCGGCGAGCTGCTCGAATTCCAGACGACCCGTCGTTCTCGCAATGCGCAGCGGGATCGGAAGATTCACGTAATCGAAGTTGAGCGAGCGCAGCGCGTTCGTTTTGGGATCGAGCCACAATACCCCGGTGAGATCCGCCGGACCCGCGACTCGCGCCGGACGGAACTCGAGACCCGTGAGTCCCGCTTCCTGCCCGTATCCGCGGATCGCAGTGTAGCAATGCGATTTCACGAACTGATCCGAGACCAGGGTCCCGGCGTCGGGCGCGCGGTACACTTCGCTGCCGCCACCGTCGCCACGCCGCGTGCTATCCAGCTGCTCCCACGAGATTCCCGTCAGCGGGCGCCGCGAAATGCGGTTCCGCGCCTCGCTGCGCTCGGACACGATGCCGAGGTTTCGATCGAGCACTCGCTCGTAGAGATCGACATCCAACGGCACCTGACCCTGTGCTTCCGTCATCGCGTTGGCGGTGAGTGCTTTCTTGACCTGCACCCAGATGTCGCCCGCCGGAGTGCCGGGGCCGGTCATCTGTTGACACGCGCTCTCGCTCCGAATCACCACCGGTGCCGGTGCACGGGTCGGCGCCATTCCAGCCCTCACGATCACTGGTCGATCGCCGAGGTGCAGCTGTACCGAAGTCCAGGTATCGAAACCGACCTTGTCGGCGCGCACTCTGTAAGGACCGCGAGTCGGTGCCCGCAAATCGGTGCGGCCGCTTTGGTCACTGAATCCGCCGCCCAGCGGGAACATGCCTGATGAGTCGAACAGCGCGACGTTGGCGCCGACGATCGGCCTGCCTGTCGCAGCTTCGACTACTTCAACGCGAACATCTTGCGCGCCTGCAGAGACAGCCGCGGCAGCGACTGCCGCAACGATTAGTACCGAACGGAAATGCATGGATGGAGCGCCTTCTAACGGGGTTAATTAAAGGACGCTCAAGACAGGGTCCGGGTTTTGACCCAAGGCCTAAGTCAGGTCAGGCCTCGAAACGGCGCATCAGCACCGGGCATTGGCTCAGGCCAGGGCGTCCTCACCGAAATTTTCCTCGAACGGCGAGCTTTTCCGCGACGAACCGGCAGGCGCCTGATCAGCGACCTCGGCGACGTCCGCCTCCTTTCGCGTTCCTGTCGCGGCCGCCTTCTCGCCACGCTTCCGCTCCATCACCAGCTCCTTGATCCACTCCTCGACCCGCGCCGCCTTGTCGTCGTCCAGCATCTCCTCCTCGTGCTGGATCGGCGACACCAGCCTGGCCCCGCTCTCGACCACGATCGCCTCCAGCAGGCTCTCCCAGGTCTGCGCCTGCATTCCTTCACCGAGGGTGCGTACCGCCAGCCAGTCGGCGAGGTTGGCAGGCCGGTCGTACACCTGCACCTGGAAGCGAATCAGATCGGAGATCTGCTCCGACAGGAATCTGATCGCGCCGGCGAGCGGATGGCCGCCGAGCGTGACGAGCACCGCTTCGTTGGACGTCAGCTTTTCGACGCGGACCTGGACGTTTCCCCGCACCGGAAGCGACATCGTTATGGTCGTTCCATAATCGAGAATCGTCGGCGTGCCCGGCTCGGCATGAAGATCCATCATGAACGGAGTGAGCTCGCCGAAGCGCACCCGGAACCGCGCGAACAGCTCCTCGGCGGTAAGCGGGCTACCCGACAGGTCGATCCAGAAGCGCTTGCGCTTGAGCGAACCAACGCCCTGGTCGGGGGTCTGCTCGGGCTGCACGTCAGCGAGCTTGCGCAGGCCGCTGTCGAGCGGTGTCGGCTTGAGGTGGAAGACGCCGGTGAGCGCGTTGGTGCCCGGGGTTCTGATGAAGTTGCCCTCGCTGAGCATCGTCACCTGACTCTCGCTGATCGGCAGCTTGGCGCCGAGCAGGCTGGCCATTGTGATGCCGGCGTTGGCGATGAACGACGGAATTGGAATGCGGGCCGGGCTGCGGCCGGTAATCTCGGAGAGGCTGTCCAGAATCTCGTTGATGGACGTCCGCTCCTCGCCCGCGAGCTCGAGGGTTCGCCCGTGCAGATCGGTGCGCCGCACCGTTTCGGAGATAGCGGCGACCAGGTCCTCGACCCAGATCGGCTGAAACTTGTCGTCGCCGCCGCCGATCACGGGCACAATGGGCAGGGTTCTCACCATCGTGAGAAGGAGCGACATGACATCGTCGCCGGGACCGTAGACGTTCCCCGGGCGGAGAATCGTCCAGCCTCCCGCGAAGCCGCGCACGACCTCCTCGGCGCGGCGTTTCGAGCGGTGATAGGGCGACGTTCCCGCCTCCGCCCCCAGGGAAGATATGAAGATGAAGCGGCCGACTTTGCATCGTTCGGCCTCGCGCACAACGTTTCGAGTGCCTTCGACGTTGACGCTCTCAAAGGTGAGCGTGGGCGGCGATTCCTCGACGATCCCCGCGATATGGAGCACCAGGTCGCAGCCTTCGGCGCAGCCCTTCAGATCGTTCTGATCGCAGACGCTCGCTGGCCACGACTCGACCCCGTCGGGCCACTGCTTCGCATCGTCGGTCGCGTTTCGGGTCAGCAGCCGCACTTCGTGACCATGCTTGAGAAGGTCCGTTATAGCGGCCTCGCCGATCACGCCTGTTCCACCAGTCACCAGAACCTTCATCTCGTCTCCTCGCCGTCCGCCAAGGTGCGTCGCCGCTCTGACATCGTGGTTTGCCAGCGCCTGGGCACATAGGGGCAGATTGGGTGCCACTTCAGGGGCTCAAATCGCGGAAATGAGTGACCGGCCGAGCTTTGACCTCGTCAATTCGGGGGATACGAATGTCCCTGAACACTGGGGAGGGGGAAGTTGTCTTCTAAAGTCGTCTGGTCGGCCGCGCTGCTCGCGCTCGCCGCCTGCAGCAGCGCCAAGAAGCCTTACATCATCGGGGCCGCGGGCCCATGGAAGCAGGGCTACGGAGTCCAGAACCTGCAGGGAGTAGAGCTGGCGGTCGAAGAGATCAACAACGCGGGCGGCATCAACGGCCACGCCCTGCGACTGATCTCCCGCGATGACGACGGCGAGGGCGACAAGGCCGCCAAGATCGCCCAGGATTTCGTCGCGACCCGCTCGATTTCCGCGGTGATCGGACACGTGAATTCATCGGGCATGCTGGCCGCCGCTCCGGTTTACGACGGCCAGCTGCCCGCAATCGCGACCAGCGCCACCTCGCCCGATCTCACCGGCATCTCCAGCTGGGTTTTCCGCATCATCTCCAGCGATTCGCTCAACGGCATCGCCCTCGCCAACTTCGCGTCAAAGTTCGGACAGCGCGGACCGGCGAGTGTTGCCGTGCTCTATGAGAACAACACCTACGGCCGGGGTCTCGCCGATTCCTTCCGTCGCTCCTTTCACGGCGACATCCTCAGCCTCGATCCAATCGACGCCGATCTGCAGAGCGCCGAGCCTTACATAGCGTATCTCAAGATGCGGAAGCCGAAGATCGTTTTCGTCGCCGGCCGCGTCGCGTCGGGTCTCAAGATTCTGCAGGAAGCGAGACGTCAGGGCTTCAATCCGATTTTTGTTGGCGGAGACGGATGGCAAGGCATTCTCGCCGACACCGCGACGGCGGAAGGCGCCTACATCGGAATGTCATTCACCCCCGAAGATCCCACACCGCCCGCGCGCGCCTTCGTCGCGGCGTTCGAGAAGAAGTACCACACCCAGCCCGACGCCCATGCGGCGCTCGCTTACGATGCCACCAAGCTGGTTGCGCAGGCACTCCGGGAAAAAGGGCCGGATCGCCGGGCAGTCCGCGATTATCTGCATTCATTGAATCGTGAGACCGCGTACGCTGGTCTCACCGGTCCCGCGTACTTCGAGGACACCGGTGACCCGGTCGGCATGCGGTTCCGCGTGCTGCGCGCCCACAATGGGCAGCTGACCGTCGCGGAGGCGAGATGAAAACCACCTTCAGATTCCAGACGATTCGACAGGTTCTGACGGTCGGGTTTTCGTTCCTGATTCTGCTTCTCGTCGGCGCCGGCGCCGTCGGCTGGATCTCGATGAACAGCATGGCCAACATGGTGAGCGAGACGCTCGCCGACGCGCAGCAGGATGCCAAGCAGGCGTCCGACTTTTCCAACGTCGTCACCCAGGAAATCCAGGCCGCGAACACCTACCTGAGCGACCAGGATGCCAAGTCCGACGCCGATTTCCGTCGACTCGGCTGGGAAGCGCACCGGCTGCAAAGGAATTTCAGCGCGCGACAGGACGTCCTCGCCGATCAGATAGTTCGCACGGTAGCAATCGACACGACGCTTGCACGCGTCGAGGCAGCCTTCGCGTTGTCGCACAGATTGACGGACCTCGGGCGCCTCGACGAGGCCCACGCCGAAGCGCAGAAGGCCCGCAAGATGGTGCCGGGACTGCTGGAGCAGCTTACTGCGCTCGAGCACTCCCGCGCAAAGCAGCTGTCGACGATGTCGGCGGACCTCCGCGCCCAGGCAACGGCGCGGTCGCGGATTCTCGTCACGGTGATCGTTATTGCGACACTCCTGGCGATGATGATCGTGATCCGGACGGGACGCGCGGTGGGTCGTCCGCTGCGTCTGCTGGTTCGGCACGCGATTCAGCTCAGTCACGGAGACTTGCAGCAGCGCACCGAAGGCGAGATGCCCGGTGAGTTCCGCACTCTCGCCGATGCGATGAATCACGCAACGATAGCGTTGTCGCGCATCGCCGCCGGCGCCGCGAAAACGGCTGACGAAGTCGCGCAATCGGCTTCCGATCTGGCATCGGCATCGAAGCAGATCTCGGCGTCAGCGGGCGAAGTCGCGGACGCAGTGGAAGAAGTTTCGCACGGCGCCGAATCGCAGGTCGCCCAGCTGCGCCAGGTCAACGAAGCGCTCGACGGGATTCGCACCCGCGGCGACAATCTCGTCGGCGGCGCGCAGGAAGTTCACGGGCTCGCCAGCGCGATCGAAGCGGAGGCCGAGGCAAAGCGCATTGAGATCGACCGCGCGCTCAAGATTCTCTTCGACGTAAGAACCATCGTCGAGCAGGCCGCGGCGCAGGTTCGGGAGCTCAACACCAGCACCAGCGAGATCAACAAGTTCGTCGTCTCGGTTGGTCGCATCGCCGAGCAGACCAACCTTCTGTCGCTCAACGCGGCAATCGAAGCGGCGCGTGCCGGCGAGGCGGGTCGCGGCTTCGGCGTCGTCGCCGGTGAAGTGAGAAAGCTGGCCGATCAGACCCAGGCCGCGGCCGACGACGTCGTGAAGATGACCGAGGGCGTCACGACGCGTGTCACGGCGACGTCGAAGGCAATGGAAGAGGGCGTGACGCAAGTCGGGGAGATCGAGCGGGTCAGTCGCGAGCTCGATAGCGCGCTGTCGACGATTCTGGCCGCGGCCGAACGCACCAGAGCGGCCGCCGCCACGGTGACGACCGCCGCAACCGAAAACGCGCGCGCCGTCGATTCAGCCGCCGCCAACCTCGGGCTGGTCGCTCGCACGGCGGAGAGCCACGCGACGGCGGCGATGCAGGTCAGCGCGTCCACCGAGGAGCAGAGCGCCGCGTGCGAGCAAATGAGCATGGCGTCGACGCAGCTGTTCCACGGCAGCCACGCACTCAAGGATCTGGTCGGCGAGCTCAAGACCGACGGTTTGACCGGGACGACCGAGATGCAGGTGCCACCGGCGACTGCGGAGGCCGCGGCTCCAGCCGCGCCGCCGGGGCCGCGACTTACTCCACCGAATCCCCAGCCTCCAATGAAAAAGGTCGCGTAAGCGACCTTTTTCACTTTGAAGACTCTTGTTGCGTACTGAGATTCATTGCACGCATGCGCCGTGCGGATCCGGCTTCGGCTTGTCGACCACCACGCGATGATCGAGGTTGCCGACGTTTAGCGCGACGTCGTGCACGAGCTGCGCAACTTTCCGCATGTGCTCGTAGTCGATGTACTGCGGCTCGTCCGTCAGCTGGTGGTAGTCCATGTGCAATCCGGTCGTGAAGAACGTAATCGGGATCCCGTAGCGAGCGTACTCGTAGTGATCGCTGCGGCAGTAGATGCGCTCCGGATGGCCGTTGGCATCGAAGGTGTAGTCGAAGCTCATTGGCGTCGGCTCGGTCTTGTTCACTGCTTCGACGATGTCGCCGAGCTCGGTCGAGAGTCGCCGCGATCCAACCAGCTGCAGATAGGTCGGCCCGCCGCCAACGAAGTCAAACGCGCCACCGCGACCGATCATGTCCATGTTCAGCTGCGCCACGATCGAATCGCGCGGCACCGTCGGATTGTCGGTGAAGTAGCGCGACCCCAGCAGCCCCGCCTCTTCACCAGTGTGCCAGACAAAGAGCAGCGAGCGTCGCGGACGCGTCGCCGACTTCGCGAATGCCTCGGCGATCTCCAGCACGCCGACCGAGCCCGAGCCATCGTCGTCGGCGCCATTGTAGATCGAATCCATCCGCGGCGGACGAATGCGTCGCAGGCTGTCGACGTTGACGTGAATCGAGGCGCGCTCCGCCGGCGTCAGACCGCCGCCCGGCGTGCCCGGCGTCTCATGGGTGCGGGCTTCGACGATTCGATTCGCCATTATGTTGTAGGTGCGCAGCGAATCGTGATCGAGCGGGCCGGCGAACCTGATGCCCAGATGGTCATTGTGGGCGCCGAGCGCGACGTACTCACCGCGGAGAGCCGGGTCGGTACCCGGAATGATGCCGATGACGTTTCTCGCCGGCGCGGGCGAGCGGGTGAACGCGATCGACGAAAATCGCAGCCAGCCGCCGAGGGTGCCGGTTTTCATCGACACGGTGTCGCCGCGGAGAAGTCGCGACGCAGCCGCGGGTGACACGACGAAGTTCACCCGCGCCGGTGTGGTGTCGCTCGACATGGTGATCGAATACGGCCGGACGACCCGGGGATCGTTGACAGTGATGATCGCACCCGCCGCTTCATAGCTGCGGATGATCCGACCGGGATTGCGCCGCAGCGGCGAACGAATGGCAAGCAGCAGCGCCTTGCCGGCGACCTGGTCGGGAGAAATGAGTGTCGTCGTATCCGACAAATCGCCGCCGTAGATCACCTGCAGGCTGTCGACGGGCATCGCGCGGCCCGAAGCCGGGAAGCTCGTGATGAAGTCGGTGCCGACGGCGAGCGGTGCGCCGTCGATGAAGACCTGCGCGCCGGGCGCCAATGACACCTTGAATGCGGGAACGTCCTGAAAGTAGCTGCCGTTCAGTCCGCCAGGCTGGACGCCCATCCGCGCCAGCTCGCCCGCGATGTAGGCCGTGCCCTTGTAATTCCCTTCGGTGCCGAACTGCCGGCCGAGCATCGAGTCGTCGGCAAAAATGTACAAGCGGGTGCTCAGGTCCTGCGCCGATATCGCGGCGCTGGTGCCGCCCGCCGGCGCCGTCTGCAGCGCCGTGGTGCACCCCATCGCTAACGTGCCAATGCAAGCTACGACCATCCTCGAGATCTTCACATCTTCTCCTTGTTGTTCGATTCCATCGCAGCGGGAGCCTCGCCGCGCCGCGGCCAGCCCGCTGAATCTGGAGCGCGCAGCCGCGCCGGGCAAACCACTGCGATAGCTTTCACGCAGCTGACTCGTTCACGAAGTTCCAACTATGGTGAATCCCCCGGACTCCGCATCCTCGAGAACGCCCGCGCCCCGGCCTGCCGGTGATGGCGCGGTGGTGCTCCTGAGTGGCGGCCTCGACTCGACCACCGTTCTGGCGATCGCCAGGAGCGAAGGCCTCGACATTCATGCGGTCAGCTTCCGCTACGGGCAACGGCACGCAATCGAGATCGCCGCCGCGCAGCGGATCGCGCGGAGAATGGGAGTCCGGGATCACCGCATCATCGATATCGACCTGGCGCAGTTCGGAGGCTCCGCTCTAACCGCCGACATCGCCGTCCCCAAGGATCGGGATCTGGGCGTGACGTCGCCCGCACCCCACGAGATTCCGATCACCTACGTCCCGGCCCGCAACACGATTTTTCTCTCCTTCGCCCTCGCGCTCGCCGAAGTCACGGGATCGACCAGCATCTTCATCGGCGTCAACGCGCTCGACTACAGCGGGTACCCCGACTGCCGGCCGGAGTACATCAAGGCATTCGAGACGATGGCGAACCTGGCGACCCGCGCCGGCGTCGAAGCGAAAACGCGAATCTCGATTCGCACACCGCTCATCTCGCTCACCAAAGCCGCGATCATCACCCTCGGCATATCCCTTGGCGTCGATTACTCCGACACCACCAGCTGCTACGATCCGGCGCCGGACGGCGAGGCCTGCGGCCGCTGCGATGCGTGCCAGCTGCGACTGAAGGGTTTCCGGGAGGCGGGGCTCGCCGATCCCATCGCCTACGCGCGCGACACCCGTTCGTTCGCCGGCAGGGGCGCCCGATGAACTACACCGTGAAGGAGATCTTTTATACTCTGCAGGGCGAGGGCGCGCAGGCGGGGCGCGCGGCGGTGTTCTGTCGCTTCTCAGGCTGCAACCTATGGTCTGGTCGCGAAGAGGATCGCTCGCGAGCGGTGTGCAAGTTCTGCGACACCGATTTTGTCGGCATCGGTCCAGACGGCGGTCGCTTCAAGTCAGCGGGAGAGCTTGCGGCCGCGGTCGATCGATGCTGGGCCGGTGGCGTCGCGCGTACAGACTCTAGCGAGGGGCCCGACGGTCAAGCCGAATTCTCCGACCGCGACGCCCGAAAATATGTCGTCTGCACCGGCGGCGAGCCCCTCCTCCAGCTCGATGAAAACCTGATCGCCGCACTCCACGAGCACGGCTTCGAGGTCGCCGTCGAAACCAACGGCACCCGCCCCGCCCCACGCTCGCTCGACTGGGTCTGCGTCAGCCCAAAGGCCGGCGCACCACTCGTCCAGACCAACGGCAACGAGCTCAAGCTGGTCTACCCGCAGCCCGACGCCCCGCCCGAAAAGTTCGCGCACCTCGACTTCCAGCACTTCTTCCTGCAACCGATGGACGGCCCCGATGTCTCCGCCAACACCGAGCTCGCCATCGACTACTGCCTGCGACACCCGCGCTGGCGCCTCAGCATCCAGACCCACAAGCTGGTCGGAATTCGGTGACTCGTCGCCCGTCGCGCGGCTACTCGTAAACTCAACACCGGCGCGACCGCCGCGACGCGGCAGCTAGGTCCTGAGCGCCGGACCCAACGCGCTCTTGCGCTGACTGCGCGGCGTCCGCGCCTTCACCTCGGCGTCGAACGCATCGAGATACTTGATGCCCGAGCCGGTGTTGAACAGCACCACCCGCTCACCGAGCTTGATCTTGCCACGGTCGATCAGCTTGCGCAGCGCGGGCAGGCACGCGCCGCCCTCCGGCGCGGCAAAAATTCCTTCGCGGCGTGCGATCTCACGCGCACCCGCGATCAGCTCCTCGTCGGTCACCGCTATCGCGGCGCCGTTGGATTCGCGAATCGCATCGAGAATCAGGAAATCACCGATCGCCTTCGGCACCCTCAGACCCGAAGCGGTGGTCGCGGCATTCTCGAACTCGGCGGCATGGCGCTCGCCCTTCTCGAACGCGCGCACGATCGGCGCGCACCCAGCCGCTTGCACCGAGATCATGCGCGGCCGCTTGTCGTCGATCCACCCGAGCTCCTGCATCTCGTCGAACGCCTTCCACATCCCGACGAGTCCGGTGCCGCCGCCGGTTGGGTAGATGATGACGTCCGGCAGCGTCCATGATCCCTGCTCCGCCAGCTCGTAGCCGAGGGTTTTCTTGCCCTCGACGCGGTACGGCTCCTTGAGCGTCGAGACGTCGAACCACCCCTCCGCTTCCTTTCTGCGCGCGACTTCGGCGCCGCAGTCTGTAATCAGGCCGTCGATCAGCGTCACGTTCGCACCGGCGACTTCGCACTCGATGATGTTGGCGCGCGGCGTGTCGCGGGGCATGAAGAGGTGCGCTTCGATTCCCGCCAGCGCGCAGTAGGCCGCAAGCGCGCCGGCGGCGTTGCCCGCGGAAGGCGCGGCGAGCTTCTTCAGACCGAGCTCCCTCGCCATCGATACCGCGACCGCCATTCCGCGCGCCTTGAAGCTCTGCGTCGGATTGACCGACTCGTCCTTGATGTAGAGCTCGCCCATACCAAGGGTTTCACCCAGATGCTTCGCATGGTGGAGAGGTGTCCAACCTTCTCCCAGCGTGACGATGTTGTCCTCGCGACGCACGGGGAGGACTTCGCGATAGCGCCATAAGTCAGCTCGCCGCGCATAAAGCGCCTGCCGCGTCAGGAATTTCGAGATGCGCTTGAGGTCATAGCGCACGAAGATCGGCTTGCCGCACTCGGTGCAGACGTTGTGAACGCGTCTTGCCTCGTATTCGCGGTGACAGGAGGAGCACTCGAGATTCTTGACGTGCATTCGTCGATGCTGACTCGTGGAGTTGGGCGAGCTGGCCGCTCGCCTTAGCTTTAGGAAATTACATGCCCGATGCCAATTTGCGGACGAGACTGTGGGACTTGAAGTCGAAATGCTGATCGCTGCGTGGAGCACGCCACTCTCGTGACCACCGTCAACGAGCTCGGTGAAGCCGGCCGGACGTTCGGCGGCCGGCTCTTCTACTTCGCTCGTCTCGTCGCCGCGCTTCTGGCCGCGACTCTGATTCCGATCCTGATCGATCGCCGGCTGCGCCGCTAGATGTACGTCGGCCACGTCGGCGCCGCGCTGGCAGGAAAGCGCGCGCGTCAGAGCATCGGTCTGGCGGTGCTCCTCATCGCCACCTACACCCCGGACTGGGTCGATACCGGCCTCTGCCTCGCCGGCGCGTACAATCCCGACGGCGTGCTATCGCACTCGATCCCATCGGTGCTGCTGTTCGCCCTGGTGGGCTTTGCCGCGTATGCGATCATCGCCCGCGACTGGCGGGGCGGCCTCGTCGTCGGAGGGGTGATCGTCTCGCACATGTTCCTCGACTGGATCACCGGCTACAAGCCCACCTGGCCGGGCGGGACGATGATCGGGCTGCGCCTGTACACGCATCCCATCGCCGATTTCATCGTCGAGGCGCTGGTGATCTTCGGCGGCGCGCTTCTCTATGCCAGGACCCTTCCGCCCCGGCGGCGACCGTGGGCCGATCTCGCCATCATGGCCGGCGCGCTGATCGCGCTCCAGCTGTCGATCGACGTCGCGCACCTGCTGATGAAGACGTTGCCCAAGTGCTGACGCCGGATCTCCGCGACGTCGCGCGCAAAGTGATGATCGACGATGGCTTCGATCCGGATTTCAGCGCCGCTGCATGCGCCGAGCTGCGCGACTTGGGCAAGCACCCCGACGATGGCGCGCCGCTTCGCGACCTGCGAGTGCTGCCCTGGTCGTCGCTCGACAACGACGACACCCGTGACCTCGATCAGGTGGAGTACGCCGAGCGACTCGAGAACGGTGACTACAGGCTCCTGATCGGTGTCGCCGATGTCGATGCGGAGGTGCCAAAGGGGTCTGCCATCGACGCCCATGCCGCCGCCCAGACCACCACGGTGTACACCGGCGCGGTCATCTTCCCCATGCTCCCAACTGAGTTGTCGGCTGGTGCAACCTCGCTGTTCGAGGGCGTCGAGAGAAAGGCCGTCGTCATCGAGATGTCGATCGCGGATGATGGTGCGTTGCGATCATGGGACGTGTACCGTGCGCGCGTTGTCAACCACGCTCAGCTCGCCTACCCCAGCGTTGGCGCGTGGATCGATTCGCGCGCGCCCGCTCCGGCGGGCGTTGCAAAGGTGTCGGGCCTCGACCAGCAGCTTCAGCTCCAGGTCGAGATCGCCGCCGCGCTGCGCAAGACGAGGATCGAAAAGGGCGCCCTCGACTTCGATCGCATCGAGGCGCGCGCCGTCGCCGATAAAGGTACGGTGACCGCGATCGCCCGGACGGAAAAGAATACCGCGACCGACATGATCGAGGATTTCATGATCGCCGCCAACGAGTCGGTCGCGGCGTTCCTCGAAACTCACCACGTGTCGGGGATCAGGCGCATCGTGCGCAGTCCCGAGCGCTGGAATCGCATCGTCGATCTCGCCAGAGAGTTCGCCGTGCATTTGCCTGCGCAGCCCGATCCCATGGCCCTCCAGAAATTCCTCGAGCAGCGGAAGGCTGCCGATCCTGAGCACTTTCCCGATCTGTCACTGGCGGTGGTGAAGCTGCTCGGTCCGGGCGAGTACATTCTGGATCAGCCGGGCGTCGAGGAGCCCGGACATTTCGGACTCGCCGTCGAGGACTACACTCATTCGACTGCGCCGAACCGGCGCTACGCCGATCTCATCACCCAGCGGATCGTCAAAGCGGTGCTCGCAGGAAATCCGGCCCCCTATACCGACGACGAGCTGTCCGCGATCGCACGGAACTGTACGGTCAAGGAAGACGCCGCGCGCAAGGTGGAGCGCACCGTCCGCAAGGTCGCAGCGGCGATTCTTTTCAGCCATCGCATCGGCGAGCGGTTCAGGGCCATAGTGACCGGCAACAAATCGAGCGGCACCTACGTGCGAGTGGTCGATCCACCCGTAGAAGGAAGGTTGATGCGCGGCGAGAAGGGCGTCGATGTCGGCGACGAGATCGAGGTCCAGCTTCTCTCGACAAATCCGAAGCGTGGCTTCATAGATTTCGGCAGAGTGGGATCGACGCCAACCCCCAACCCGCCCGGCAAAAGATGAACGACACTCTTCCGACGCGCGCAGAGACTCTCGCGCTCATGCACGAGTACACGGCCAGCGAGTCGCTGCGCAAGCACATGCTCGCCGTCGAAGCGGCGATGCGGGCCTACGCTAAGAAGCTCGGCGAGGATGAGGAGCGCTGGGGAACGACGGGCCTGATCCACGACTTCGATTACGAGCGGTTTCCGAACAACGCGCACTCCGCGTCGGAGGAGCACCCCTCAGAGGGTGTCCGCATTCTGCGCGGCAAGGGATATCCCGAGGATGTTCTCACCGCGATCCTCGGCCACGCCCAGTACACCAACACGCCGCGCGAGAGCAGGATGGCAAAGGCCCTGTTCGCGGTCGACGAGCTCACCGGTCTGATAACCGCCACCGCTCTGGTGCGCCCGAGCAAGAGCGTCCACGAAGTCGACGCCCGATCCGTCCGCAAGAAAATGAAGGACAAGGCCTTCGCCCGCGGCGTCAACCGCGACGATGTGATAAACGGCGCCGCCGAGCTCGGCGTCGACCTCGACGAACACATCGCGTTCGTAATTTCTGCGATGCAAGGCTGCGCCTCTGACCTGGGCCTGGCTGGCAGCTAGCCACGGTGTTCCTGCGCGCGAGACGTGAGCTCTGGCGCGCGAATCGAGTGAGGGCTGCGCTCGGCCTAGGTGCCAGTGGAGGCAAGGCGGCAGAGTCCTCTGAGGAAGCCCCACTTGGCGACAAGGAGACCCGCGACCGAGCAGAGCGAGGGAGCGTAGTTAGGGGCTCCGCCCGAGCCAGGTGTGCTGACGAAGAGGACCCTGCCGCCTTACCGACCGCAACGATCCAGAACGGCCGCAGTCCTCATTCCATCGCGAATTCGCGATTGAAGATCACGTCGAACGCGAAGCTCTTTGGTCGCGATTTCTGCTCCATGACATCTGCAATCCTGACCAGTCGCGCCGGTATCCCCATGATCTTTTCCTGCGCCTTCCTCCCCAGATCGTTCAAGCCCTCGAGCGACTCGATCGACCAGTACTTGATCAACTCCTCGACGATCTTGAGATAATCGCGTGGACCGTAAATCCCCGCTCTCCGCACCACGTCGGCGAGCTCGCGGAAGTGCGGCATGTTGACGCCCGGCATGTCGATCGCCGGCATCAGCTTCGCCGCCGCGATCAGCGCCTGATTCGGATCCCGCTCGATCACCGCCTTGAACACCGAGCGATAGAACGTGTAGTGGCGCGCCTCCTCCTTCGCGACGTTCTGCAGCACCGTTCCGATCGTCGGCTCGTACTGCGACGCGAACTTGCCGGTGTTGGCGTGCGACACCTGCGTCGCACGTTCCTGCAGCGAAGTGTAGACGAAAACGCGATACGGATCCTTGTCCCACTCGGGCTCGAAGCCCGCCTTGATGTAGTCGAACTGCATCTTCTCGATCACCACCGGATCGAAGATCCCGGCGTCCCGGGTGTAGTCGTGCAGAATCGCGCCGTGCCGGTCTTCCTCGGCGGTCCACATGTTGTTCCACTTCGCCCAGATGCTGTCGGTACCGAGGTACACGGCGAGCAGACGGTGGAAATGGGGCAGACCTTCCTCGGTGAGAAGATTGAGCGCCAGCGCGACGCGCGCCGGATCGCTGATGCCGCGCGCTCTCTCGCGGAGCGATTTGAGGTGCTGGTCGGGATCTTCGCCGGGCGGGGGCTCGAGCAGCTCCGCGGGGAACCACAGCACGCGCTTCGATTCGTGCGCGGCCATCAGATCCGCGACGATCGTCTCGAGATCCGCCAGTACCTCGATCTTCGAAAGTGTCTCTTCTTCTACCGGATTCACTCACGACCTCGGACAGGGGACACGCGCTTACGATGCGACAGCGGGGAGACAGGAAAGTATATAGAGAAATCGTGCCGCGCGTCAGCGAGCGTGTCCTTAACCCACTCCTCGTGGCCGCGCGGGGTCACACACGTGCGCACAGAGGAGAAATCCACATTTTTCCGAGACTTGCGGTGCGTTCGCCCCTCACTGGAAATTGCGGCCTGCTGCTTGCGCATCAATTTCGGACTCAGATGCGGTCCGCTCGGAAATCCACTCACACATGGATGCCGCGCAAACCGCGCCCTCATCAAACGAATAATGCGGTAGGAGATGGATAATGCCAGACGAAGCAACCAACCCAGGGGAAAGAATGGACGAGCGGAGCGGACGCAATAGCGGAGCGGCAGTAGCAGGTGGCAGCAACAACTTGAGCGGCAACAACGGCTCGATCGGCGGAAACCGGAACGATGGCGGTGTGGACACCCGCAATACCGGTAGTGTGAGTCGCAAGACTCCGCGTGGGTTCGCAGCGATGGATCCTCAGGCGCAGCGCGCAATCGCCGCCAAAGGCGGACGCGCCGCGCACCAGAAAGGAACCGCGCACGAGTTCACGAGCGAAGAGGCGCGCATCGCGGGCAGGAAAGGTGGCGAGGCATCTCGCGGTGGTCGCCGCTCCAGTGGATCCAACGCCAACACCTGACGCCCCAGCCGGGACGAGGTGAGCGAGGCACGGAGCGATCCGTGCCTCGTCGTTTTTCCGGAGGTGATCGGGCCCTGTAGTTGCATGACGAGAGGTAAGCAGCGCCCCGAGACCTCATCGCCAAATGATGGACCCCCAGCAGCACGAGTCAGACCCGGCTGACTTCCGCGATTTCGTACGCGGCGCTAGCGACACGCGCGGCGTACGCGAGAGCGCCAGAGCCAATGGCGAGCTCATCGAAGCGCGCAACTCCCTCGAGCGCGAGCGCCGCAAGTATTACGAGCTGTTCGAGCTCGCACCCGATGCGTACGTCGTCACAGATACCCGCGGCAACATTCGCGAAGCCAACGCCGCGGCCAACCATCTCCTCGCTGTCGCGCCGCAGTTTCTCATCGGGAAACCGCTGCTCGGATTTCTCGATGAGATCGCGCGCAAGAGTTACGCGCTCCAGCTCGACCGGCTCTGCGACTCGGAGCGCGTCGACGACTGGGAGACCAACATCAATCCGCGCAGCGGAGGCGCGATCCCCGTCTCGGTTTCAATCGGACGCATGCTCGGCCCCGATCGCAAGCTCGCCGGTTATCGCTGGATCTTGCGTGACATCACCACCCGCAAGCGCGCCGAGTCCGCGGTGCGCGAGCTCAATCGGGAATTGGAGATTCGCGTGGCCTCGCGCACCGCCCAGCTCGCCACCGCCAACCGCATCAAGGACGAGCTCCTGCTCAGCGAGCGTAAGGCGCGTGAGGACGCAGAAGCGGCCAACCGAATGAAGTCGGATTTCCTCGCGCTCCTCAGCCACGAATTCCGCACCCCCCTTCAGGCGGTTTTCGGATACACCGAGCTGCTCGATCGGGAAATTCACGGCCCGCTCAACGACACCCAGCGGCGCTACCTGCAGCGCATCCAGCAAAGCCAGCAGCATCTCCTCGGCGTCATCAACACCGTGCTGGACTTCGCCAAGCTGGAGAGCGGTCAGCCGATCGAGATCGATCTCGCACCAACGCCGATCGACGAAGTGCTGGACACCGTCGAGTCCATCATCGGCGCCCAGCTCGAGACCCGGCAGATCAATTACGAATGCATTCGCCCCGACACGCCCGTCATCGCGCAGGCAGACGGCACCAAGGTGCAGCAGATCATCCTCAATCTCCTTTCAAACGCGATCAAGTTCACCGCCCGCGGCGGACACGTTACCGTCGAATGCGCTCGCGAGCCGGCATCGGCGATCGTCCACGTGCGGGACACCGGCGTAGGGATTCCAGCCGACAAGCTGGAGATGATCTTCGAGCCGTTCATTCAGATCCGCCCCAAAGACGGACTCAAGGTCGGCACCGGGCTCGGCCTTTCCATCAGCCGGCGCCTCGCGCGAGCGATGGGCGGGGCACTCACCGCGACGAGCGAGCAGGGCAAGGGGTCGACATTCACACTCAGATTGCCGCTCGTTGCCTAGGCGGCGGTACGGGGCTCAACTGCAACTGAACGGGTGCGAGACGTCAGTGGCATAGATGCGAGTGATCGGTTCACAACGTC
>CAMLDY010000043.1 GCA_946478895.1 uncultured Gemmatimonadota bacterium
TTCACGCACGATTCCGTTCCCTTTAACGGCACACCGAACTGGTTATGGCTCGTCATCTCGTTCGTCCCCGCCCCGGGTTCCCAGCTCTGCTGTTGGCGGCAGCGCTCCTTGTCGGCTGCAAAGGCGGCGAGACCGCCCACGCCAACAAAGTCGAGAATCCGCAGACCTGGAACCCGCCCCGGCTCACGGCCGTTCGCGGCGTCCCCGCCACGGAGATCGAATCGCTGATCCAGCAGAAGCTCGCTGGCGCCAAGCTCGATCGGATCGACGACGACCAGTGGGGCCACACCAAACGGCTCTACCAGCTCTACGGTAACAATCCGCTGTGGCTTACCAGCGACGGACTGCACGAGGCGCGGACCAAAGCGCTCACCAATGCGATCCTCGGCGCCAACGCCGATGGGATGCGGCTCAACGACTATCCGATCGGAGCGCTCGCGACAGCGATCGCCGCACTCAAGCAAACCAAAACGCCGACGGCCGAGCAGCTCGCCACCGCTGACGTCCTCCTCACCGCGTCGTACACATCTCTCGGTGAAGACCTGCTGACCGGACAGATCGATCCGCGCACCGTCGCGCAGTCGTGGCACGTCGATCCTGAAGAAGAAAACATCGACAGCGCGCTGGTCAGGAATCTCCGCTACGAGCAGCTCGATAAAGCGCTTGCGACAATGCGCCCGACCGACGACGACTACGCCGGTCTGAGCAAAGAGCTGCAGAAGTGGCGCGTGATCGTCGCCAAGGGAGGGTGGCAGCCAGTGCCCGCCGTCTCCGGAAACGTCAAGCCCGGTGGCTCGGCGAGCCCGGCAGTTCTGACGGCGATCAGAACTCGGTTGGCCGCCGAAGGAATCACGGCGGGAACGGGCAGCGGCGATTCCGCGTCGGCTGCGCCAGCAGCGAGTGGGAGTGTCTACGACAGAAGTCTCGCCGGCGCCGTTGCCGAATTTCAGCGGCGGCACTCCATCAACGTCGACAGCGCACTCGGCAAAGAAACCATCGACGCGATGAACGTGCCCGCCAGCTACAGGCTCGGCGAGATCGCCGCCAACATGGAGCGCTATCGCTGGCTGCCGCGCAGCTTCGGGCAGCGCTACATCTTCGTCAACGTCCCAGCGTTCCGCCTCGAGGCGTACGACAGCGGCCAGAAGGTGATGGAGATGAAGGTCATCGTCGGCCAGGAATACGAGGACAAGGCGACGCCAGTCTTCGCCGACTCGATGGAGACGGTGGTGTTCCGTCCCTACTGGAACGTCCCGCCGTCGATCGCCCGGAAGGAGATCTTCCCCAAGGGCAGCGCCTACATGGCGGCCAACAACATGGAGACCTACACCCAGGGCGGGCAGACGGCGGTGCGTCAGAGACCGGGGCCCAAGAACGCCCTCGGGTTCGTGAAATTCCTTTTCCCCAACGACTTCAACATTTACCTGCACGACACACCCAATCACGAGCTGTTCGACAAGGACGTGCGCGCGTTCAGCCACGGCTGCATCCGTGTCGAGAAACCCGGCGAGCTCGCGCAGTGGGTGCTGGGGTGGCCGGCCGACAAGGTCGATCAGGCAATGAAGGATGGACCGGACGATCGCGGGGTGAAGCTGCCGCACAAGATCCCGGTTTACATCACCTATTTCACCGCCTACATCAACAACGGCCAGCTGTACTTCGGCAACGATCTGTATGGCCGCGACGACAAGCTGGTCGCGGTGGTGATGCCCGGCGCGATGCCGACGAAAGATGTGGTGGACGCGGTGCAGGCCCTTCGGAGGATTGCCAGCGCCTGATTTCAACCGTTCGAGGAACTTGAAGTGGTTCGACGATCGATATCTGAAAAAGAAGAAACTCCCAGAGCGAAAACCGGCGTTGCCGGTCTGGACGACATCCTCGGCGGTGGGCTGCCGACCAATCACCTGTACCTTATCGACGGCGAGCCGGGAACGGGCAAGACGACGCTCGGGCTGCAGTTCCTGCTCGAGGGCGTGGCCAAGGGCGAGCGCGGGCTCTACGTAACACTCTCCGAGTCGGCCGCTGAGCTGCGATCGGTCGCCAGCTCGCACGGCTGGAGTCTCGACGGCATCGAGATCTTCGAGCTGTCGAAGGAAGCCGCGCTCGACCTCGAGCAGAGCTACACGATCTTCCATCCAGCCGAGGTCGAGCTCCAGCAAACGATGGACGCGGTGCTGCAGGTGGTGGAGAAGCAAAACCCGTCGCGCGTTGCGTTCGACTCGCTGTCCGAGATGCGTTTGCTCGCGCGCGAGCCGCTGCGGTTCCGCCGTCAGATTCTGGCGATCAAACAATTCTTCAACAATCGCGATTGCACGGTACTGCTGCTCGACGACAAGACCGCACCCGAAGGCGACCTCCAGCTGCACAGCCTTGCCCACGGCGTGATCGTGCTCGAGCACGTCGCGCTGGAGTACGGGTCGGAGCGTCGGCGGCTGCACGTGACCAAGGTGCGTGGCATCCACTTTCGCGGCGGCTACCATGATTTCCGGATCGTCACCGGCGGCCTCGAAGTCTATCCGCGGGTCCTGCAGGACGAACCGAGAGTAGACGTTTCCTCCGATACCCTCCTCAGCGGCTCTCCGGCGCTCGACTCACTCCTCGGCGGCGGCCTCACCTGCGGGACGAGCACTTTGATCACGGGAGCCGCGGGCACCGGCAAGTCCCTGCTCTGCACCCAGTTCGCACGCGCCGAAATCAAGCGGGGGAAGAAGGTACTGTTCTATCTGTTCGACGAGCGCATGAGCACCTTCCGTCTTCGCTCCGCGGCGCTCGGAATGCAAATGGACGAAGCGCGCGAATCGGGACAGCTGAGAATGATCCAGGTCGAGCCGACCGAGCTGTCGCCGGGCGAGTTCGCGAGCCAGGTCGTCCGCGCAGTGGAGGACGACGGGATCTCGCTGGTGATCATCGATTCGATCAATGGCTACATGCAGTCGATGCCGGAAGAGCGGCTGCTCCCAATTCAGATTCACGAGCTACTGAGCTTCCTCGCCAACAACGGCGCCAGCTGCATCATGACGCTGGTCCAGCACGGCATCTTCGGAAATCCCGTCGAGGAAGCGGCGGAGGTTAGCTATCTCGCCGATACCGTGATCTTGCTGCGCTACTTCGAGGTTCAGGGAAGCGTGAAGCAGGCGATCTCGGTGGTGAAGAAGCGCAGCGGCAATCACGAGCGAACCATTCGAGAGTGCCGGGTGCACAAGGGCGGGCTTTTTGTCGGCGAGCCGCTTCGGGACTTCCATGGTGTACTAACCGGTGTCCCGACGTACACGGGAAACTCGGCACCGCTGCTTCCGGGTGACACCGAGGAGCTGCATCGTGATAGCGGCAACGACGGGCAGTCAAACGAATCTCGCAGCTACGCGGAGGATGGAGTTGGCGACCGCGGTCGCAAGCCTCGAAAGAAGTCCCGCCGCTGAGGCTTCCCCGCCGGATAGCACCGAAGGGTCGCTGAAAGGGATGACCGTAGCGATCCTCACGCCGACGGGCCGTGACAGTGACGTCACCGCGCGAGTTCTCGAGCGCGCCGCGATCGATGCGCGGATCTGCAACGGCATGAGCGACGTCTGCGACATGATCGCACGGGAAGACATTGGCGTGCTGCTTATGGCGGAGGAGGCGCTGGCGCCGCCCGATCGTGATAGTCTCATCGCGACTCTGGACAAACAACCGCCATGGTCAGACGTCCCGATCGTGATCCTCACCGGCGAAGGTGAGCTTTCGGGCGCGCTCCCCCGCACCCTGCGTGGCGTCGCACAGAAGGGAAACGTCACGCTCATCGAGCGCCCCGTTCGCGTCGCCACTCTCACGACGGTCGTTCGCTCCGGGTTGCGCGCCCGTCAGCGCCAGCTCGATGTGAAAGCCAACCTCGAGGATAGGCAGGCCGCGGAGGTGTCTCTGCGCGAGAGCGAGATGCGGCTCCGCGCCGCGGTGCAGGCGGCGCCATATCCGCTGATGCTCCATGCGTCGGATGGCGAGATCCTCCAGCTCAGCGAAGCGTGGATGACACTCACCGGGTACTACTCGACTCCGGTGACGACAACTGGAGAATGGGCAAAGCTGGCGTTTCCGAACAACGAGAACCTGTCGATCCTTCCGCGGGGATCCGACGCCACCGATCAGCAGGAAGGTGAATCGGTTCATCTCGGTGAGCATGCGGTAAGAGCGGCGAACGGTCGCGACCGCATTTGGGATTTCCACCGCGTTGCCCTCGGCTCGTTGCCCGACGGTCGGCGGCTATGGCTAACCGCGGCGGTCGATGTCACGGAGTACAAGCGTCTCGTCGAGAGCGAGCGCACCGCCCGGAAAGAGGCCGAGGACGCAAACAAGGCAAAGAGCCAGTTTCTGGCGACGATGTCCCACGAGCTGCGGACGCCACTGAATGCGATCGCCGGCTACTCCGAGCTGCTCAAGCTCGAGCTCCGCGGTCCGATCACCCCCGAGCAACGCGAAGATCTCGACCGCATCGATCGGAGCCAGCGACACCTGCTGTCGCTCATCAACGACGTCCTCAACTTCGCTAAAATCGAGGCAGGGCACGTTGCGATAGCGACGACGACGATAGGACTGGGCGCGGTGGTCGATCGCCTGCGCGAATTCGTCGAGCCACAGCTGCGCGCGAAAGGCCAGCACTTCACCATGGCCGACGACATTCCTGAATCGGACGCGCGCGGCGATCCCGAAAAGGTGACTCAGATTCTGATCAATCTTTTGTCCAACGCAATCAAGTTCACACCACCCGGCGGGCACATTGCGATCGAATGTGAGGAGACCGACACCATGATTCACATCACCGTGGTGGACGACGGGGTCGGCATTCCCCCGGACAAGATCGACGCCATCTTCGAGCCGTTCGTGCAGGTGAGCCGGGACTACTCTTCCATTCACGAAGGAACCGGACTCGGCCTCGCGATCAGTCGTGACCTCGCCCGGAGGATGGGCGGCGATCTGACCGCGGTGAGCCAACTCGGCAAAGGGTCGAGGTTTACCCTCGCGCTTCCGCGCGCGTAGCGGCACTCAACTTCCTTCGCGCCGACAAAAACCGCATACATAGGTTTGCTGGCGTCGGGTTTGCGGCCAAACCGCGACCCGATGTCCATCACCTACTCGATCTCCGCCGAGCAGCGCCTGATCAAGGCATACGCGAGCGGAATCATTGGCGTCGAGGATCTCCACAGACTCCTCGATGCGATTCTCGTCGATCCCGCGCTTCGCGGCGGCTTGCGTGGTCTCTATGACGCTCGATTCGCCGAGCCGGACATCACCATTCTGCAGCTGTCCGAAATCGCGTCGAAGGTGGCCAGAGTGGTCGCTCGCGGCGTGGAGCGAATCGCGATCGTTGGAGAGAGTCCCAACACCATTCGAGTGTCGAAGACGTTCGCGGTGCTGGCGCGGGCAATCGGGATCAACGTTGAAGTCTTCGACACGCTCGACGAAGCCGAAGCATGGTTGGATACGCCGCCGGACCCAGTAAGGAGGGGCAGTGAGATGCTGAGCCCCTGACGCACCAGCTGCAACTACGGCTGGATTCTCTTGCCCGAGTCGGCGTCGAACAAGTGGGCGCCTTCGGGGCGAATGCGGACGGACACAGTATCGCCAGGCTTGATCGCCGCCTGCGGCGGCGCGGTCGCGACGAGTCGGTCGCCACCGGCGAGCGTGATATAAACGATCAGCTCGTTCCCCATCGGCTCGACGACGCTGACTTCACCACGCGGTACATTCGCCGCGGCGGTGACCTCGATGTGCTGCGGTCGCACTCCGAGATAAACGCGCTTGCCCTGCTGCGCGGCGCAGGCAACATCGACGCTGAGATCTTTCCCCCTGAAAGTGCAGGTGCCGGTGCTGCCTCGCGCGCCCGTGGACTGCTCGAGTGCGCCTTCAATGAAATTCATCGACGGACTGCCGATGAATCCGGCGACGAACTTGTTTGCCGGCCGCTCGTACAATTGCATTGGTGACGCGATCTGCTGCAGCACACCCTCCCTGAGCACCGCGATGCGATCGCCGAGGGTCAAAGCCTCGGATTGATCGTGGGTGACGTAGACCATCGTCGCGCCGAGCTTCCGGTGCAGCCGGGCCAGCTCGACGCGCGTCTCCACGCGCAGCTGGGCGTCGAGATTTGAGAGGGGCTCGTCGAAGAGAAAAGCGAGCGGCTCGCGCACGATAGCGCGACCGAGCGCAACCCGCTGGCGCTGCCCGCCGGACAGCTGCGCCGGCTTGCGATCCAGCAGTGCCTCGAGTCCCAGCGATGTCGCGATCGCGCTGACGCGCTCGGCGATGACGTTCGCAGGCTGTTTTCTGATCGAGAGTCCGAAGCCGAGATTCTCGCGCACCGTCATGTGCGGGTAGAGGGCGTAGTTCTGGAAAACCATCGCGATATCGCGCTGCTGGGGCGGAAGATCGGTGACATCGCGGTCGCCGATGCGGATAACGCCGTCGGTTACGCGCTCGAGCCCCGCCATCAGTCGCAGGACGGTCGATTTCCCGCTGCCCGACGGGCCGACGAGGACGAGCAGCTCGCCATCGCTGACTTCGAGACTTAGATCCCGCGCGGCGACGTAACCGTTGGGATAGACCTTATCGACTTTTTCTAGTGAGATTCTCGCCATATCAAGTTCGGTGGGAAAAACGGGTTGGGTATTACTCGCATTCGGGGATAACGCGTTGCGGGTTGCGGGTAGCACGGTGGCGGGTTTCCGGTAAACTGCGTTGACGACGTGTCGGAAGTCCGCCTCTGGCAAACGAGCTGCTTTTTCCATAGGCCCAACTGACACGTCGGCAGCGTGGTTCACCGGCAACCGGCCACGGTGCTACCGGCCACCCGCAACGCGTTATCCGCAGGTGCGAATCGATTCATAAGAGCCCAAGTCCTCAGCCTTTGACAGCGCCAGCGGTTAACCCCTGCACGATCCGCCGTTGAAACACGAGAACCATCGCCGCGACCGGCGCCGTCGCGACTACTGCCGCGGCGAGGATCTCGCCCCACGGCACCTGGTACTGGCCGCGGAACAACGCGATCGCCACGGGAACCGTCTGGCGCTCGGGGCCGAGCGTGAACGACAGCGCGAACAGAAACTCGTTCCAGCAGTAGATGAAGGTGAGAATTCCGGTCGTTGCCAGGCTCGGGACTGCGAGTGGCAACAGAATCTTCACGAAACTCTGCCGACGGGTTGCGCCATCGACGTGGGCGGCTTCCTCGAGATCGCGCGGAATCTGCCTGATCGAACCAGTAAGAACCCAGACCGTAAGCGGCATCGCGAAGGTCATGTACGGCATGATCAGGCCGGGGTACGTATCGATCAGATGCAGCGACCGCAGCAGCAGGTAGAGCGGGCTCACGATCGAGATTTGCGGAAACATCGTCACCGCGAGGATGAACGCCATGATCGGAGCTTTGCCGCGGAACTCGAGACGCGCCAGCGCGTACGCGGCCAGGGTGCCGACTATCAGACAGAAAATCGTCGTCGTCCCGGCGACAATCAGTGAGTTGCGGATCGGTGTGATGAAATCGCGATCGGTGAACAGCGCGCGGTAGTGATCGAAGATCAGGTGCTGCGGCCAGAGCGATGGATCGCGAAACAGCGCAGCGTCGGACGTGAATGAGGCGACGATCGCCCAGTAGAACGGGAAGAGGGTGAAGATCATCAGCACCACAAGCGCCCCGCCGAAAACCCACGATCCCCAGCTCGTACGAGCAGACCGCGGTCTCCCCTTCCCGCTTCCCGCCTCCCGCTTCCCGCCTCCCGCCATCACTCCTCACCCCCGAGACGGACGCCGAGCCCGCGCACGTAGAACATCGCCAGCCCGAAGGTGATGACGAAGATCACGACCGAAAGCGCCGAGCCGTACCCGAACCGCAGATTCTGCAGGAGGGCGTTGAAGGTGTAGAGCGCGACCGGTTCCGTAGACGTGCCCGGACCACCACCGGTCAGAACGTAGATCAGATCGAAAACGCGAAATCCATCCAGAGTTCTGAAAATCAGCGTCACCAGAATCGCAGGCTTGAGCAGCGGCAGAGTGATGTGCCGGAGCTGCCACCACGCGTTGGCGCCGTCCACCGCCGCCGCTTCGTAAAGACTCAGATCGATGTTCTGCAAACCGGCGAGCAGCAGCAGCGCGACGAACGGGGTCGTCTTCCAGACGTCGGCGAGAATCACCGGCACCCACGCCGTCGATGCTTCGATGAACCAGACCATTGGCTGGTCGAGGAATCCCGCCTTGATCATCAGCGCGTTGACGATCCCGCCCTGAGATTCGAAGATGAATCGCCACAAGAGCGCGGCAACGACTGTTGGAATCGCCCACGGTACCAGCACCGCCGCGCGCACGAAGCCGCGCCCCCGAAAGGCGCGGTTCATCGCCAGCGCCAGGAACAATCCGATCAAGAGCTCCAGGGATATCGAAACGACGGTAAAGAACGCGGTGTGGCCGAGCGCGGCCCAGAACCGCGGATCTTTTGCGATCTCGACGTAGTTCGCGACCCCGATGAACGGCTTGCCCAGCCACGGCATCCGCAGCTCGTGAAGGTGCAACGATTCCCAAAAGGTCCAGCCGAGCGGGAAGATCGCGATCAGCGCGATGACGGCGAGCGCCGGCGCGACGAGCGTCCACCCCAGACGCGCTTCCGATCCGAGCCGGGAGACCTTTCTCATTCGCTCGCCCGGGTCGTGTCGACCGACAGGGGAGGTGGCGCCGCGCGTGCGCGCATCAGCTTCTTCATTCCCGTGCGCTCGATCAGCGCGTTGATCTTCGCCGCCGCCGCATCGAGTGCCTCCTTCGGCTCGGCCTGGCGCACCAGCGCGCGGTGGAGCTCGATCTGCAGAATCTCCGACAGCTCGGTGTAAATCGGGGTCACGGGTCTCGGCGTGGCGCTTTCGATCGCTCGGCGCGCGCTCTCCAGCGGAATCGAGATCGCACCCGCCAGCCGCGGATCATCGTAAAGACCGAAGCGAGTTGGATATTGCCCGACCGCCTGGGCACGCTCGAGCATCTGCTCCGGCGCAGTGAGATAGGCGATCAGCTTGTACGCTGCGTCGGGATGATCGGTGTAAGCGTTGATCGCGAGCTGCGCTCCACCGAGGGCGGCGGTCGAATGACCGTTCGGCACGGCGGCGGACTTCGGGATCGGCGACACCGCGAATTTCCCCGCCACCTTCGACTGCGCAGTGTCACCCATCGCCGCGACGGGATACGGCCAGTTGCGCATGAACACCGCGTTGCCGTTCTGAAACGCGAAGCGCGCCTCTTCCTCGTGCCAGGTGAGAACCTCGAGCGGCGCAACCTTCGAGCCGTACAGCTCGTCACGCATGAACTCCAGCGCGCGCACTGCTTCGGGGCGGTTGACGACGACGTTGCCGCTGTCGTCGATGATTCGCGCACCGAACGCGCCGAGGTATTCGACGAAGCCGGTGATCAGGCCCTCATAACGCGCGCCCTGAAAGACGATGCCGTAACGAGGTGCGTCGCGTTTCTCGGTCGCGCGCTTCGCATCGGCGACGACTTCCTCGAGAGATATCGGCTCGCTGGGCACCAGATCGGTGCGCCGGTAAAGCAATCCCACATCGGCGAACCAAGGCAGCGCGAACAGTTGCCCCGCCCAGGTGTTCGCGGTAATGGTCGCGGGAAAGAATTTGGATTTCTCTGGTCCATACTTGTCGAGCGGCAGCACCCACCCCGCGGCGGCGAACTCCGGAGTCCAGACGACGTCGAGCTGGAGGATCGACGGATTCCCCACCCGCGCGTTGAGCCACTGCACGTAGAGCTGGTGCCGCTGATTTGCGTCGTCGGGCGTGCGCTGGAGCTCGACGCGGATGCCGGGATTCAGCTCCATGAACCGTTTGAGCTGCTTCGCGACGAGGGTCCCCTCCGCGCCGAGGGCGGAGCCGGAGAAGGTGAGGACCGTTTCGTTGGATGGGGCGGCGCGGGTGCACGCCAGGACCAAGGCGAGAGGCGCGAGGAACGCACGGAAGTTCACTTGAATAATCTGCTGGTCGTGAGGGCCCAGGCGCGAGAGTCCGGCGGGGTAAGGATCGCGGCGCTTCGGGGACACCCCTAGTCCCAAAGGCGGCAGGTGGGAGAGGTGCTCAGAGATGCTCAGGCAGGAGGTTTCATACTCGCGTAATGGGTTGTTGGCGCGCGGGTGAAAACGATGGTTCGTATCTCAAGACCGCCGGCATCTTTGAGCGCATGAGTGACTTTAGAAAGCTCCTCGTCTGGGAGAAGGCGCATGCGCTCGCGGTTCAGGTGGATCGACTCGCTAGCGCAATTCGGCGCTCGCATCATGCGTCGCTTCGGACCCAGATGGTCAGGGCATCGGCCTCGATTCCTACGAACATCGTCGAAGGCAGCCGTCAGGCAAGCAGGCGGGACTTCGGCCGGTTTCTACGTTACGCGTTGAACTCCGCTTCGGAGATGGAGTACCATCTCCTCCTTGCGCGCGATATCGGCGCTACGCCGGAAGCCGACACCTCAAAGCTGATCGCTGACGTCGTCGAGATTCGTAAGATGCTCCACGGCCTACTACGTCGCGTCTCGAGTGAGTCCTCCAAATGCAGCGCTCCGCCGTCCGATACGCCAGTATGAAACCTTTCAACCGTGCTCCTCTGTGCCCCTCTCCCACCTGCCGCCTATTGGACTAGGGGCGCCACCGAAGCGCCGCGATCCATACGCCGCGTTACCGAACCCCGAGCCCCGCCAAAACAAACTGCACAGCAAGGTCAGTCACGTTCCACAGCTGCACGTCCGTACTCGCCCCGTACCTGATCGGCCTCAACGCACCATCCACGATCTCGTAGCTCCACAGCTCGTTGTGCTTGAGGCCGGACGCTTCGACGGCGGAGTTGACGCGAGCCAGTGCAGAGCGAAGCTCCCCGATGTAGCCGGACTCTCCGGTCATCGAGCTGGCCGGCCCGCCGATCTGATTGGCGAGGCCGAGCAGAATCAGGTTGACCTCCCTCCCCCACACCACCCGCGGAGAATGGTAGGTATCAGTGCGGAACGCCTCCCACACCGACGGCGGCGCGTAGGCGTCGTTCGCCACCACAGGGCCCAGCCCATCGATGAACAGCCCAACCGGATAGGCTCTGAGTATCGCGCGCACATCGCGTTGAACCGCGGCCAACGCGTCGGGGCTGACGTCACGGGTGTCTCGCAGCAGCAGCGCCGTCGCGGGGTCGGTGTTGACCACCGGGATCGGCCTGCCCGCCGAGTCGAGCGAGATCGCCACGAAAGTCAGGCCGGAGTTGTCGGCGCCGGTCGACGCCAGGATTCGCTGCCAGTACGAGCGCTCGTTTCCCGCCAGGGATTGCAGCTTCGCCGCGACGTGAGTCTGAATCTCCTGCGGCGACAGCGTGACGATGAAGTGCTTCTCTGCCCCGCGCCACGTCTCGATCGCGCGCTCCAGGGCACCTGGGCTGCTCGCGTACCGACCGAGGATCGATTCGCCAGTTCCGCTGCGACCGAGCATCTCCGCCACGTCGAAGCCGAGTGACTTGAGGGACGAAAGAATCTCCCCGATCGACTCCAGCGCATACGGCGCCCAGATGGCATTGATGTCCATCGCGAACCGGCCGTTGGCGTAGCCCGCGTTGCTGTCGCGCCAGCTGATCGACCGATAGTGCGTGGCATCGAGCTTCGGCGATGCGATCAGGTTGCGGACCACGGGATCCTTCGCGTAGGGCGCCGACAGCTGCGCCACCAGTGACAGCTCCCTGAGCAACAGCGAAATCCGCGATCCTCGTCCGTCGGACGTGTCTCTCAGAAAAGCGCGTTTCCGCGCCGCAGTGACTGACGGGTTGCTGAGATACCGCGCCACCACCACCGGCAGCTGAAACTCGTCGTCGCGCATGTGGTAGTTCTCGCGCACCTTCTGCAGATCGCTCAACACGGTCCGCGCGCGCGACAGAGCGGTGTCGGCCGCGCTCCGACTTCGCTGTCTCAGCGCGAAGTAGTTCGCCATGTGGGCGTTGTACTCGGCCGCGTTCTCTCGAATCGCCTGGCCGCCCAGCGCTTCCTCGTGGCTGACGTCGCCCTCGGGACCGAGCTTGCGCAGCGCGCTGGCGATCACGAATTCCGGCATCGCATCGGTCCACACCGGCTGCATCATAAGCGACGTCATCATCATGTCGCGGCCGAAGTACGTCGCGTAGTTCGGCAGCCCCGCCATCAGTTTCTGTTTGGAGCTGAGGAGCTCGGTACCGCGGACATCGCGCTCCAGTAGCCGATAGCGCGCAACCGCCGCCGCGTCGGCGGCATTGCGCGCGGCGTTGCCTCGGGCGCGATCGGCAGCCGTCTTCGCATCGTTCAGGAACCGGAGGAACGCCGCGTTGAAGATCTGCTCCCGGTTCAGCGCATCGAGCGACGGCCCGTCGGTGGTGACGCGAACGGTGAATCGAATCGGTCGATTCGCGATGGCGTGCATGTACACGACCGGCAGATTCACCAACAGCGTCGCATCGCGTGGGTCGGGACTGATGTCCAGCTGCAGGGTGTTCTTTCCATCGAATGAAGTCTGGAGCGCCATCACACCGCGGCGGTCCAGCACTCCGGTTGTGACGATGTCCGGCTCCAGTCTCGCGCGCAGATCCTCGACGAACCCCGTGCCGAGGTACCCAAGCTGCCGCATTCGCTCGGCGGGATCGAGCCGCTCGATGTTGGCGATCAGCTGCTCCTGGTCGGGAAGCTTGAAAGTCGGCCAGTCATACGCACCCATCTCGCGTCCGGAGTATCCGAGGTCGCGCTCGACCCGCATCGAGCCGAGCAAGATCCAGCCGATTGCGACGTCGGGCGCATTGGCGACCAGCTGATACTCAATGCTGCGACGGTCGCCGCTCTGCGAGATCACGGCAGTGGGTGATCCCCACTCGAGATGAATGGGCTTGCCGCTCCCATCTCTCACCGTGAAGCCGACGCTCTCGTCGACGGCGTCGGCGAGAAGATTCACCACCCTGCCGCGCCGCGTGTCGAGGTAGATCTGGACGACGTTGCCCTTCGTGTCGCGGAAGAACCGCGTCTGGTAACCCTGATACGCGGCCGGATCATCGAGCCCGGCCTCGGGAAAGCCAAGCACGGGCTGCACGGTGTGCGTCTGCGCGGTGACCGGAGCCGCGAACGCCGACATCAGCGCGACTATCGAGAGACCAGCTGCCTTTCGCGTCATCATTCCCATGATTCCGTCGGAAGTCGAGAGTGAATCTGCAGACATTCGCGCGGCCACGATACCACTATGGCGGCCGCGGATTTGGCCGAAAAGGTTCCAATGAGGTGCGGCCGGGACTAGACTAAGAATCATGACGGAGCTCGTCTATTGAGGTTATCCCTCCGCTTCATCATTCCGCTGGTCCTGGCCATGGCAGCGCTTGCGTACTCGGTGATGCCGCTCGTCGACAAGCTGACCCAGACATGGTTCGTGCGCGACCTGAATCTGCGCGCGAACCTGGTCGCCAACAGCATCGACGGACGTCTGGAGACCCTCGCCCTCGCCAACGATTCTGCCGGCATTCGTCGCTTCTTCGCCAGAATCACCCAGGACGAGAGGCTGTTCGCCATCGGGTTCTGTCCCAACGATGGCAAGAAGCCGATTTCCACGCCGACGCTTCCGCGCGAGCTCGAGTGCAACAATCTCGACCAGTACACGACGCCGGCAAATCAGATTCTCACCCAGGCACACGGGCCGTTGCTCGTTTCCGTATTGCCTGTGGGGATGGAGCAGGCGCCGGTCGGGAGAGTCGTGATGGTTCACGACATGAGCTTCGTCCAGCGCCGCAGCCACGAGACGAAGCAGTACCTGTTCTACTTTTTCGCCGGACTCGGCATCGTCATTTCGCTGATCACGGTGGTGATCGCGCAACTGAGCTGGCGCGGGTGGGTCCACGGCATTCAGGCACTGATGCGCGGAGAAGGACTTCTCCGGCCGTCTCAACCGGTCAGACAGGGCGAGCTCCAGCCGATTGCCGACGACCTGCGCGCTCTTATCCGCGACATGGAGGCCGAGCACCGATTGCGCGATGAGGAGCAGCTCGGCTGGACGCCCGAGACGCTGCGCGAGATTCTGCACCGCGAGCTGCGCGACCAGGATGTGATCGTCGTCTCCAATCGCGAGCCCTACATCCATGTTCGTCAGGGCAACAAGATCGTCGTGCAGCGGCCGGCGAGCGGGCTCGTGACGGCGATGGAGCCGATCATGCGCGCCTGCTCCGGCACCTGGATCGCGCACGGCAGCGGATCCGCGGACCGCGAAGTCGTCGATTCCAAGGATCGCATCCCGGTGCCGGCCGACGATCCATCGTACCAGCTGCGGCGCGTCTGGCTCACCAGCGAGGAGGAGCAAGGCTACTACTACGGTTTCGCCAACGAAGGATTGTGGCCGCTGTGCCACATCGCGCACGTGCGCCCAACCTTCCGCAGCTCCGACTGGAAGCAGTACGAGCGGGTCAATCGCAAGTTCGCGGACGCCGTCGTCGCCGAATCCAAATCGTCGGATCCGATCGTGCTGGTACAGGATTACCATCTGGCGCTGGTGCCGCGGATGGTGCGCGAGAAATTGCCGGCCGCGACGATCATCACGTTCTGGCACATCCCGTGGCCCAACCCTGAAGCGTTCGCGATCTGTCCCTGGCGTCAGGAGCTGCTCGACGGCCTGCTCGGCAGCAGCATCCTCGGTTTCCATACGCAGTTCCACTGCAACAACTTCGTCGACACCGTCGATCGACAGCTCGAGGCGCGGGTCGATCGTGAGACCTTCACCGTTTCCTATAAATCACAGCTCACCGCGGTGAAGCGCTACCCGATCTCCATCGAGTGGCCGCCGTCGGTCGCACTCGAGGCGCCGTCGGTCGAGGATTGTCACAAGATCGTGCGCGCGCGTCACGGCCTGCCTGCCGGACACGCCGTCGGAATCGGCGTCGAACGGCTCGACTACACCAAGGGACTCGAGGAGCGCTTCCGCGCCGTCGAGCGACTGATGGATGTGCACCCGAACTGGATCGGCAAGTTCACTTTCATCCAGATCGCGGCGCCGACCCGGGCGAGCATTCCCGAGTACGCCGACTACGAGCGTCGCGTGCGTGATCTCGCGGATCGTATCAATGCGCGCTTCCCCACCGAGTATCCGCCGATCATTCTCTCGATCAAGCACCACGAGCCGCAGGAGGTCTACGAGTACTACCGGGGCGGCGAGCTGTGTTTTGTGAGCAGCGTGCACGACGGAATGAATCTGGTGGCCAAGGAATTCGTCGCCGCCCGCGACGACGAGCTGGGTGTGCTCGTCCTCAGTCAGTTCACCGGCGCCGCGCGCGAGCTGCCCGAAGCGCTCATCGTCAATCCTTACGACTCCGACCAATGCGCGTCGGCGCTCAACGTCGCGTTGACGATGCCGCTCCGCACCCAGCGCGCGCGGATGCGGCTGATGCGGAATCTCATTCGCGAGTTCAACGTCTATCGCTGGGCGGGCCGCATGCTCCTCGACGCAGCGCGGATGCGCCGACGTCGCGGCCTGCTCACCCGCTCGCCGCACATGTCCAAGTGGGCGCGCCAGGTCGATTCACAAATCACTCCAGTCGAGCCGAGTGAAAGCTTCCGTTGAACACCGGCGACGCGGCCGCGTCGCGATTCCTCCCGCACCACACGCTGACTGGGCTTACTTCTTCGATATCGACGGGACGCTCGTCGATATCGCGCCGACGCCCTGGGATGTGCGGCTCGAGCGGGACCTGCTCGAGCTTCTGTTGCGCCTGCACGCCGCAACCGGCGGCGCGCTCGCTTTAATCAGTGGCCGCTCAATCGCCGACATCGATTCGCTGTTCCATGGCCGGAAGCTTCCCGTTGCCGGCCAGCACGGCATCGAGCGGCGCGATTCGCACGGTCGAGTGACCCGTCACCGCTTCCCGACCGCCAAGCTGGCCGGCGTGCGTGGCCAGCTCGGCCAGATCGCGGCGCGCCACCCCGGCCTGATCCTCGAGGACAAGGAGCTTTCGCTGGCGCTGCACTACCGGCAGCAGCCCGCCCTCGGCTCCTACGTTCATCGTTTGATGCGTACCGTGCAGGCGGAAATTGGCCCAGATTATAGCGTCCAGCTGGGCAAGCGAATCGTGGAGCTCAAGCCGAGCGGCAGAGACAAGGGACAGGCGGTGCAGGAATTCATGGCCGAGTCGCCATTCAAGGGACGGAGACCGGTGTTCGTTGGCGACGACGTCACCGACGAGCACGGTTTCAAGGTCGTGAATTCGCTGGGGGGCTATTCCATCAAGGTCGGACGCGGGAGATCCAGCGCGCGGTGGCGACTGGCCGGCGTGGAGTCGGTGCGCGCCTGGCTCGTTCGCGGTGAAGAAGAACAGCAAGAGGAGTCGGAAGCTGCCCGATAATATCCAAAAATCCTCGCTGGACCTCGCGCTGATCGGCAACGGCATGGTCGCCGCGCTCGTCGATCCCGCCGGCCAGTTCACGTGGGGCTGTTTCCCGCGCCTCGATGGCGATCCCGTCTTCTGCTCACTGCTCGGCGGCGCCGAGGCGGGCGACTTTGGCGTTTTCGGAATCGATCTGCTCGACAGTGTGAAGACCGAGCAGTCGTACATGATCAATACGCCGATCCTCGTCACCCGGTCGTACGACGCCGAAGGCGGTGCGATCGAGGTGGTGGATTTCGCGCCGCGGTTCCGGCAGTACGGGCGAATGTTCACGCCGATGATGTTCGTGCGACAGATCCGGCGGATCTCCGGGAATCCTCGCGTCAGGATCAGGCTACGTCCCGCGCGCGACTACGGTTGCGAGCGGCCGCGCACGACGAGCGGGAGCAACCACATCCGCTACTACGGCGGCAGCATCGTCTTGCGACTGACCACCGATGCATCGACGACCGCGGTGCTCGAGGAGAATCCATTCTATCTTGAGGACGAAGTAACGCTACTGCTCGGTCCGGACGAGACGGTGAATGGCGCGGTCAGCGAGATTGGCCGTCACTTCGCAGACGAGACTGCATCGCACTGGCGAGAGTGGGTGCGGATGCTCGCCGTGCCGTTCGAGTGGCAGGATGCCGTGATTCGCGCCGCAATCACGCTCCAGCTGAATGTATTCGAGGATACCGGTGCGATCGTCGCCGCGGTGACGACGTCGGTACCGGAGGCGCCCAACAGCGGCCGCAACTGGGACTATCGGTTCTGCTGGATTCGTGACGCGTACTTCGTCGTCAACGCCTTGAATCGGCTTGGCGCGACCCGCACCATGGAGCGGTACCTCGCTTTCATTCTGAACATCGTCGCCGATTGCGAGGATGGAACGCTGCGCCCGCTCTACGGCATCAACGGCCGTCGCGTGCCGGATGAGCGCGAAGCGGAGTGCCTGTCTGGCTATCGGTCGATGGGGCCGGTCCGGGTGGGCAATCAGGCGTACCTGCAGGTTCAGCACGATGTGTACGGCGCGGCGATTCTGGCGGCGCCGCACGTGTTCTTCGATCGCCGACTGGTGCGACGCGGCGACGAATCGCTTTTCCCACGTCTCGAGGCGCTCGGCGAGCAGGCGGCGAAGCTCTTCGATCAGCCCGACGCAGGGATCTGGGAGCTGCGTGGCAAGCTCCGCGTCCACACCTTCTCGAGCGTGATGTGCTGGGCGGGTTGCGACAGGCTGGCACGAATCGCCCAACACCTCGGCCTTCCCGACCGTGCCAAGTACTGGCGGGCGCACGCCGATCGCATGCACGAGGTGATCTCGAAACGCTCGTGGAACGAAAAGCTGAACGCGTTCGCCGGCACGATGGATGGCGATACCCTCGATGCAAGTCTGCTGAGATTGCACGAGGTTGGATTCCTCGCCGCCGACGATCCGCGGTTTGCGGGCACCGTCGCGGCAATCGAGAAGCAGCTCAAGCGCGGAGATTTCATTTTCCGCTACAACGAGCGCGACGATTTCGGCACGCCGGAGAACGCGTTTCTCGTCTGCACCTTCTGGTACATCAACGCGCTCGGCGCGCTCGGCCGGAAAGACGAAGCGCGCAGGCTGTTCGAGAACGTGCTGGCGCATCGCAATCCGCATGGATTATTGTCGGAGGACATCGATCCCAAAACCGGCGAGCTGTGGGGGAACTTCGTGCAGACCTACAGCATGGTCGGGATCATCGATTCCGCAATCAGGCTCTCGGCGGAGTGGGACCAAGCCTACTAACTGCTTCGGCGTCGGGATCGGGACGCGGGTCGGGCATCCAGAGTCCTAAAGTTGGCGGGTGGGAGAGGGCACAGCTGGGAGCGGATTAGCTTCAGGTTTGAGATGGGGTGGGAGTTCATATGGTTCCGCGTTCTCGATTTGACATTTGGCGGCAGAGGAGGCGGCGGCGGATCTACATCGCGGTGGGCGCTGCGGTGGTGATTACGGCGCTGGTTACCGACGGGCGCGAGAACGTGCTGGTCGCGGGCGCGTCGGGCGGGAGCTACGAGATACCGCAGCAGAAGAAAGTCTGGCGCGCGATTGGGCCCGCGCTCTCTGTGCGCTTCCACACCGACCGCGGGAGTGCCTCCGCGATCGCCGCCGAGGCGGCGGACCTACTTCCCTACTTTTCGGCCAAGGCGGATTCAGCGGGGCTGCGGTACCTCGTACTTCGGGCGTACAAGCCGGTTTGGCAGCTCGGCGGGCTTGGAATCTATCGCGGGTGGAATTTCAGGTACGAGAAGACGGAGAAGGGGTGGGAGACGAGCGGATATTGGTAATTCAGATATCACTGAAGACTACCAGCTAGCGGCAGTGGGCGGAGCGGCCCACAGCTCCGAGCCCGGATTTGATAACTGCAGTACGGTCGACGCACTGCTTTTCATCAAACCGAGCTCGGAGCCGCCCGCCGCTCCGCTCACTGCTACCAGCTGGTAGTCTTCAGTGATCCCTGCCTTATCTGAACACAATCCACAGCGCCCCAATAACCGCCGCAAGCAGAACCGACAATGCAATCTCGACTGTCCTCGCGCGCGGCGCTTCCGCGACTGCTGAAGACGGTGCGACCGTCTTCATGGTCAGATCGGCGACGTGCTCCGGAGTTGGCGGCGGTGTCATGATGCTCACGACGATGAGGATGAGACTGCACAGCACGAACAGCAGGGCCGCGAAGTGCAGGAAGTTGATGTCGGCGAACCAGTAGATCGGCCCGCCCTTGCCGAGGTGTGACTTGTCGAGCTCGAGCACCAGACGCGCGAAGCCGAGCACGAACCCTGTCCACAATGCGGCGAGCGCGCCTTTGCCGTTGAGACGCGGGCTCAGCACTCCGAGGAGGAAGCAGGCTGCGATTGGCGGAGCGATGTACGCCTGAACACTCTGCAGGTAGATGTAGAGCTGCGGTGAGACGTACTTCATCATCGGAATCCAGAGCAGTCCAACGCCGACCAGCACCACCGTCGTGATTCGTCCGACGAAAACGAGACGCGCTTCCGTCGCGTTCGGCCGCCACTTGCGATAGACATCCCACGTGAGAAGCGTGGACACCGAGTTGAACGCCGACGCGAGCGAACTCATGAGCGCGGCGAGCATCCCGGCGAGCACGAGTCCCTTGAATCCGATTGGCAGCAGTCGCGTCACGAGGACCGGGTACGCCGAATCCGTCTGTCCGGTGCGCACGTCCTGATAGAGTGCGGCGGCGATGATGCCCGGCAGTACAAAGATGAAGACGGGAAGGATCTTGAGATAGCCGGCGAAGATGGTTCCGCGCCGAGCTTCGGTGATGTTCCGCGCCGCGAGGACGCGCTGGACGATGTGCTGATCGGTGCACCAGTACCAGATGCCGAGGATGGGTGCGCCGAAGACGACACCGGTCCACGGGAAATCCTTGTGGCTCGATGGCTTCCACATCGAGAAGAAGTCGGGCGGCACCGAGGCGCGGAGACCCGACCATCCCCCAACTGCGTGCAGGCCAATGAACGTCAGGGTCACCGATCCGACGATCAGCACTACGGCCTGCATGACTTCGGTGTAGATGACCGCGCGCAGTCCACCGAAGATCGTGTAGAGGCCGGTGATGATGATGAGGATTGCGGCGCTGGTCCAGAAATCGAAGCCGGTGACGGCGCGCATGACGATGCCGCCGGCGAACAAGGTGACGCTGATTTTGGTGAGGACGTAGCCGACGATCGACACCCAGGTGAAATAGGAGCGCGACGCCGCGTTGTAGCGGCGTTCGAGAAACTCCGGCATGGTGTAAACGCCGCTGCGCAGGTAGAACGGGACGAACAGCCAGCCGAGCAGGAGGAGGACGAAGCTGGCGAGCCACTCGAAGTGTCCGACGGCGAGTCCACTGGCGGCACCGGTGCCGGCCAGTCCGACGAGGTGTTCGCTACCGATGTTGGATGCGAAGAGACTCGCTCCTACTGCCAGCCAACCCACATCTCTGCTTGCGAGGAAGAAGTCGGCGCTGATGTTCTTCTCGCGTTTGGCGGCCCACCACGCGATCGCCGCCAGCACGACGAAGTAGGCCGCAATGACGAGGATGTCGGTGAAAGCGAGGTTGCTCATGTCGGGCTATCCGGTTGAAGGGAGTCGACGTCCGAGCCATCTGGCGCTCCGGGGCTGCTCCGGAGCCGCGAAGAATCTGAGGCTTTTCCGGACTGGCCACAACCGAGCAGTGGGGTGGGAGGGGTTTGGCGATGCTACGACCCTACCGCGATTCCGCGCATTGTTATGCTGCG
>CAMLDY010000044.1 GCA_946478895.1 uncultured Gemmatimonadota bacterium
AACGAAAACGGCGACGTCCAAAAGCTGCCGGCATAGCTGCTGTAAAGCTTGCAGCTGCCCGCTTCAGTACTGTTAGATGCTTACGAAGCGTCGCAGTATATACGCCGAGAAATAGCTCTCAGCCGGAGGCCCCGAGCTGGGAGCCGGTAGCTGACATCCGACCCGTCCACCATGCACCGCCGCGAATTCATCCAGCAGGCTTCCGCCCTCACCGCCGCCGTCGGCTTGTCACCATCGATGCGAAGCCTGAAAGCTCCTGGCAACTCCTCCCCCGTTCCCCATCCCCCATCCCCCTCTCCGATCACCGAAGCAGAACGTGAGCAACGGAGAGACTCCGCTCGCCGGATCCTGCACCAGCTCGACTTCTCGGCGATGCTCATCGAGCCCGGCGCGAGCATGACCTATTTCGCCGGAATCGAATGGGGGCGCAGCGAGAGATTGTTCGCGTTCCTGCTCCCGATCTCGGGCCGCCCGGTCGTCATCGCGCCGGCGTTCGAGCGGCAGCGTGCGGAAGATCAGGTCGCGGGGCGGTTCGACATTCGAGTCTGGCAGGAACACGAAAATCCCGAAGCTCTCGTCGCCGACACCATGCGCGATCTCGGGATCGGCACCGGTCGGCTCGCGATCGATCCCAGTGCGCGCACCTTCGTGCTCACCGAGCTCGCGCTGGCGCGGCCGGGCCTGCAGTACGCCACCGCGGCCAACGTGATCAATCGCTGTCGCGGCGTGAAATCGGCGCACGAGATCGAGATCATGAAGTTCGCCAATCAGACCACCCTCGAGGCCTATCGCGCTGCATTCAAGACGCTGCGCGCCGGGATGACTCAGGCCGAGCTGGCGCAGAATGTTTCGAGCGAGATGCGGAAGCTCGGATATCAGGGCGGCGCGCTGGTGTTGTTTGGAGAATCGTCGGCGTACCCGCACGGATTACCGAAGCCGCGCTCGCTCGAAGAGAACCAGATCGTGCTGGTCGACGGCGGGCTGAGCGTGCATGGCTATCAATCCGACATGACCCGCACGGTGGTATTCGGAACACCGACGGCGGAAATGAAAAAGATTTTCGACATCGTGCACGAAGCGCAGGCGCGCGCCGTCGCGTTTGCGGCGCCGGGAAAAATGTGCGGCGATGTCGATGCCGTTGCGCGCAAAGTCATCGCCGACGCCGGCTATGGCCCCGACTACCGCACCTTCACCCACCGACTCGGCCACGGGATTGGACTGGAGGGACACGAGTGGCCGTACCTCGTGCGCGGCAGCCAGGTGATGCTCGAGCCGGGGATGACGTTCAGCGACGAGCCGGGCATCTATCAGTACGGGAAGTTCGGGGTGCGGCTCGAGGACATCATGGCGATCACCGAGAATGGGGCGGAGATGATGACGGCGACTCAGACAGGTCTCGGATTCGGAGATCTAGGCACTGCGGCGGGCATCTAACAGTACTGAAGCGGGCAGCGGCAAGCTTTACAGCTGCTACGCCGACAGCTTCTCCAGGGCTTGAATTATATCTATTAACTAGATACATTTCTCCCCATGACAGCGCGGCAAATGGCGGTCGCGGCAGGAGCGGATCTCAAATGGCTCACCAATTCGTCGGCCCTGCTCGGCCGGCCAATCCGCAACAACCGGCAAGGGGCGCGTTGGTGGGGACTCGTGAGGCTCCTCGTCGACGATCTGGGACTATCTCTGAAGTCGGCTGCTGCGGCCGCGAGCACCGCACTTCTCGAACTGGGCTCGAGCGCCGTGGTGAGGGCTGCAGGCGATCCCACCGGATCGGCGACGGTGGTCGTCGACCTCCCGCGCTATCGATCGATTTTTCTCGGTAACCTGTCGCGGGCGCTGGTGCACGAGACTCCACGGCGGCGCGGACGCCGCGCTGGGAGCCGAGTTGGATCTATCGCCGCCGCTCGGCGCTACGGTGTGGACATCGACCTGGTGCGCGCAGCGCTCGCGCGGAGCCCGGCGGAGCGCCTGGCGCTGCTCGAGGAAAACGCCGCGTTCCTTCGCAGTGTGCGGAGCTCGCGCAAGTGAGCTTCGCTTCGATGCTTCTTGGTCTTACCAGGAAAAAAGTAGAGTTCGTGGTGGTCGGAGGAGTAGCCGCGGCCGCCCATGGGTCGTCGCGTGTCACAAACGACCTGGACATCTGTTACGACGCAGTCGACGCCGCGAACATCCGCAGCCTGGCATCACTGCTGGCAAGCTGGGAGGCCTATCCGCGCGGGGTCGAGGAAGGTCTGCCTTTTATCATGGACGATCGGACTCTACGCGGCGCGCCAATTCTGACGTTGACGACTACCGAGGGCGATCTGGACGTGATGGATCAGATCGCCGGAGTTGGACCCTACTCTTCAGTGCGCAAGCACTCGGAAAAGATTTCTGGGCTCGGTGTTTCGTTTCGAGTGCTCGATCTCCCTTCGCTGATCAAGGCGAAAAGAGCGGCTGGCCGCCCCCGCGACTTCGACCACCTTCCCGAGCTCGAGGCGCTCCTCGAGCTGAAGCGCCGCCAGTAACGGGACGAGCCTCTCGCGGCCGCCACTCGATCAGCGGCGCGTCGAGGATGGCGGCCTGGACCGCGTCGGCGATGTCGCGGCGCAGAGGCTCGTTCCGCAGATTGGCGCGGGTTGGATCGACGCGGTTGGTGAGCAATACCACGAACACTCCGCGCTCGGGATCGACCCAGATGCTCGTTCCCGTAAATCCGGTGTGCCCGAACGACCGCGGTGAGAAGTAGTGGCCGGCGCTCGAGCGCTCCGAGGGAGTGTCCCAGCCGATGGCACGACTCGAGTGCGCGCCCTGGCGCGCCGTCCAGCGCGCGACGGTGGTCGGCTGAATCAGTCGCACGCCGTTGTACTGGCCGCCGTTGAGCAACATCTGGACGAAGATCGCGACGTCGCGGGCCGACGAAAACAATCCGGCGTGTCCCGCGACGCCGCCGAGTGCGCAGGCGTTCTCGTCGTGGACGATGCCGTGGACGTGGATGTGTCGATACACCGTGTCGATCTCGGTGAACGCGATGCGATCGAGCAGCGGACTGTCGGCGCGATAGCCGGCAGTGCACGCACTGTCGGGCGGGATTTCACCCGGCGCGAGCGGATTGAATCCGGTGTCGCGCATGCCGAGCGGTTGCCAGACTCGCGTTGCGACGAACTGATCGAGGGGCATCCCGGTGATTCGTTCGACGACGAGCCCGGCGAGCACGAAATCCCAATCGCTGTAGATGACGCTGTCGCCGGGATTGTAGGCGAGCGGGCGGGCGTTGATCCTGGCGAGATACTCTGCTCGCCCTTTGGTGTCCTTCCAGAGTGGGGCGAAGGCTTCGAAGCCGGCGCTGTGGGTGAGGATCATTCGCACGGTGATCTTCGCCTTGGCGGGATCGTTGAGCTCGGGGACGTAGCTCGCGACGGGCGCGTCGAGGTTCAACCGACCTTCGTCTTCGAGGATCATCGCGGCGGTGGTGGTGGCGACGACTTTGGTTAGCGACGCCATGTCGAACATCGTCGAATCCGTGACTCTCGCGGAGTTGGCCGAGGTGTCGATGCGGCCGTAGCCCCGGAGGTGGAGGAGGCGGCCGTAGCGGCCGACGGCGAGGGCGACGCCCGGGGCGGCACCGTTGCGGATTGCGGACTCGACGATGGAGTCGAGTTTGTGGTTGAGATTGGGATCCATCCCGACTGCATTTGGCCTCGCGGGGACGAGGGTGGGGACGGCGGGGAGGCGGGAGGTTGCAGATGCGCATGCTGACAGCAAGCAGCACGTCGCGAGCAGTTTTAGTTCTTTCATGGTCTGGGGCTGTCTGTAGTTGGTACGGGGCTGGCGAGCATCTAACAATACTGAAGCGGGCAGCCGCAAGCTTTACAGCAGCTACGCCGACAGCGATTGAATTCTGGGATCGGGTCGTCACAATACGCGACTGTTCGAAATGGATTGATGCGTGTGCTCGGCTCGCGTGACACAGCTTGGCGGAATGAGCGACTTCAAGAAGTTACTCGTTTGGCAGAAGGCGCACGCGCTGGCACTTCACTCGTATCGTGTCGCGAAGCGAATGCGGCACTCCAGCGATGTATCGCTGCGCAGTCAGATTATCCGCGCAGCGACCTCGATTCCTGCAAACATAGTTGAAGGACGACGCCAGGCTACCGACAAGGAGTTCGCGCGGTTTCTTCGGATTTCGGTTAACTCCGCATACGAGCTGGAATACCACCTGGTTCTCGCCCGCGACATGGCGCTGGTCCCCACTGATGACGCCACTGACCTGCTCTCCGAATGCAGCGAAGTCCGACGGATGCTGCACGGCCTTCTCAATCGATTGGGCAAATCCCAACACCCGACCAAAAAGCTGTCGGCATAGCCGCTGGAAAGCTTGCAGCTGCCCGCTTCATTTACTGTTAGATGCCGCCGCAGCACCCCGCCAGCGTGACCCGGGCAAACCTTGACACCCCCCCAGCGAGGCCCTAAAACAGACTCGAACTTCCAATCGAGCCAACGATGCGCGACGTCGCCCTCCTCTCAGCTCTAGCTCTTTCTATAGTTGTATCGACCGCCAACGCGCAGGACCTCCGGCCCCCCGTCGCCACCCTCCACCCCAAGATCGACACCCTCCACGGCGAAGTCCGCACCGACAACTACTTCTGGCTGCGCGAAAAGACCAACCCCGACGTCATCGCCTACCTCAACGCCGAGAACGCGTACACCGACGCCAAGATGAGGCGCACCGAGGCGCTTCAGAACAAGCTGTACGACGAGATGTTGTCGCGCATCAAGGAGACCGACGTCTCGGTGCCGTACCGCGAGAACGGGTACTACTACTCCACCCGCACCGAGAAAGGAAAGAGCTACGCGATCCGGGTGCGGCGCAAAGGCTCGCTGAGCGCGCCTGAAGAAGTCTTTCTCGACGACAACGCGCTCGCCGTCGGCAAGAAGTTCTCGAGTGTCGGGGACTGGGCGATCACGCCGAGCGGCAATCGCCTCGCCTATCTGCACGACACCACCGCGCTCCGCGTCTATACACTCTACATCAAGGATCTCAACACCGGAAAGCTGCTCGCGGACTCGATTTCCCGCGTCGTACCGTCGGTCGCGTGGGCGAACGACACCGTTTTGTTTTACCAGACAGCGGATTCTGCCCGGCGATCGGACGCAGTCTGGCGGCACGTGGTGGGAACGCCGAGGTCGAGCGATGTCGAGGTGTTCCACGAGAACGACGTGCTCGACAACGTCGGCGTCGGCCGCACCAAGGACGGCAAGTACATCGTGATTCCCGACGACGGCTTCACGTCTTCGGAGTGGCGCGCGATCCCGACGTCGAACCCCTTCGCGGCTCCGATCGTGCTCGCGGCGCGCCGGCCCAACGTCGAGTACCAGGTCGATCACATCGACGGCGCGTTCCTGATGACCACCAACGACGGCGCGCAGAACTTCAAGGTTCGGCGACTTCGCGACGAAGACGTCGGCGCGCCGGGGCAGAAATGGGACGACTTCATTCCCAGCAGCGACTCGGTCTTCATCGAGTACCTCGAGCCATTCAGGAATCATCTCGTCGTCGTGCAGCGCTCGGGCGGGCTGCGCCGGCTGCGGGTCATGGATCTCAAGACGCGCCGCGCGCCATTCTACATCACCTTCCCCGAGCCCGCCTACGCGGTGAGCCCGACCGGAAACGCCGAGTTCGATTCGGACACCTTGCGATTCTCGTATCAGTCGATGGTGACGCCGCCGACGACCTACGACTACTCGATGGCGACGCGACAGCGCGTGGTGAAGAAGAAGCTCGAGGTGCCTGGCTTCGATCCGTCCAAATACTCGGTCAAGCGCTTCATGGTTCGCGCCCGCGACGGCGCGATGGTGCCGGTGTCGATGATCGTCGGCAAAAGCTGGAAGCAGGACGGCACGCATCCGCTGCTCGAGTACGCGTACGGGTCGTACGGGGCGACCACCGAGGCCGGGTTCAACTCGGCGGTGCTCAGTCTGGTCGATCGCGGCTTCGGCTACGCCATCGCCCACATCCGCGGCGGCCAGGAGATGGGCCGCGCGTGGTACGATCAGGGCAAGATGATGAACAAGAAAAACACCTTCAACGATTTCGTCGACGTCGGGCAGTACCTCGTCGACAACAGATACACGTCGAAGGACAAGCTGATCGCCAACGGTGGCAGCGCCGGCGGCCTGTTGATGGGCGCCGTCGCCAACATGCGCCCCGATCTCTACCGCGCGATCGTCGCCGACGTCCCGTTCGTCGACGTGATCAACACCATGATGGACGCTTCGATTCCGCTCACCGCGCAGGAGTGGCAGCAGTGGGGAGATCCGCACGACTCGACCCAGTACGCCTACATGCGCTCGTACTCACCGTACGATAACGTCGCGCACAAGGATTATCCGTGGATGCTGGTGACGACGTCGCTCAACGATTCCCAGGTCGGATACTGGGAGCCCGCCAAGTGGGTCGCCAAGCTGCGCGCGATGAAGACAGACAACAACCCGCTCTACCTGAAGACCAACATGGCCGGCGGGCACGGGGGCTCGTCGGGTCGCTACGACGTTCTCCGCGAACGGGCGTTCAGGTATGCTTTTATGCTTGATGCTGTTGGCATCTCGGAGTAGAGTCTCGTACGCTGCGGATGCATCTAACAATACGGAAGCACGGAGCCAACAGCTGCTGAGCAGCTATGCTCAGAGCTCTCGGGACGCATCGCGTCTCGACGTCCGGGTTCCGTCCATGCTGGAACGCGCTTCGGCTAACCGGTACTCGCCGGCCCACCCAGAAGCCCAGCCGACGAGACGCGATGCCTCCCGAAAAGCTCTCGGCGTAGCTGCTCTCACGCTATCGGCTCCGTGCTTTCTTACGAGGGTTGGCCCGCTCGTGCCAGGAACCCCGACTCACAGAGCATGAACTGCATCATTGTAGGCGGTGGTCCTGCCGGCATGATGACCGGCTACCTCCTCGCCCGCGGCGGCGTCGCCGTCACCGTCCTCGAGAAACACGCCGACTTCTTTCGCGATTTCCGCGGCGACACCGTCCACCCTTCGACCCTCGAGATCCTCCACGAGCTCGGCGTGCTGGAAGATTTTCTCGAGATCCCCCACTCCAAGGTGCGCAAGCTCACCGGTCAGATTGGAACGACCACTCTCACCCTCGGTGATTTCAGCCACCTCCCGACGCACACCAAGTTCCTGGTGTTCATGCCGCAGTGGGATTTTCTCAACTTTCTCGCCGAGAAAGCGCGGCGGTACGCGGCATTCCATCTGGAGATGAGCTCGGAAGTGACAGGCCTCGTCTTCGACGCCAATCGCGTCGCGGGAGTTCGCGTCAAGACGCAGACTGGGGAGCGGGAGATGCGCGCCGACCTCGTCGTCGCTGCCGACGGTCGCGATTCGCGCGCACGTGACGAAGCCGGGCTCGACACAATCGATTTCGGCTCGCCGATGGATGCATTGTGGATGCGCCTGTCGAAGGAGCCCAGCGATCCCGATCAGTTGTTCGGCCGCATCGACTTCGGTCGCGTATTCGTGATGCTCGACCGCGGTGATTACTGGCAGTGCGCGCTCGTTATCGCCAAAGGAGGCTTCGACGATGTGAAGAAGCGCGGCATCGATGCGTTCCGCTCCGATCTCGTGCAGATGAATCCTTTTCTCGAGGATCGCGTCGAGGAGATCCGCGGCTGGGACGACGTCAAGCTGCTGACCGTGCAGGTCAATCGCCTGCGTCAATGGTACCGCGACGGCCTCCTTTGCATTGGCGACGCCGCGCACGCCATGTCACCGATCGGCGGGGTCGGGATCAACCTCGCGATCCAGGACGCAGTCGCGGCGGCCAACATTCTGATTCCCGAATTCAAACGGGGACAGCCGATCTCGACCGACGTGCTGCGCAAGGTTCAGGATCGCCGAGAGCTGCCCACCCGCATCGTTCAGCGCGTGCAGGTGGTGATTCAGAACAACGTCATCAGCCGGGTGCTCGGATCGAAGGGAAGGATGAAGCCGCCGCTCGTCGTCCGATTGCTCGGCGCTGTGCCATATCTACAGCGGATACCGGCGAGGCTGGTTGGTTTAGGATACAGGCGCGAGCACGTTGCAGGTAAAGCGTCGGCCTCGTAGCTGGCCACCTCTCGTACATCAGCGGGCAGCCGCAAGCTTTACAGCAGCTACGCTGAGAGCTCTCGGGAAGCATCGCGTCTCGTCGGTGATTGCACTTTCTTACTAGCGCCCGCTGGAAAGATCAGGGGTGGGGAAGGAGGGCAAGGGCGCGGTCGGAGGAGCATCCGGAAACAAATCGGCCGTTAGGGCGCGCGCTACGGCGCGCGCACCAACGGCTGATTTTTGAGGACTCTGCTCCGAAGCCCCCACCCTCGCCCGACTGACCGCGCGAGGATTTGACAACGCGAAGCAGTTAGTGGTGATGCTCCCCGAGCGCGATGGTGTAAGGAGAGCCGGGCGTGCACTTCAGCTTCGAGTTGGTGGACGTGAACATGCCTTTCGGGTTGTCCTTCCAGAACCAGACGTGCAGGTCGTAGTGACGGAGCGACGTCGGCATGATCGGCTCGTGACCGTCCATCGGGCCGGCGAGGGTCTGGCCGAAGATCGTCGGCGCAGTCGAGCCGGCGACCTGGACCGGCACGAACCACTCGGCGCCGGCGAGCACCAGCTTGTTGCCGACCGGCTCGTAGATCAGAACCTGCGGCTTGGTCGGATCGAGATTGGGGCCGATGTTGGCGGCGTTGAGGAAGTGCACGCCCATCGCGCCCGGAGGATATTCGACGGTTCCATCCATCGCGCCCGTGGGGAAGTCGATGCAGGCGAGCGTCGAGAAGTAGCCATCCTTGATTGCTACGAACGGATCCGCGTACTTCGCCAAAGCGGCTTTGGCGGTGGCGAGGTCGGCCGTTGGGGACGACGCCGCCGAAGGCTGGGCGTGGGCAGAACGAGCGGGGATCGCAAGCAGGCTTGCGACAGCCGCCAGCATGGTAAGTCGGTGCAGCCGGTGGAAAACCATAAAGGCTCCGAGAGTTTGTAGCCGGCAAGTTTCGCCCTCCCCGCGCGCGGCGTCAACGCAAACATCTTGATCGAGAATCCGCACTTCTTGCTCACTATTGCGTGACTCTCGAGGAGATCCCTATTTAGGCGGGCTCCGGCCACGCGAATGGCCGCCTCCAAAACCGACAAAAGGAGGATCAATGCCCGCCCCCGCCCCCGCCCCCGCCCCCGCCCACGCTCGCCCCTCCCGCTTCGCCCGCAACGTCACTGCGCTCGCTGGGCTCGTCTTCGTCCCGCTGGTCGTCCAGCCGCAAGGCGATGCCGCGCTCAAGCTGCATACCACCAATCCAACCGCCAGCAACGAGTTCCGCGCGGGGGTCAGCGATCTCGAGAACGTATCGATGGAGTCCGCCGCCGAGCACTTCAAAGCGGCGCTGGATGCTGACCCCGGTTTTGGTCTCGCCCGCGTCATGTACGCGAGCCTCGGTCCCGTTCCCGCGTCGCAGCTCGAGGCTGAGACCAATCGCGCAGTCGCCGACGCCGCGCGCGGCAGCGCCAGCGAGCTCGTCCTCGCCGCCGCTTACCGGGAGTTTGCTCTCGGCCACAACGCGGCCGCCAATGCGCTGTTCGCCGCGGCGGCGAAGATGATGCCCAACGATGCGCTAGCCGCATGGATGGGAGGCGGTGGATTTGGAATGCCGTACGCCGCCGCGCGAGAATTCGTTGCGACGCACCCGGACTACGCGCTCGGCTACAACACCATCGCCTATCAGGAGTGGTTCGCCGGCAATCGCGACGCCGCTCTCGCTGCTGCGAAGAAGCAGACGGAGATGATTCCCAACGCTCCCAACCCTTACGACACCTACGCCGAGCTGTTGCAGTGGAACGGCGATTTCGCGGGTGCCGCCGCCCAGTACAAGAAAGCCACTACGACTCCGCCGAGATTTCCCGAGGCGTACGCCGGACTCGCCGAGGTCGCGGCGTTGCAGGGGCAGTACGATCAGGCGCGGTCGTATCTGAATCAGGCGATCGCGAACGCGTGGACGCCGCGCCAGAAGCTGGGCTATAAGCGCCAGATCGTCGGCACCTACGTTCTTCAGGGCGCGCCGGCGAGCGACATCACGAAGGCGCTCGAAGCAGCGATCGCCGAAGCAAAGGCGCAGGGCAACGGTCCTCAGACCGCGATGTTGTACTCCGAGCTGGCAACGGTGCAGGCGAGATCCGGCAACGTAGCCGCCGCGCACCAGACTCTGGCGACAGCGCAGGCCGCCAATCCTTCGGTTCCATGGAACGTGCGGTACTTCGGGGCGATGGCGCACGGCCTGATGAAACATTGGGGGCCGGCCGGTCAGGAGCTGTCGGCTCTCAAGTCGATGGCGGCTTCCGACGCGAGCGTGCCACCGGCAACGGTTGCGGCCCTCGAAGGCTACCAGCTCACCCAGCAGGGCAAGCCGGCCGACGCGCTCAGGATTCTGATGGCTGCCGACACCACCAACGTCCTCGTGGCGAGCCGCATCGCGGAGGCCCACGCCGCCCTGGGACACCCAGCCGAGGCAGAAACCTGGAACAGCCGCATCAGAGCCAACTACGCGGTGGCGCTGGGCGATTTCACCGACGTCAATTCGAGGAGGAGGGCTTCTGGGACTCGGCGTTGAGACCGGGGCGCTGCGTCGGCATCTAACAGTACTGAAGCGGGCAGCTGCAAGCTTTACAGCAGCTACGCCAACAGCTTCTGCGCGTCGGCCTTTTGTCGCCGTCCCACGCCGACGAGACGTGATGCGTCCCGAGAAGCTGTTGGCGTAGCTGCTGTGAGGCTTGTGGCTGCCCGCTTTCGTACGAGCGGTGGCCAGCGAACCTCCGAGATCTCTCTTGCTCACCCTCAACCAACTCTCTACCTTTCCGGCATGTTGAATTCGCGCAACTACCGACTCCTTCCGACCGTCCGCGCAATTAGAAATGCGGGGAGCGGGAGAGCGTGCGCGGGCAACAACACAGACTCATAGCAGGTTGCTGATCCAAAGCGCAAAGGCCTCTCCCTGAAACGGGCGAGGCCTTTTTTTGTGTCCGAATTCCACCGGAGCAGAGCTCCAGGGTAGCGATGACGGGAAAGCAGGGGTTGTACGATCCGGCTTACGAGCACGACGCCTGCGGCATTGGCTTCGTCGCCCACGTCCACGGCGTCCCGTCGCGCGACGTCGTCGATAAATCGCTCACCCTGCTGGTGAATCTGTCGCACCGCAGCGCCGTGGCCGCCGACGCGTGCACCGGCGACGGCGCGGGCATTCTGCTCCAGATCCCGCACCTCTTCTTCCGCCGCGTCGCCGCGCCGGCGATCCCGATTCCGGATCGCGGCAGCTACGGCGTCGGGATGGTCTTCCTGCCGCCGTCGCGTGGCGATCGCGCGACGTGCGAGAAGATGATCGAGGCCGCCGTCGCCGCCGAAGGCTGCACCGTACTCGGCTGGCGCGATGTTCCGGTAGATGACTCGGTCCTCTCGACTGCGACGCGTCGCGGGCGCCCCGTCATCCGACAGATCTTCGTCGGCCGCCTCGGCGTCGAGCGCGAGGTCGACAGCGACTGGGCGTTCGAGCTCACCCTCTACGTGATCAGACGACGCATCGAGGCAGCGTTGCGGTCGATGCAGCGCGGCAACGATTGTTACGTCGCCAGCCTGTCGTCGCGCACCATCGTTTACAAAGGGATGCTGACGCCGGCGCAGCTCACCGGGTTCTACAAGGATCTCGCCGAGCCCGACGTCGCGAGCGCGATCGCGCTGGTGCACTCGCGATTCTCGACCAACACGTTCCCGTCGTGGCGACTCGCGCACCCGTATCGCTTTCTCTGCCACAACGGCGAGATCAACACCCTGCGCGGAAATCTCAACTGGATGCGTGTCCGCGAAGGCGTGATGCGCTCGTCGCGTTTCGGAAGACGACTCGACGGACTGCTGCCGGTTTGCGGCGATAACCAGAGCGACTCCGCGTCAATCGACAACGTGCTCGAGCTGCTCACCCTTGCGGGTCGTCCGCTCGCGCACTCGATGGCGATGCTGATTCCTGAAGCGTGGGAGGGACACGCGGGGATGTCGCCCGAGCGCCGCGCGTTCTATGAATACCACTCATCGCTGATGGAGCCGTGGGACGGACCGGCGGCGATGGCGTTCACCGACGGTCGACAAGTCGCGGCGGTGCTCGATCGCAACGGGCTGCGACCGGCGCGCTACGTCGTCACGGCTGACGACCTGGTCGTGCTCGCATCCGAAGCGGGAGCGCTGCCGATTCCCGCTTCACAGATCCGCGCGAAGGGACGGCTCGAGCCGGGCCGGATGCTCGTCGTGAACACCACGCAGGGCCGAATTCTCGACGACGAGCAGGTGAAGACCGAGCTCGCGTCGGTGCGGCCGTACCGGCGGTGGGTCGCGGAGCAGCGGGTTGAGATGGCGGCGCTGGTGCGGGAAGCGGGAAGCGGGAGGCGCGAAGAGGGAGGCGCGACGGCGGATGCAACGATCGCCACCGGCTCCGCAGCCGCTTCCCACCTCCCGCTTCCCGCCTCCCGCCTCCCGCTTCCCACCCTCCAGCGCGCGTTTGGCTATACGGCCGACGAGCTGAAGATGGTTCTGACACCGATGGCGGTGGCGGGCGAGGAGCCGGCGGGCTCGATGGGGAATGACACGCCACTCGCAGTACTGTCACAGCGGCCGCAGCTGTTGTTCTCGTACTTCCGGCAGATGTTCGCGCAGGTCACCAATCCTGCGATCGACCCCATTCGCGAACAGCTCGTGATGTCGCTCGCGATGAATCTCGGGCCCCAGGCAAATCTGCTCGAGGAAACCGCCGAGCACGCCAGGCAGGTCCGGATCGCGCAGCCGGTGCTGGCGGAGGAATCGATGTCAGCGCTGCGCTCGGTCACCGAGCTCGAGCTGCGCGCGACGACGATCCCGACGGTGTTCTCCGTCACCGACGGTGAGCAGGGGCTAGAGGCAGCGGTGCGCGAGCTGTGCGTCGCCGCGTCGCGCGCCGTTCACCAGGGTGCCGGGATTCTGATTCTGAGCGATCGCGGCGTGAATGCCGACTTCGCTCCAATCCCGGCTGCGCTCGCCGTCGCGGCTGTGCACCACCATCTGATCAGAAAAGGCCTGCGCTGGCGTGTCAGTCTCATCTCCGAAACTGGCGAAGCGAGAGAGGTCTCGCACATTGCGCTACTTATCGCTTACGGCGCGAGCGCGGTACATCCGTACCTGGCACTCGAGACAGTAAGCCAGCTGGCTGCCAGCCAAAGCTCCGAGCTGCCTGGAGTCCAGCCGACAGCTGCCAGCTGGCCGTCAGGAAAAAGCCCCCAGCCGCCCGCTGGCCCGCCCCCGGCCGCCCGCCGGTCGTCTTCTGTTGCAGTTGCCGTCGGTGAAGCGGAGGCCCACTACATCAAGGCAGTCGGCAAAGGCTTGCTGAAGATCATGTCCAAGATGGGGATCTCCACGCTGCAGAGTTACTGCGGCGCCCAGCTTTGGGAAGCGGTCGGGCTCAGCAAAGCGCTCATCGACCGTCACTTTACCGGCACTCCGTCGCGCGTCGGCGGGATCGGGATGGACCTCATCGCCGAAGAAACACTGCGCCGGCATCGCGCTGCTTTCGGCGACGACGCGACGACGCGTCTCGACGTCGGAGGCGAGTACCAGTACCGCGCCCAGGGCGAGCACCACAACTGGAATCCGATGACGATCGCCAAGCTCCAGCACGCGACGCATGGCGAGAATTATTCGACGTTCAAGGAATTCAGCACGCTCGCCAACGACGAGACGCGCCGTCAATCGACGCTGCGCGGCCTGCTCGATTTCGTCGAGCGCGATCCGGTTCCGCTCGAAGAGGTCGAATTGGCGACCGAGATCACCCGCCGCTTCTGCACCGGCGCGATGTCCTTCGGCTCGCTCAGCGCCGAAGCGCACGAGACCCTCGCCATCGCCATGAACAGGATCGGCGGCCGCAGCAACAGCGGCGAAGGCGGCGAAGATCGCGCCCGCTTCGGCACCGATCGCAACAGCGCCATCAAGCAGGTCGCGTCGGCACGCTTCGGCGTCACCGCCGAGTATCTCGTCAACGCCAGCGAGCTGCAGATCAAGATCGCGCAGGGTGCGAAGCCGGGCGAAGGTGGTCAGCTCCCCGGTCACAAGGTCGATGCGATCATCGCACGCACGCGTCACTCGGTGCCCGGCGTGACGCTGATCTCGCCGCCGCCGCACCACGACATCTACTCCATCGAAGATCTGGCGCAGCTGATTTACGATCTGAAATCGATCGCGCCGCACGCCGCCGTCTCCGTGAAGCTCGTAGCCGAAGCCGGCGTCGGCACCGTCGCCGCCGGCGTCGCCAAAGCGCGCGCCGATCTCATCCTCATTTCCGGAGATTCCGGCGGCACCGGCGCATCGCCGCTCTCGTCCATCATGCGCGCCGGCAGTCCGTGGGAGCTCGGTCTCGCCGAGACACAGCAGACGCTGGTGATGAACGGACTGCGCGGGAGAGTGAGATTGCAGACCGACGGCCAGCTCAAGACGGGACGCGACGTCGTCGTCGCTGCCCTGCTCGGCGCCGACGAGTTTGGCTTCGCGACCGCGCCGCTCATCGTGCAGGGCTGCGTGATGATGCGGAAATGCCATCTCAACACCTGCCCCGTCGGCATCGCCACCCAGGATCCGGAGCTCCGCGCGCGCTTCGCCGGACAGCCGGAGCACGTCGTCAACTATTTCTTCTTCGTCGCCGAAGAAGTGCGCGAGATCATGGCTCATCTTGGCTTCAGGACGATGGACGAGATGATCGGGCGCACCGACATCCTGCGCGCCACGCCCCCGATCGAAAGCGCGAAGGCGAAGACCCTGGATTTCTCGGCGCTGCTGCACCTGGCGATGCCGGCGACGATGGCGCTCGTCGATCGGGTGGAGCGGCACCACGTCCGCCGCCGTCGCGCGCGGCCGGCGCAAGTAGGCGACATGAACGCGAAGCTCGTGCAGCTCGCGGCGCCCGCATTGGAGAGCGCGAAGCGGGTAACCGCGACGCTCGACATCACCAACGCCGATCGCGCCGTCGGAGCGACCCTGTCGGGCGAGATCGCCCGGCGCTTCGGCGATGTCGGTCTCGCGGAAGACTCGATCTCGATCAGGTTCAACGGATCGGCCGGCCAGAGCTTCGGCGCCTTTGCAGCGCGCGGCGTGTCGCTCGAGCTCGAGGGCGAAGCCAACGACTACCTCGGCAAAGGATTATCCGGCGGACGATTGGTGGTGCGGCACCCACGCAACGCGCAGTTCATCCCCGACCAGACGGTGCTGATCGGCAACACCGCGCTTTATGGAGCGACGTCGGGCGAAGCCTTCATCGCCGGCACCGCGGGCGAGCGATTCGCGGTGCGCAACAGCGGTGCGATCGCCGTCGTCGAAGGAGTCGGCGACCACGGCTGCGAGTACATGACCGGTGGTACCGTCGTCGTGCTCGGCAGAGTCGGCCGCAATTTCGGCGCGGGGATGAGCGGCGGCCTCGCCTTCGTGCTCGACGAGTTCGGCGAGCTCGAGCAGCGCGCGAACAAGGCGCTGGTCGATCTCGTCCACGTCGCCGATTTCGGCGAGCGCGATCTGCTGCGCAGACTGGTCGAGCAACATGCGCGACTTACCGGCAGCGCGCGCGCCAAGCGTGAGCTGGGACACTGGGATCGCGCGCTCAAGAACTTTCTGGTCGTAGTGCCGCGCGAGTACAGACAGGTGCTGGAGCGCGGGGCGAAGGTGGCGGGCGACGGCGGATCGTCGCGCCAGGTTCTTTCGATCGAATCAGGCCGGAGCGCTCGCCATGGCTGACCCCAAAGCGTTTCTCACGCTGCAGCGCGCGACGCCCGAGCGACAGGCAATCGAGGAGCGCGTGCGGCATTGGGGCGAGTTCTATCGTCCCGCGCCGGACTCGGCGGTGCGCACTCAGGCGACGCGGTGCATGGACTGCGGCGTTCCGTTCTGTCAGGGCGACAGCGGATGTCCGGTGCACAACATCATTCCGGAATTCAATGCGCTGGTGCAGCGCGGAGAATGGCGGAAGGCGCTGGACTCCCTGCAATCGACGAACAATTTCCCGGAGCTGACGGGCCGGCTCTGCCCTGCCCCGTGCGAATCCGCTTGCGTGCTCGGCATCGTCAACGAGCCGGTGGCAATCAGGCACATCGAGCAGACCATCGCCGACCGCGGATTCTCCGAGGGCTGGATCACGCCGAGTGTGCCGGCGCGGGCGACGGGATTCAGCGTCGCTGTGGTTGGCTCAGGTCCGGCGGGACTCGCTGCCGCGCAGCAGCTGCGCAGGTACGGGCACGATGTCGTGGTGTTCGAGAAGAGCGAGCGCGTCGGCGGATTGCTGCGTTACGGGATTCCGCAGTTCAAGCTGGAGAAGCAGGTCCTCGAGCTGCGGCTGGATCAGCTGCGCGCCGAAGGGGTGCAGTTTCGCACCGGCGTCGACGTGGGCGTCGACGTGACAGTGAAAGATCTGCGCGCCAGTTTCGACGCGGTCTGCATCGCGACGGGAGCGGGAGCAGCTCGCGATCTCGACGTGCCAGGCCGAGGGCTCGACGGAATCGAGCTGGCGATGGATTTCCTGACGGCGCAGAACCGTCGGCTCGAGCGCGAGACTTCGCTCGATGAGATCGAGCCGGCTCGCGATCGCAAAGTCGTGATCATCGGCGGCGGGGACACCGGGTCCGATTGCGCGGGGACCTGCATTCGCCAGGGTGCGCTCAGCGTCACCCAGTTCGAGCTGCTGCCCCAGCCTCCGGCGACGCGCGCCGAAAATACTCCGTGGCCGCTGTGGCCGATGCAGCTGCGCACATCGCACGCGCACGAGGAAGGTGCGCGGCGGGACTGGAGTGTCGCGACGACCGCGTTCACCGGAGAGAACGGCAGAGTGAAGCGGCTTCACGCCGTGCGTGTCGAGCGCCGCACGCTCGCCGACGGTCGCACCGATTTCGCCGCGGTACCCGACAGCGCGTTCGAGGTCGAGGCCGATCTGGTGTTGCTGGCGATGGGATTCACTGGCGTCGTTCGCAGTCGGTTGCTGGTCGAGCTCGGAGTCGCGCTCGACGGCCGCGGCAACGTCGCCAGCGACGCGCGTTACGCCACGAGCGCGGACGGCGTTTTTGCCGCCGGTGACGCGCGGCGGGGGGCATCGTTGATCGTCTGGGCGATTCGGGAAGGCAGGGATGTAGCTGAGAGTATCAATTCATGGCTTGGATCGCGACGCTCGCCGGCCACCCGTCGTACATAAGCGGGCAGCGGCAAGCTTTGCAGCTGCCACGCTGACGGCTTTTCCCGGGGAATCGATCGCGGCGCTTCTACTTGCATCTACAAAACAAAAGCGGGGAGCTTTAAGCGTAGTCAGCTTGCTGCCGGGAGCACGGCACGATGGGTCTTTTCTCCGTCCTCGGTCAGAGTGATCACCGAATTCACCTTCGGCGCGCGCACGACCTGTCGTCCCCCGGCCGGCCACCTCACCACCAGACTATCCACCGTCCGATCCCCGAGTCCGAAGTGCAGCACCCGACTCGATTGCGCGAGGTAGCCACCAGCTGGATTGACCTGGCGCACCATCCGGGTGGTCCCCGTCCAAAGCCACGCGACGGCGCCGATCGCATCGCGATTGCTCTTTGTCCCGGTCAGCTTCACCTCGAGATAGTTCCGCCGCGGAAAGCGATTGGCGAAGAAGTACGGCCGATCGTTGAAGTTGTTGACCACGAGCTCGAGCCGGCCGTCGCCGTCGAGATCGGCCGTCGCCGCACTCCGCGAGCTGCGCGCGGCCGGTTGTCCGGCAATCGGACGCGCCTGGTACTCGCCCCCGTTCGGCGGATCGACACCGAGTGTGGCCGCGGCATCGGTGAAAGTGCCGTCGCCGTTGTTCATCATCAGCGCGTCAGGCCAGTAATAGAACGGATATCCCATCCCCGCGGTGATGAACACGTCTTCGTGGCCGTCGTCGTCGAAATCTCCGGTGGCGATTCCCCACGGCCAGAACGTTTCCAGGCCCGCCGCTACCGCACCCTCCTCGAATCTGCCGTTGCCCAGATTTCGGTAGAGCGCGTTGCCGAACAACACGTCGTTGTAATCCTCGCCGTGCATCGCGAACTGTTCCTTCTGACTCGGCAAAAATCGCGGGTCGTTCTCGTCGACGGTCGGACCGCTCGGTGAGTGAAAGCGTACGTGCTGATCGCGCTCCGCCGTCTCCGCCGAGCCGTGCCGGCGGTCCAGTCCCATCCACATGTCCGAGTGCATGTCGACCGCGAAGAGATCGAGCCGGCCGTCACCGTCGTAATCGAAGACCTTGGCGCCGATGGCACCGTGCGGAGTCGGGCCCAGCGTCGACCTCGTGACGTCGCTGAACGTCCCGTCGCGATTGTTGTGATACAGCTGCCCGCGCCCGAACATGCTCGGCACGAACACATCGGGATATCCGTCGTCGTCGTAGTCGAACACCGCGACGTCGCCCGCCCAGCCGCGGCCTCGGATTCCCGCCTTGTCGGTGACGTCGGTGAAGGTGCCGTCACCGTTGTTGTGGTAAAGAATGTTGGGCTCGATGGCACTGTTCATCAGGGCCTCGAGGCTCGCTTTGCCGGTGTAGTTGCGGTTGACGAAATCGAAATTGTCGGTAGTCCAGTGCGCGGTGTTGGCGAGGAACAGATCGAGCCGGCCATCATTGTCGTAGTCGAAGAACACCGCGGCCTGCGAGTGTCCGACGTGTTCGACGCCTGCCTTGCCGGTGACGTCCTCGAAGCTGCCGTCGCCGCGATTGTGGTAGAGAACATTCCCGCCGCGCGTCGTCGTGACGAAGAGATCTTCCCAGCCATCGTTGTCGTAGTCGGCGAAGGTCGCCGCAACGGACACCATTCCATCCATCGACAATCCAGCCGCGCGCGTCACATCCTCGAAGCGTCCGCCGCCGCGATTTCTGTAGAGCGCGTTCGCGCCGTGTTGATCGAGGAAGTAGATGTCGTCGCGACCATCGTTGTCGTAGTCGCCGATGGCGAGACCCGACCCGTGATCGTACAGATTGATGCGAAACTGTTCGCCCTGTTCGTTCGGAAGGTTGTGCATCGTGAACTCGATGCCGGCCGCCTGTGCGCGCTCCTCGAACCCTGGTCCGCGCCGCCGTCCGCGACCTCCGATTGCTACGTACGCGACAAACCCCATCGCCACGACCACCGACGCGACGAGCACCGTCGTCCCCACCACCCCCCGCCGCTCCCGCTGGCTGGAATCCATGTCGCCGAAAGTCCAGCCCGGACCCGACGGCGGCGACCGGAAATCGGTGAGCGCATTACCAGGGTTGGTGAATCGCTCTCACATCTCGGCGGATAGTCTCGGCCGCTAAGGTCTTTTCACCATTCCAACTGCGGACTCAGACGACGAGACGCGATGCTTCCCGAGAGCTCTCAGCGTAGCAGCTCTCCAGCTATCAGCTCCGTGCTTTCTTTCATGTGGTGGCCGGCCGAAGCGCCCAAGTCTCTCCCCCGCAACGTGTAAAGGCTAGATTCCAAGAGGATGTATAGACTGGAAGGCGACAGCTCCCCACTCGGCGATTTCACCACC
>CAMLDY010000045.1 GCA_946478895.1 uncultured Gemmatimonadota bacterium
GGGAATGCTTTCTGCATTGCTGACCCGCGACTCGGTGGAGAAATCGCTTCCTGAATGGATAGCGAAATGCTGAGTGCACATAACGCACCTCGATGATAACAACGGGTCCGATGCCGAAAACCAGCGTGCCACGCTTTGCTCAGCGACGGTCCGCGCTTCTTCTGTCGATTGCCGCCGGCCTGATTGGATGCTCGGGGCAAAAGCCGGCTGACGAAACCGCTCAAACTCCAACGATTGCCGCGACGCCGGCCGCGGGACGAAGCAACGGCGGGGCGAGTGCGATCGAGCCCGAGGATGGCCAGTGGGTTCGCCCGGCGAAAACCTACTCGAGCACCCGGTTCAGCGGACTGAACGAGATAACCGCCGACAACGTAAAGAACCTGCACCTCGCCTGGACCTTCGGGACGGGAATTCTGCGGGGGCATGAAGCGGCGCCGCTCGTCGTCAACAACACGATGTACATCGTGACGCCGTTCCCGAACATCCTCTACGCGCTCGATCTCACCAAACCGGGCGCGCCGATGAAATGGATTTACAGGCCCGGCCCGATTGCGGCCTCGCAGGGCGTCGCCTGTTGCGACGTGGTGAATCGCGGCGCGTCGTACGCGGACGGGAAGATCGTGTACAACACCCTCGACAATCGCACCGTCGCCGTCGACGCCAACACCGGGAAGGAGCTCTGGAAAACCAAAGTCGGGGAGATCAACCTCGGCGAAAGCATGACGATGGCGCCGCTGATCGTGAAGAACCACGTGTTCGTGGGAAACAGCGGTGGAGAGTTTGGAATTCGCGGCTGGCTGACGGCGCTCGATCTAAATAGCGGAAAGATCGTCTGGCGCGCTTACCACACGGGCCCTGATTCGGCCGTTCTGATTGGCAGCAGGTTCAAGCCGTTCTACGCGGACGACCGCAAGCCGAATCTCGGCGTGAACTCCTGGCCGGGTGACACGTGGAAGATTGGCGGCGGGGGAGTGTGGGGCTGGATCTCGTATGATCCGCAGCTGAATCTGATCTATTACGGCACCTCGAATCCCGGTCCGTGGAATCCGGAGCAGCGACCAGGCGACAACAAGTGGACGGCGACGATCTTCGCTCGCGATCCCGAGACCGGCGAAGCGGTGTGGGCATATCAAATGAGCCCGCACGACATGCACGATTACGACGGTGTGAACGAGAATCTGCTTCTCGATCTGCCCATCAACGGCGCCACCCGCAAAGTCCTGGTTCACCCCGACCGCAACGGCTACGTGTACGTGATCGACCGGCAGACGGGGGAGGTGTTGTCCGCCGATCCGTTCGGCTACATCAACACGTCGACGGGTGTCGATCTCAAGACCGGACGCATCAAGTATGTGCAGGAAAAGGAGCCGAGGATCGGCCAGGTCGTGCGTAATTCCTGTCCGGCGTCACCGGGCGCAAAGGATTGGCAGCCGTCGTCGTTCTCGCCCGTCACCGGCCTCATCTACATCCCGCATCAGAATCTCTGTCAGGATGTCGAAGCGGTGGAAGCCAGCTACATCGCGGGAACGCCGTTCGTCGGCATGAACGTGAAGATGTTCGCGGGACCGGGTGGCAATCGCGGATTCTTCGATGCCTGGGATCCTGTCGCTCGGAAAATCGTGTGGCGCATCCCCGAACACTTTCCAGTGTGGAGCGGCGCGCTAGCCACGGCAGGGAACGTAGTGTTCTACGGAACGATGGAGGGTTGGTTCAAGGCCGTCGATGCGCGCACGGGTCAGGAGCTGTGGAAGTTCAAGACCGGCTCCGGAATCATCGGACAGCCGATCAGCTATCGCGGGCCCGACGGCAAGCAGTACATCGCCGTGCTTTCGGGCGTCGGGGGATGGTCGGGGGCGATCGTCGCCGGCGGAATCGATCCGCGCGATTCGTCGGCAGCGTTGGGATTCGTGAACGCGATGACGGATCTACCCGGCGCGACCAACAAGGGCGGAATGCTCTATGTCTTCGCGCTTCCTTAGCCTGCTCGCCGCGGCCGCGGCCGTCGCGTGCGGACCGGCTCGGGCCGCTACCACGATGCGCGAGCTGCGTGTCTGCGCCGACCCCAACAACATGCCGTTCTCGAATCAGCAGCAGCAGGGCTTCGAGAACAGGATCGCCGAGCTCGTCGCGCGCGAGATGGACGCGAAGCTGAGTTACGTCTGGTACGCGCAGCGGCGCGGCTTTACGCGCAACACCATCAATGCCGGGAAGTGCGACGTCTACATCGGTGTTCCGACGAGCCTCGACCGACTCAGCGCCACCATCCCGTACTATCGCTCGACCTACGTCTTCGCGACGCGGCAGGATCGAAACATCAAGCTGGCTTCGTTCGACGATCCAGCGCTTCGGAAACTCACTATTGGCGTGCAGCTTATCGGCGACGATTTCACGAACACTCCGCCGGCCCACGCACTGACGGCTCGCAACATCGTCCGGAACGTGAAGGGCTACAGTGTTTACGCCGACTATCGTGAGCCGAATCCGCCGGCGCGCATTATCGACGCTGTGGCGAAAGGAGACATCGACGTCGCGATCGCGTGGGGCCCGCTGGCCGGCTACTTCGCCAAACACGAGCCCGTAGCGATAGACATCACGCCGGTCTCGCCGCAGATCGATCTCCCGTTCCTGCCGATGGTATTCGACATCTCGATGGGGGTGCGGCGCGGCAAGGACTCGTTGCGCGACCAGCTCAACGCGATCATCACGCGGCGAAAGCCGGAGATCGATGCCATCCTCGACAGCTACGGCGTGCCGCGGCTCGCCGTCGGCCAGGTGGGGAGCCAGTCATGACGCGAATTATGCCGGCTTGGTCGAGCGCGGTGCGCGGCGGAGCCCTCGCCGTCATTGCATTGGCCGTGATGGTGTCGTGCAAGCGCGAGCAGCGGCGTTTTCGCGAGACACCGCCGTCGGCAACTGCGGCAAACCTGGTGACGATGAGCGAGCTGCAGCCCGGCCCGGCGGTGATCGAAGCGGAGCTACGCAACCCGTATGAAGACAACGCCTACGCGGTGTCGGAGGGCAAGCGGCTGTTCGACCAAATGAACTGTTCCGGCTGTCACTCGCACGGCGGGGGTGGGATCGGTCCTCCGCTCACCGACAACGAATGGATCTACGGCAGCGAGCCGCAGAACATCTTTTCGACGATCATCGAGGGACGGCCCAACGGCATGCCGGCGTTCCGCGGCAAGCTGCCCAACTATCAGATCTGGCAGCTGGTCGGTTACGTCCGGGCGCTTGGCGGAATTCAGGGCAAGGCCGTGCGCACGACGCGCGACGACCACATGATGTACAAGGAGTCCGAACAGGCGCGCGACAAGGGCCATCCTTCTCCTACCTTCGTCCCGCCCACGTCCGTCAAGCAATGATGCCGGCGCGTCCGCGCGTGCCAACCCCCTATGCCTCGGTGCTGTCTGGGTGCATCGTCGCGCTCGCCGCCGGTTGCTCAGGCTGGCAGTCGGCGCTCGATCCCAAGGGCCCGCGCGCCGATGCGGTGGCGAAGCTGCACTGGAGCCTCGTCACCGTCGCCACCGTCGTCTACGTCATCGTCATCAGCGCGTTGATCTACGCGCTGTGGCGCGGCTATCATCGCACTGTACCCGACCAGGCGCACGTTCACCAGGAGACGCCGGAGCAGGCCGACACCATGAAGCGCGGCGTCGTCATCGCCGTCGGTCTGACGGTCGTCGTCATGCTCGCTTTCGTTTTCACGAGCGTCTCGGTCGGCAGCACGGTCGCCCGCGTCGATGGCAACGAGCCGCTCCGCATCGACGTCGTGGGTCACCAGTGGTGGTGGGAAGTGAAGTACCCCGATGCCGACCCGCACAACAACTTCGAGACCGCCAACGAGATTCACGTCCCGGTTGGACGACCGGTGCTCATCAAGATGACGGCGGCGGACGTCATCCACAGTTTCTGGGCGCCGAACATCGGCGGAAAAAAGGATCTCATACCAGGCCACGAGACAGTCACCTGGTTCCGCGCCGACTCGGCGGGGGTGTACCGCGGGCAATGCGCCGAGTTCTGTGGCCACCAGCACGCCAACATGGCGTTCTTCATCGTCGCCGAGCCGCGACTCGAGTTCGAGAGCTGGCTGCAGAAGCAGCGCGGTGAAGCGCCGCAGCCGGCTGACTCCCTGACGCAGGCAGGCCAGCAAGTCTTTCTGAGCGGGCCGTGCGTGATGTGTCACACCATCAGTGGCACCCCCGCCGCCGCGACGGTGGGGCCGAACCTCACCCACCTCGCCAGCCGCCGGACCATCGCGGCGGGGACTCTGCCGAACAATACCGGTAACCTCGCCGGCTGGATTCTCGATCCACAGAGCATCAAGCCCGGTGTCAAGATGCCTCCCAGCGAGCTCGATCCCCAGTCGTTGCGCGCACTGCTCGCGTATCTGGAGAGCCTCAAATGACGGCGTCAGCTCCGCTGCCCGCAGTCCCCGATCCCGACTTCCGGCGTGATCTGATCAGCCCGCGCGACGAGGAGGAAATGCGCGCCAAGCTGTCGGCGACGTGGAAGGAGAAGTCCGGCTTCTACGGCTGGCTGACATCCACCAACCACAAGTCGATCGCGAAGCGGTACCTCGTCACCGCGATCATCTTCTTCATTCTCGGTGGACTGGAAGCCGGCATGATGCGGCTCCAGCTGTCACGACCGGAGAATCGCTTCATCGGACCGGATCTGTACAACCAGATCTTCACCATGCACGGCAGTACCATGATGTTCCTGTTCGCGGTGCCGGTGATGGAAGCGGTCGGGCTGTACCTCGTGCCCCTGATGATCGGCACGCGGAACGTCGCCTTCCCGCGACTGAACGCGCTCGGCTACTGGATGTATTTGTTCGGCGGGGTGCTGCTCTACGTCGCGTTCTTCATGAACACCGGTCCCGACGCCGGGTGGTTCGCCTACGTTCCGCTTGCCGGACCCCAATATTCGCCCGGCAAGCGGGTGGACATCTGGGCGCAGATGATCACCTTCACCGAGGTCGCCGCCCTGATCGGCGCGGTGGAGATAGTCACGACGATCTTCAAGCAGCGTGCTCCGGGAATGTCGCTCAATCGGATGCCGCTGTTCGTCTGGGCGGAGCTGATCATGTCGTTCATGATCATCTTCGCGCTGCCGGCGATCGTCGTGTCGAGCACCATGCTCGCGGCGGACCGCCTCGTCGATACGCACTTCTTCAATCCCGCGGAAGGCGGCGACGCGATTCTCTGGCAGCACCTGTTCTGGTTCTTCGGTCACCCCGAGGTCTACATCATCTTCATTCCCGCTCTGGGAATGGTGTCGTCGGTGGTGGAGGCTTTCACGCAGCGACGGATCTTCGGCTACCCCGCGATGATCCTGTCGATGGTGAGCACGGCGTTCCTCGGCTTCGGTCTCTGGGTGCACCACATGTTCGCGACGCCGTTGCCGCAGCTCGGCCAAAGCTTTTTCACCGCAGCGAGCTCAGCGATCTCGATTCCATCCGGCGTCCAGATATTCTGCTGGATCGCGACGATCTGGGGCGGGCGGCCGCGATTCTCGACGGCATTCAAGTTCATCATCGGGTTTTTCTTTCTGTTCATCATCGGCGGCATGACCGGCGTGATGATCGCGTCGATTCCGTACGATCTGCAGGTTCACGACACCTTCTTCATCGTCGCGCACTTTCACTACGTGCTGATCGGTGGGGCGCTGTTTCCGCTGTGGGCGGGATTCTATTACTGGTTCCCGAAGCTCAGTGGCCGAATGTTGAGCGAGCGGGCGGGGAACTGGAATTTCTGGCTCTTCTTCATCGGCATGAACATCACGTTCTTCCCGATGCACATTCTCGGGTTGATGGGAATGCCCCGGCGCGTCTACACGTATCTGCCCGAGATGGGTTGGGGGCCGTTGAATTCGCTGGCAAGCTTCGGTGCGGTGTTCATCGTCGCGAGCGTGTGCGTGTTCATCGGCAACGTCTGGTACGCTTTGCGACGTGGCGTTCCGGCAGGCGACAATCCGTGGAACGCACCGACGCTGGAGTGGGCGACGAGCTCGCCGCCGCCCAGCTACAACCACCTCTACATCCCGGTGGTGGAGGGCCGCGATCCGATCTGGGATGCGGCGCCCGGCGAGCTGGCGGTCGTCACCGGACTTCGTACGGACCGGCACGAGGGGCTGGTGACGAGCATCATGGATGCGATTCCCGAGCGCCGCTACGAGTTCAAGAAAGAGACGATCCTGCCATTTCTCCTCGCGGTGTTCGGGGGCGGGACGATCGTCATCGCCATTTTCAGCCCGTGGGGCGTGACGGTCGGCGCGATAACGTCTTTCATCATTCTCGCCGGATGGTTCTGGCCGACGATCTCGCCGGACCATGACACGCCGGTGGCGCGGGAGCCATTGTGAGACGCCGCCCCGTCATCGACGTCGCCGTCCTCGACGACCACTCGTTCAGCCACCACGCCCCCATCTGGTGGGGCAACCTGCTGATGATCCTGATCGAGGGCGCGGCATTCGCGCTGCTCGTCGCCAGCTACTACTACATCCGCCGGAACTTCGACACCTGGCCGCCGCCGCGAACTCTGCTTCCGGAGCTCGGGGTCTCGTCGGCAAATGTGGCGCTCCAGCTCGTGAGTCTGCTTCCAATGTGGTACGCGGCGAAGCTGGCGTTCGCGCACGAGCCGCCGGCGCGGATCGGCAAATGGCTGCTGGTCGTGGTCGCGTGCGGCGTCGGGGCGATCATCCTGCGCGGCTTCGAGTTCGCGGGACTCCATACAAGGTACGACTCCAATGCCTATGGATCGATCACCTGGATGATCCTGTCGGTACACCTCGCGCACCTGATCGCGGGCAGTCTGGAAACGCTCCTCATCGCGCTGGTGATGCTGATCGGGCCCGTCGAGAAGAAGCACTACACCGATACGACGGTGATGGCGGCGTACTGGTACTTCGTGGTGTACTCATGGGTCGCGCTCTGGCTCGTGGTATTCGTCTCGGTGAGGTTCATATGACCGAAAGCGTTGCTCAGGCAGAGCGGCAGCGGCATGAAGTCGCGCGGACCGGAAATTCGCTCGACCTCTGGTTCGGGATGGTCGGCGGCCCGATGTCGGGGATGCTGATGGTCTGGGTCAACTATCCCCTCGTCGACCGCGCGTGTGTGAGCGGCAACCGGCTATGGCTGCACGGCTCGTCGCTCCTGTTCCTTCTGATCACGATCGCGGCTGGAATCTCGGCCTGGCGATTCTACAAACGCGTCGGCGATTTCCCGTTGGTCGAGGGCGGGGTAATGCCGCGCAGCAGGTTCATGGCGCTCGTCGGGATGTTCACTGCCACGCTCGCGCTGATCGAGATCACGATGCAGTGGATCCCGATTTTCTTCCTCGGATCATGCATCGGCACCTGAGCGCCTGGGCAGGCACAGCAGGAGTGGCGCTGCTTCCGGAATCCGCGGCCGCGCATCCCGTTGAGGCCCTCGCCCCTGCGGCTCTATGGTCAACCTGGTCGTGGGAGCCCGCAGTGGTGATCATCCTAGCGGCGACTGCCGCGCTCTACGCAATCGGGCTGCGCCGGCTGTGGTCAAAGTCGATTGGCACGGGGATTCGCGTATGGGAAGCGACGGCATTCGCGGGCGGCTGGCTTGCCGCGGCGCTCGCACTCGTCTCACCGCTCCACGCACTAGGCGGATCGCTGTTTTCGGCGCACATGGCGCAGCACGAGGTTCTGATCGCAGTCAGCGCGCCGCTGTTGGTGCTCGGCCGGCCGCTGATCCCGTTCCTCTGGGCGCTGCCACCCCATTGGCGAACGGGCATTGGCAGCGCGACCAAAGCCCCGGTGGTGAGCGCGCCATGGTCTGTGCTAACGCGCCCGTCGGTCGCGTTCGCACTCCACGCGATTGCGCTCTGGGTGTGGCATTTGCCGGGTCCGTATCAGGCGACCATCCACAGCGAAATGATGCACAGCCTTCAGCATCTGAGTTTCATCTCGACCGCGCTGCTGTTCTGGTGGACGGTTTTCGGAGCGAGATACTCGATGCTCGGCTACGGTGGCGCGGTCTTCTACCTGTTTGCTACGGCGCTCCAGACCGGAGCGCTCGGCGCGCTGCTCACCTTTGCCCCGGGACTTTGGTATCCGGCCTACGCGACCACGGCGCCCGTCTGGGGATTGAGTCCGCTCGAAGACCAGCAGCTCGGTGGAATCATCATGTGGATTCCAGGGAGCATTCCGTACGTGATCGCGGGGCTGGTGTTGTTCGCCCGCTGGCTCAAGGAATCCGAGACGCGCGCTGTGCGTCACTACGCCTCGGTGATGAGCGCTCGCACGCTGGTTATTGTGATTTCCGTCGTAGCGCTCTCATCGTGCGATCGCGCATCCGGCGACGACAGATTTCAGATCACCAACGCAGATCCCGGGCGTGGCCGCGATGCAATCCGTCGCTACGGCTGCGGATCCTGCCACACCATCCCTGGTGTCGCAGGGGCGCGTGGAATGGTAGGTCCGCCGCTGGGCCAGGTGTCGCAGCGAGTATTCATCGCGGGGGTGCTGACCAATCAGCCCGACAACATGATTCGATGGATCGAGAATCCGCCGGGTATCGACGCAAAGACGGCAATGCCGAACATGGGCGTCACGGCGCGCGATGCTCGCGACATCGCTTCCTACCTCTACACGCTCAGGTAACGAGCGCTACTCGGTCGTGGCGTGTTCCTCGGCCACCTGCGCGTAGTTGAACAGTGCAACGAGGAGCACCCCGCCGACTGCGTTCCCGAGCAGGGAGGGAACGATGAAGCTTCCGATCATCTCTCCCCAGCCAGCTGCTCCAGTAGCCGCCCGATAGAACGCTTCGACGCTGCCGGCGATGGAATGCCGGAAATGGAACGCGGAGATCGGCGCCGTGGCAACCCAGATCATGAAGATTTGCGCGGTCGTTTCGATGGTCGATGCAAGCAGCCACGCGAGCAGTGCGATCAGCCAGCCGCCGAAGATTGCCTTGTAGAACACCATGCCGAAGCCGCCCTCGGTGCTCTGTCGAGCGACTTCCTGCATTGAGGGATGCAGTGGAGCGTCGATGATGTTCGTTGCGCCGAGGATCCAGCCGAATACGAGCGCGCCGATAAGATTGCCGACGATCAGCAGTCCCCACATCCGCAACAATTTCCTGAGTGTCGTTCCATCGCGCTTGTGCAGAAGCGGGATCACCGGCTCGAGGGTGTTCTCGGTGAACAGCTCGCTGCGGCCCATGATCACGAACATGAATCCAATCGGGTACGCGAGGGATGCGAGCGGGTGTTTGTACGGCTCGGGCGCGTAGTGGCTGACGAACGCCGAGGCGAGGAAACTGAAGCCAATCAGCATTCCGGCGGCGAGCGACGAAAACAGCAAAGAGCTCGCGGGCCGCTCGAGCTCCTCGACGGCCGGTCCGCGGATGTTCTCGTGGATCTCCAGCGCGCTGAGACGGGTTCCGCTCTCAGGCCGGGGAACCGTCTTGCGTCCGAACGGATTGGTGGGCTTTGCCTCTTCGGGCTCTTCCCACTCCGACTTCTTCGATTCCGGCTTGTCGTGTTCCACGACCGGCGCAATCGGAAGTTCCGTGCCCGGCGCTTGCGTTGGCGCAAGCGCGTTAGCGGGGAGTGGCTATCCCCGTCAAAGTCAGTCCCACGTACAGCGCGCGCTGGGTGCCGGGTTCGTAAAATTTTCCCCCCGCGGCGTTCACGCTTACTGATGAGACATACTTCGTGTCGAGAAGATTCTGCACACCGAGGATGATTTCGGCTGCGGAGTGCCGCAGTGCAGCACTGCTCACCAGGCGCATGCTGAACATCGCATAGCCGGGCGAGCTCTCAGAGTTCGCGTCGTTGACGAACATGCGATCGGCAAGGCTGGCCTCTCCAACGACGGTCACGAACGGAAGTCGGAGCGTGGCGCTCCCCTGAAGCACTTGGCGCGGAATCCCCGGAATGCGATTGCCCGCATAGTGGGCGGTGTCGACGGTGAAATCGACGAAGCGATAATTCGCGTAGGTGTACGCTGCGCCGAGGTCCAGGCTGCGCATGTTGACGCCGAGGCCGAGCTCGGCACCGCGTCGGGAGGTGCGGCCGGCGTTGCGGAAGTACCGTCGCCCGTTGCTGGCCGGGATGTCGAATGGAATCAGCTCGTCGTGGACCGATGTTGCGAAAAGCGCGGCGCTGTACTGAAGCCCGTTGACCGAGATCCCCTTGGCGCCGATCTCGTAGGTGAGGGATCGCTGCGGCTGAAGATCCTGGTTGATCCCGCCAGTTCCCGTCGGCCGATTGCCGAGCTCGGTCGCCGTCGGTGTCTCGAAGGCGGACGACACGTTCGCGTAGGCGCTGTGGGATGCGCCGAGGCGCGCGACAATCCCGAACATCGGACTGATTGCGTCGAGGAGTCGCCGGCCTGAGTCGTCGGGATTGTTGGCGTCGATCAGGTGATCCTGGACGTGAAAGCGCACGCCATCGGCGCGTACTCCCGCCGTGACGAGATAGCGGCTCGACAGCTCCAGCTCATCGCGCAGATAGGAGCCGAGGGACGACACGAGCTCACGCTGGTCGAGCGTAACACTGCCTCTCTCGACTCCGACGACGGGGCAGGTTGCGGTCGCGGCAGTGAGCGGCGGGACGTCGTTGCAGTTGGTAAAGTTCCGGCGCTCGTCGTTCTGAAACTGCAACTCGGCGCCGGCGGTAACGCGATTGTCGGCGCCAAACAACGACCACGGCATCGTCGCGCGCAGGTTCCCGCCGGAGATGGTGCGGCCGACGTCGACGATGCCGAAGGTGAGCGGGTTGTCGAGGCTTCTGGTCCCGGCGTAGCCGGATACTTCGATCTCACCGTGTGCTCCGTACCGCCGCGCCGTGAGACCGAGCTGTGACTGGGTCACGGCTTTGCGCGCACCTTTCCGAACGGAGAACGGATCCGCCATTCCAGGATCAGTCTCGAACTGCGCGCGCGTCAGGGCTCCGGGATTCTGGGCGAGAGGAGTGTTGATGCCGAGCCACTCCACCGCGTAGGAGCTGCCGGGGCCGTCGTAAGACAACCGGGCAAAGCCATTCGACATTCGCTGCCGGGAGTAGCTGCGATATCCTTCGTTCTCGGTGCGCGCCACGTTGGCCTGATAGCCCAGGCGACCCGACGTGCCTTCGGCTTTCGCCACGTATCGCCGCGAGCCGAAGCTGCCGTTCCAGGCCCGGATCGCGGCGGCAACGGGAACCGGCATCGGTTGGCTGCTTCTGATATCGACGACACCGCCGCCGGCGTTTCCGTAAAGCGACGACGCGCTTCCGCGCATTACCTCGACGCGGCCGACGGACTCCAGGTCGAGAAAGTCAACCGGCGTCTGACCGTCCGGCAGGGTGAGTGGGATTCCATCCCGCAACACCTTTATTCCCCGCACCCCGAAGGCCGACCGCGCCCCGAATCCGCGAATCGAGATTCGCGGATCCTGCGACGGGTTGTTGCGGTTTGAGACGGTGAGGCCCGGAATGAGCCAGAGACTTTCGTCGAGCGACAGGTGGCGCTGCCCCGGCCGCGCGGAATCCGGCGTCTGCACACTGATCGCGTAGGGAAGATCGAGCAGTGATTTCCCGGCGCCGCGACTGACTTCCACGACCACCGGCTCGAGGCGGGTGACCGCGGTGTCCTGAGCGCTCGTCATCGCCGGAAAGATCGCACCGACAATCGCCGCGGCCGGGAGCGCCGTGAAACGGATCATGCCTGAAATAAAGCGGCGGTGAATGCGTGTCGACAGGAGCGCGACGTCACCGCTTGCCCGCCGACTTCGCGAAGCGATAGCCGCGGATGCTGGTTTGTTTCCACTGCTCCATGATCTTGCGCACGATGTCGACGATGAAATCCGCCGACTGCGGGTCGACGTCGATGGTGGCGATCGTATCAACGATCTGCTGGCAGAGCAGATCCACGTCGCGCGCGATCTCGCCCTCCGTCCACCCGAGCCTGTACCGCTGCGCACCGTGCAGCTCGGCGAGAAGCCTCTGGATCTCGGCGCCATCGCGGAGCAGATCGCTGGCGCGTCCCCTGGTTTCGGCGAGCAGCTGCGCGGCGCGGATGATCTCGGTGACGACGGTGTCGGCGTGATCGCGAATGTGCGCTTCATTCACCGCGGACAAATCCGGAACTCCGTCGTCGTCCCGCACCCGCTGCACGTACGTCCCGGCGATGAGATCGATGCGGTTGAGAAGAGCCTGCGCAAGATGTCTCACTCCCACCACATCCGGCGTTGCCTCCGCTGCTGGTGGGTGGTCGGGCTGTGGCGCGGGCCGTTCTTCCGATGCCCCGCCGCGCAGCCAGAGCGTGAACGTCGAGCCGCCGCCGACGGTGCTTTGCACCGTGATGTCGCCGCCCATCAGCCGTGCGAGCTGACGACTGATGGCAAGGCCCAATCCGGTTCCGCCTTCCGAGCGAGTATAACCGGAGTCTCCCTGCACGAACGGCTCGAAGATTCTCGTCAGCTGCTCGGGAGGAATGCCGATGCCGTTGTCGGCGACGCGAATGAACGTCCATGATCCCTCGCCGACCAATCGTGCACCGGGATCGGGATGATCGGCGGATCCGCACTCGAGCGTGACGGCGCCGCCCGGATTGGTGAACTTGACGGCATTCGACAGAAGGTTGACGAGGATCTGACGCACCCGATCGGGATCGCCCATGTAGGACGTCCCTTCCGCACCATCGCATTCCTCGGGATAGTCGATGCCGCGCGCGACTGCCTGTGGCCCGATCAGCGCGATGGTGGCGTGAATCACGTCACTCACGTACGCCGTTTCGCGCGACACACTGACGCGGCCGGCTTCGATCTTCGAAAGATCGAGGATGTCGTTTACGAGTCCCAGTAGGTGCACGGCGCTGGAGCGCAGGCGCTGAAGGTGATCGTGCTGTGGCGGGCTTACTGCGCCGAGCACACCCATGTCGATCAGCTGAGTGTAGCCGAGTATTGCGTTCAGGGGCGTGCGAAACTCATGACTCATCGTGGCGAGAAATTCACTCTTGCCACGATTTGCCATTTCCGCTTCTTCCTGCGCGCGCTCGGCGATCTCTCTCGCTTCGACAGCGCCCTCGAGGGCAAGGTCGCGTTGGCGTTCGGCGTGCTTGCGCGCGGTGATGTCGGAGTGGGTGCCCACCCACTCCTCGATATTTCCGGTCGCATCGAATACCGGCACCGCCCGGGCGAGCATCTCGAGGTACTCGCCGTTGCGGGTCCTGACGCGGTGCTCCACTTCGTAGATCGCGCCGGCGGACAGCGCTCTGCGCCACGCCGTGATCGTCTTGTCGCGATCTTCAGGGTGGACGGCATCGAGCCATCCGTTGCCCCGCATCTCCTCGAAAGACTGGCCGGTGAGCTGATGCCAGTCGTCTTCCTCGACTAGCATCGTACCGTTCCCGTCCATTTTCCAGACGGCAGCGGTGGTCGATTCGATCAGCGAGCGAAAACGCTTTTCGCTTTCCTGGAGCATCCGCTGAGCGCGCTGCTTGTCGGAGATGTCGGCGAAGTAGACGGATAACCCTTCTGGCGAGGGGTATGCATGGACCTCGAACCACGAGTCGAGCGGTGGATAGTATTCGGCGAATGCGACGACCGATTGTGATTCGACGGCGCGCCGGTATTGTTCGGCGAACGCCGAGGTGGCGGCATCGGGAAACTCGTCCCAGACGATTTTTCCGACGAGATCCTCGCGGCGGCGCTGCAGGATCAGGGCTGCCTTCTCGTTCACGTAGGTGAAGCGCCAGTTTTCGTCGAGGGCAAAGAAAGCGTCGCTGATTCGCTCGAGAACATCGGAGAGTCGCTTCTGGCCCTCGCGAGCTTCGGCTGCCGCCGCTTGCGCCCGGGCCAGTTCCGCGGCAGCGTCGCGGATTCTCTCCCTGCTCCGGTAGAGGTCGCAGAAGACGCTGACCTTCGATCTGACCACTTCCGGACTGAGCGGCTTGAAGAGGTAGTCGACCGCTCCGCTCTCATAACCCTGGAGGATCAGGCGCTCGTCGGGGTTGCCGGCGGTGAGGAAGATCAGCGGGATGCCGGAAGTCTTTTTTCGCTGCTTGATCCTCCGCGCCGTCTCGAGGCCATCCATGCCCGGCATCGCGACATCGAGGAGCACCAGAGCGAAATCAGAGTCGAGGAGGTGGCCGAGCGCTTCTTCGCCCGAGCTCGCCCGCACAAGGTTTTCACCGAGGGGCTCGAGAATCGCCTCAATGGCGAGGAGATTTTCCGGCCTGTCGTCCACTATCAGGACGTTCACGGGCGCGGATTCGCCGGCGAGCACAGTATCGCGGGCGAGTGGCGAGGTCGACTGCATGGAAACGTGCTACCCATGCAAGTAACGGACAACGAGCCTGAGCGGCTCAGCCTTCGTCGAGTACCTTTCTTACCGTTTGGAGAAGGGACTCTGAAGTGAAGGGCTTTTGCAGGAAGCTCTTGGACGGCTCGATGAATCCACGCCGGATGATATCGTCGTCCGTGTATCCAGACATGTAGAGGGACTTGATGCGCGGCCGGATGCCGGCGAGGCGCTCGACGAGGCCTCGACCGTTCATTCCCGGCATCACGATATCGGTGAGGACGAGGTCGATGTGGCCAACTTCGCGCGCGGCGATGTCCATCGCCTCTCGCCCGTGCTGCGCGACGATGACGCGATAGCCCTGCTTCTCGAGGATGCGCGAAGTCAGACCGCGCACCGACTCCTCGTCCTCAACGAGCAGAATTGTCTCCGATCCGCGCGCACCGAGCTTCGCGCTGGGTTTGTACTCCACGTTGGTGAAGGCAGCGGCGGCGCTGACCTCGGGGAAATACAGCTTGAGGGTCGTGCCGAGGCCGGGCTCGCTGTAGATCCAGACGTAACCGCCCGATTGCTTGACGATGCCGTACACCGTGGCGAGGCCGAGTCCCGTGCCTTTGCCGGCTTCTTTGGTTGTAAAGAAGGGATCGAACGCGTGCTCACGGATGTCGCGGCTCATTCCAACACCGTTGTCCCCGACCGCGAGCATGACGTAGCGACCGGGAACCACCGGCGCGTGCTCGCTGGTGTAGGTCTCGTCGAGCGTCGCGTTCTGCGTCTCGATGCTGATCGTACCGCCCTGCGGCATCGCATCGCGCGCGTTGACCACCAGGTTGACGAGGATCTGCTCGATCTGGCCGGGATCGGCGACCACGTAGCCGCGCGCGCTGCAGCTCGAGGCGATGGTAATGTCTTCACCGATAAGGCGCTGCAACATCGGCTGCACGGTGGAAACGACGCTATTCATGTCGAGGACGCGCGGCTGCAGAATCTGCTTGCGGCTGAACGCCAGCAGCTGCCTGGTAAGCGACGACGCCCGCTCGGCCGCGCTCCTGATTTGCTTCACATCCTCGCTGCGCGGATCAGTTGGATCGAATCCGTCCATGATGATCTCGGTGTTGAGCCGGATGACCGTCAGCAGGTTGTTGAAGTCGTGGGCGATGCCGCCCGCCAGCCGTCCGACGGCGTCCATCTTCTGGGACTGTCGGAACTGTTCCTCGAGCGCGCGACGCTCGCTGAGATCGATCGAGACAAGCACGAAGCCGAGCACAGTCCCACGCTCGTCGCGGATGGGAGATGTGGTGAGCAGGGCGGGGAAGGCCTTGCCGCTCTTGCCCTGCACCAGAAATTCTCCCGTCCAGCTGTCACCTGCAGCGCCGCGCTCGAAGATGTCGGCGCTGTGCTCGCGGAGGAACGGCGAAGGCGTCAGCTCATGAATCGCTTTACCGACTGCTTCTTCAGGTGCCCATCCGTAAAGCTTCTCCGCGAAGTCGTTCCAGAAGATGACGATCCCTTCGGGATCGGTGGCGACCACCGCCTGCTGCACGGCGTTGAGAAGCTGCGCCTGAAAGCGGATGGCCGCCTCCGAGCGCGATTTCTCGGTGACGTCGGTCATCGCGCCGATCATGCGCAGGGGCTCGCCGCTGCTGTCGCGCGCGATGTAGCCGCGGTCCATCACGTTGGCGTAGTTGCCGTCGGCGCGCCGATACCGGTACTGATCGCTCCAGCTCGTACCGCCGTGGTCGAGCACGCCGTGAATGCCGGCGACGACCCGTTCCCGGTCTTCCGGGTGGATGTGATCGTACCACCACTTTATCTCGGGGAAAATGCGATTCTGCTTGTGCCCGAACACAGTTTCGACTGAGTCGTTCCAGACGAGGGCGTTGGTCTTGATGTCCCAGTCCCAGATGACGTCGTTGGTGGCTTTGGCGACGAAGCGGAAGCGCTCGTCGGTGCTGCGAAGCGCGCGCTCGGCGCTTCGCTGCTCGCTGACGTCGACGACGATCGCGACGGCCGCGACGACGTTTCCATCGCCATCCTGAACCGGCGCGGAGCTCATTCGAACATATCCGTCAGTCCCATCGCCGCGTCGGATCCTGATCTCTTCACCGCGTACACGCTCCTTCGTCAGGACCGTGCGGGCCAATGGCCAATCGAGGGCGGTGTACGGACTGCCATTGTCGTGGAATCCGATGAGCTCGGTGTATCCGGCCAGGTCCGCGGCCGGCATGAACGACGTGCGGAAGATCTCTGTCATCTGGGCATTAACCGAAACCAGGCGGCCACCCGGAATCTCGGCGACGATGACGCCGACCGGCATCTGTTGTTGCACGGCGTGCGCGAGGGTGCGTTCCGCCATCAGCCGGAGCTGGATATCGTGCGCCGCGCGCTGGGCGATGCGACGTTGAATCTCGGAACGGGTCGCGGTCGTGAGCGCATTCAGCACTTCGATGTCCCGGCGGCTCCAGTCGCGCGGCCGATCGTCGAGGGCGCAAAACGTCCCGAGGACGTGGCCATCTTCGGTTGTTAGGGGGAAACCCGCGTAGGCACGGGCCTTCGTACCGCGGCCGGCGAGCGCCGTCTCGTTCCAGGCATCGGCCACGACGATCGGAGCAGCGCTACCGACGACATCCTGACAGTAGGTAGCATCGAGTGGGTGCCAGCCCCGGGTCGGCGCGTCGGCGCCGGCGGTGCTCTTGAAGTACTGACGCCCCGAATCGATCAGAGAGATCAGAACGGTCGGGACACCCACAAGCTGGGCTGCGAGACGCGTGAAAGCGTCGAAGCAGTCCTCGCAGGGGCCGTCGAGAAGTCCTGTCTTTTTGAGAGCGGCGAGCCTGGCCGGGCTCGTCAATGCCTGTTCGTTGGGCAAAACCGGTGTGCGAAGGGAGAATCCGTCGTAATAAGGACGACCAACTCACTCTCTCCGGCACCTACCAATCGGCCCGAAACGATCTCGCGCCATTGCCGCCTCGTCCTATTCCTCGTACTCGTCGGAGCCCTGGACCCAGAGGAATGACTGGATGTCGATCATGTCCCGCGGCTCGAGATCGCTGAGGTCGTCGGACACGACCTGCGCAAACTCGAGGAGATTGGAGTACGTCTCCCAGTTCGGGCGCGAACGGTAGCGGAATTCGAAGCCGTACTCTCGCGCCGCGGTGCGTGTCACCATCGGCTTGAGGAAGAAATGCGTCTCGGGCTGCGCCAGAAATCCGAACACCGTGAGCAACGGCCAGGTGAGAACTCTGGTCTGTCGGCGCGGAAGTCCGGCAACAGTCGAGCACCATTCCTCGAACCTGTTTTCGAGGCTGCCACGGCCGTACAAAAAATCGTAGAGTCCCTCGGCGAACGACCTGGCGCCGGCGGTTGATTTGACTGCGTCGCGCAGCGCCATCTTCTCGAACGAGAACAGCAGGTTGGTGCGCGATTCTATCGTCACGGCGCGCCGCGCCACTTCCGCGTAGCTGCCGTCGGCAATCAGATCGTGATGGGTTTTCCGGTCCAGAATCTCTTCCCAGCGCTCGTGGGCTTCCCACTTGTAGCCGCGCTCCCAGTCGATGTACTTCGCGTCGTAGAACCCCTTGCGGAAAAATCGCAGGAACTTGCGACGACACTTCAGCGCGCCCTTCGAGCTGACACCTTCCACTGCCACAGCCATTGCTACGCCCTCGAATGGTCTCCAGGGCTACCAATGCGAAGTTCAGACCATCCGAGGAGAATTCATTCGCTCAGCGTTTGTGGAAACGCGGCAGCTCCATCGGCGTCGCACGCCTGGCGGCGCGGGGAAGCGCGAGCGTAAACGTCGAGCCGACACCTTCCTCGCTCTCGAGAGTGATGTCGGCCCCCATGCCGCGCGCCAGGCCGCGACTGATCGGCAGGCCGAGCCCGGTGCCATCGGTGGTGCGGGTGAGACCGCGATCGAGCTGGACGAACGGCTCGAATACGGACTCCTGCTTGTCGACCGGGATTCCGACACCCGTGTCGGCGACGTGGATGGAGACGCTCTTTTCGCCGACCGTACACGCGACCCGGATGCGCCCGCCGGCGGGAGTGAACTTCACCGCGTTTGAGACCAGGTTGATCATGATCTGTCGCAGCTTGTCGGGATCGGTGCGCACGTAGACGTTGGCCGCAGGCATGTCGCAGCGGTACTCCAGGTCTTTCGCGCGCGCGAGCGGACTCACCACCGCGTCGAGATCGACGACGAGCGCGCGCACGGAGACCTCGATGATGTCGAACTTGACCTCGGTTGCCTCGAGGCGGGTGAAGTTGAGGATGTCGTTGATGATGCCGAGGAGGTGTTCCTGGCTGCGCTTGATGCGGCCGAGGTCGGCGCGCTGGGCTTCGGTGAGGGGCCCGCGCAGCTCCATCTCCAGCAGATCGACGTAGCCGCCGATGGAATTGAGGGGGGTTCGGAGCTCGTGACTCATGACGGCGAGAAATTCCGCCTTCGAGCGGTTGGCGGCGTCGGCGGCCGCCCAGGCTTTTCGCGCCTCGCTGATCGCGGCCCGCAATTCCTCATTAGTTAAGGCCAGCTCGTGCGCGAGCTCCCGGGCTTCGGTGGTCTGATGCTCGAGCTGTCGCGCCTGGGTCTGGAGGACGTTGTTGCTTTCCTCGAGTGCTGCCATGCGCGCGGCCGCGACCTCGCGCTGTCTGGACATTCGGACAGCACGAATGACGGCGTTGACCTTTGGGAAGGTGAATGGCATTTTCGCGCCCGCACTACGGGTTACTCTAGTGACGTTTCGCCATAGCCTGCCGACACTCGAAGGCCGGTTTGGTGCGCGGGAGCGTACTAAAATCGGCACTCAACGCAGATTTGTGATGTGGCCGGACGGCGCGCGATGGAGAAAAACGGACGGTGCCTAAGGCCAACCTTCGCGTTTATCTTCAGGTCTCTAGGTCGACCCGGTAGCTCAGTTGGTAGAGCAACGGACTTTTAATCCGTAGGTCGTGGGTTCGAGACCCACCCGGGTCATTTAATGGCGCGAAAAACCACCAAGCAGCCCGACGTGTCGCGGGCACTCAACGCAATTCGCCGCATGGTGCGCGGACTGCGCTCGGCGGCAGAAACGGTCGAGCGGGAATTCCGGATCAGCGCGGCGCAGCTGTTCGTGCTCAGCGAGCT
>CAMLDY010000046.1 GCA_946478895.1 uncultured Gemmatimonadota bacterium
TTCAGGAAGCGATTTCTCCACCGAGTCGCGGGTCAGCAATGCAGAAAGCATTCCCGCCACCACTCGACATGGCAATTGGTTATCGTGCGCCCTACTCTCCGGCGAAACACAATCGCAATGGCTTCCCAAAGTTTTTCCTCTCTGTACGCTACGCGACGTAAGCCAATGCGATTCATAATCGGGCTTAGCCTCGCGTCGCTGCTTGCTGCCGACGTATGGGCACAAACCCCCGCCGTCACGATCTTGCGGATCGGGATCGTGACACCGGTTTCGGCGCTGACGGATGCCGAGAGATCCACGCTCGAGGGAATCCGACTTGGCGCAACCGAGGCCGCGCAGACTGCCGGACTTTTCGGCGCTCACGTTGAGAAGTTCGAGGCCAGCGGTGATGGTGCGCATCGCGGTGCTGTGCGGGCCGCGCAGTTCCTGTCATCGGCGCGTAAGGTTCAGGTGCTGATCGCTGTCGCCCCCGGCGACGTCGATGGGGTCGCGAGATTCGCGGAAGATCATCACCTGATTTTTCTGGACGTCGCTGCACGCGATATGGGCGCGCGGAACGCGTGCCGGCGGCACTCCTTCCACATCGAGGCTAGCGAGCTGATGTACTCGAACGCGGCAAGACAATTTGCAGCGAATGGAAACGCGCATCCGAATGCGCGCGCGAAGAGTTCCGTGGCACTCTGGGACTCGCACCTGGAGCGGTTCGGTGCGAGTCAGCTCAACGACCGCTATGCCGCCGCCGCGAAGCGCGCCATGGATGGGCCAGCGTGGGCAGGATGGGCGGCGATAAAGATCGTGTCCGAGGCGGCGCTTCGAACTGGTTCGGCTGATCCGACGCGCATCATCGCCTACCTCGAAGCGCCCACCACGCAGTTCGATGGGCATAAGGGGTGGCCGCTTTCGTTCCGGCTCGCGGACCACCAGCTGCGACAGCCACTATATATAGTTGTGCCCGCCAGCGCTGCGTCCGCGGCGGGGTCGCCCCGCGTCATCGACGTTCCCGATCTGCGATCTGTTTCGACCAACGGCCCCGACGATCGCTCGACCGTCAATGCACTCGATCGACTCTCGGCTGGCGGCACTGTTCGGTGCGCCTGGAGCTCTCGATGAGAACGAATGCAGTTTGGTCCATCGCGATTGCCGGCGCGTGCGCCGTCGCTGGTCTCACCCCCGTTCGGGCCCGCGCTCAGGCCGGATCGCTGCTGGCGGTGAGCAATGAAGGCTCGCACACCATCACCCTCATCGATGCGCGCACCCTCAAGGTTGTGCGCACCATCCCGGTGCCGCAGCGCCCGCGCGGAATCGAGTTCGCGCCCGACGGGAAGAGCGTCTTCGTTGCCCTCAGCGATACCATGAAGCACGTCCACGGCAGCGGCGACGCGATCGTCTCGATCGATCTTGCGCGCGGCAGGATTGCCTCGGTTTTCCCTGCCGGCACCGATCCCGAGCGCTTTGTGATCACGCCCGACGGGAAGCGACTCTACGCCGCCAACGAAGACGGCAGCTGGGCATCGGCGACGGACATCGCGACGCGAAAGGTCATCGCGACCCTCGTGGTTGGGATCGAGCCCGAGGGTGTCGCGGTGTCACCCGATGGTCGCTGGGTTTACGTCACGGCGGAAACGAGCAACAGCGTTTCGGTCATCGACACCAAAGCCAACAAGGTGGTGGCGAATTTTCTCGTCGACGTGCGACCCCGCTCGGTCGCATTCTCGCCCGATGGTCGCCGCGCCTACGTGACCGCCGAGATCGGCGGGACTCTCACCGTCATCGACACCAAGTCCAGATCGGTGCTCACCACGATCCCGCTCGAGCGACGCCAGGGCAAGCCGGTCGGCGTCGCAGTATCCCCCGACGGAAAGTGGGTCTACGTCGCAAACGGCAACGCCAACGCAGTGTCTATCGTCGATGCCGCGAAGAATGCGGTAGTCGGCCGTATCCCCGTTGGCCGGCGTCCGTGGGGCATCGCGATCTCCCCGGACGGCCGCACCCTCTACACCGCAGACGGGCTCTCCAACCAGGTGAGCGTCATCGACGTCGCCACCCGCCGCGTGAAGGCGACGGTCAAGACGGATAAGCAACCGTGGGGCGTTGCTGTTTCCCCGTAGAGCCTCACGTGGCCTGGCTGGCCACCATATGAACTGAAGCGGGCAGCCGTTAGCCTGACAGCAGTTACGCCGACAGCTAAGCGTCCGGATAGAGCTGGATTTTCGCAAAGAAAAAAGGGAAGAGCGACAAACCTCGCCGCTCCTCCCTTGTTCATAATCCTCGATCAATCCGCGATCGTCGATGCCGTCAGTCCGCGTACTCGATCAGTCCGCGATCGGCGGTGCCGTTGGTCCGCGTACTCGATCAGTCCGCGATTATCGATGCCGTTAGTCCGAGTACGCAATCAGTCCCCAGCTACCGCGGTCTATTGTTTATGCAGCTCGATCGACCCATTCACGCTGCTCGCCCGCAGATCCCGCCCTCCATTGCCGATCGTTCCTGATGCGTGGCGCGGGCCGAAGCGGCCGGTAATGGTCAGTGGGAAATCGCTGTCGATCCCGCCGTGCACGGTGTCGAACCTGAAGTTCGCATCGAACCGCGCCGGGACGTAGATCGCCACCGATCCGTTCACGGTCTTGAACTCCATATCGTCGTCGCCCTGCAGAGTGCTCATTCGCGCGTCGACGTTGCCGTTCACCGTTGTCGCCGTCACCGGACCCGCCGCCGTCGCGACGTCAACGCCACCGTTCACCGTCGTCGCGCGCACCGGACCCGCGGCGTTCCTGACATCGACACCGCCGTTCACCGTGTTCGCGCGCACTTCGGCGCCCACGTCGCGCACCGACACCGCGCCGTTCACCGAATGCGCGCCGACCTTCACCGAGCGCGGCACCTTCACAGTGAACTTCACCGACGAATGGTTCTCGTTGTGATCGTTGTGGCGGATCTGATCCATCCCGCCGTCTTCGCAGCGGGCGTTGTCGTTCCAGATCGCGCAGATCGTCACGTTGCCGTTGGACTGCACCACCTCGAAGTGGATGTCGTCCATCTCGCGCCCGTTCGAGCGCTTCTCCGCCACCACGTGCACCATGTTGTCCGTGCTGGGCGAGAAATCGACGGAGCCATTGATGTTGACGACGTGCATCCACCGCCCCGCGTCGACGCGTCCATCCCAGCGCCAGGTATTGGTGTCGCGTCCGTATTGCTGCTGGGCGCCGAGCGCCGGCACCGCGAGCAGGAGAGCCAGCGCTCCCAGGATCTTCGTGCTATTCATCGTCTCTCCGGGTGGTTGAGTCTGCACCGCTGTTGATGATTACGCGACCGCTGAAGGTCTCGGCGGTGACCCTTGCCCGGCCGTCGCCGATCGTGAACTCCACGCGACCGTCGCCGCGCCCTCTGCGCGGCGGGATCGTAACGGGGAAGTCGGTGGAGAGATCCCCGCTGAAGGTCTCGACGCTGAACTGAGCGCCTGCCCCCCGCGGAATGTTGAGCCTGATCTCGCCTGAATGCGCTTCGAATCCGTAGCGGCCGGAAGGCTCGATCGAGCCCGTGTAGGTGATGTCACCGCTCACAGTCTCCGTCCGCACATCCCTGGATTGGATACCTACAAGGTGGATATTGCCGCTCACCGAGCTCGCCTCGACGTTGCCAGTCACGTTTTGAGCGCGCAGGTCGCCGCTGACGGTCTCGGTGCGGAGATTTCCATTCACGGCAGCGACTCTCACCGATCCCGAAACCGATTCGGCGTTGACCGACCGGACACCATCGCTGACCTCGACATCGCCGCTGACGCTGGTCGCGTCGATCTCGCCCTGCGACCCGCTGGCGGTAACGTCGCCCGACACAGCCTCCAGAATCAGCCTCGCACCCCTCGGCACCGAGACATCGTAGCGGGCGTCACCGACGTTGTGATTGCGATGTCTGCGATTGCCATCGTAGTCATCGCTGTCGTCGACACTTAGGCTCACTCGCGACGAGTTGGCGCTGAACTCGAGCCTGCCGCTCTCGATCGACGCGGAGATTTTCACGTCCTGACGGTCCCAGCCCGTGACCCGGATTCGTCCCGAGATCAGAGAGAGATCGACAGCGCCGCCGCGATCCAGCTTCACCGTCGTATCGATGCTCGTGATACCGCGGATCTGCACCCCGTCCTGCCCCCGCGCCGACAAGGGCGCGGCTGCAGCAATGACCGCGAATGCGATGATCCAGGAAACCTTGAGTTGGTTTTTCATTTTATATGCTCGCCGGCATCATTGCCGCCGTCCGTAGCAGCTCGACCTTCTTGTCGAGCGCATGAGTTAGCTGATCACTTAGTAACCGGCTCGCCGGATCAGCGGCGAGGGCTGCCCTGCTCTGCTCGATCGCAGCGTCGATGATCTTGAGATTTCTCTCGATGATCGCAACGGTCGTCGAGTCGAGCACCGTTTTGCGCTGGCTGACGATCTTCTGAAGCATCTCGATCTCTCTGCCGTAAACCGCATCCGCGTGAGCCTGGTCAGCCGTCACGAACTGCGCGGCAACGCCTTGTCGACTCGCGGGCTGTGCACTCGCGAGCCGCGGAGTGGGAGATGTGGCAACACGAGCCGGGCCTCCGCCCGTCTCGGGAACCGACGCCACGCTGCTCGAGGGTGCGAGCGAGTCGGGCGCGGACCCCGATCCATTCGCCGCGTTTGACTCATCTGGAACGTCCGCCGGTGTCGTGACCGCCACCGCGCTCGGTTGCGATGAACGGAGCGAGTTCGCGGTCAGCATGTAGGTGACGCCCGCGGTGCTGATCACCAGCGCTGCCGCAGCAATACCCATCCACGCCGGTGAGGTGCGACGTTCGCGCTTCGGGGCCGCGGCCAGCGGAATCACCGGTGCGGCGATGCGCGCCTCGATCCCTTCCCACAGATCGCGCGAAGGCGTCAGATCGGGAAGCGTCGCGGCGTCCTTTCGAATGTTGTCGATGTCTCTCAGCAGACTGGCGCAACGCACGCACTCGCTCAGGTGTCCCTCGACCGCTGCGCGCGCGCTCTCCTCCAGCGTTCCCTCGAGGTAGTCGGGGAGCGCGGAATCGAATGCGTCGCAGGTCATGTTGGAGCTCGTCATCGTTCCAGTGCCTCTCTCAAAAGAAGTCTCGCGCGATGCAGCTGCGCCTTACTTCCGCCCGAGGTGATGCCCATCATCTCCGCAATCTCCTCGTGCTTGTAGCCTTCCACATCGTGGAGCACGAAAACCCTTCGCGCTCCCGCCGGCAGTTTCGCAATCGCTTCCGCCAGGTCCATCCGTTCGATGTGCAGCGGAGCACGCGCTGTTTCGTCCCACCGCTCATCGTCTACTTCACCTTCATCAGTTCTCGAGGCCTGCTTGCCTTCGATCTTTCTCGCATTCAGTACCACGTTTACCGCCAATCGATGCAGCCATGTCGAGAACGCGCTCTCACCCCTGAACTGCGGCAGCTTTTCCCACGTTCTCACGAACACGTCCTGGGTCAGCTCCTCGCCCTTCACTCTGCTGCCGGTCATCCGCGCGCAGATCGAGTAGACCCTGTTCGCGTGTGTCCGATACAGTCGCTCGAAGGCCTGGCGATCCCCGGCCGCGGCCAGAGCCACGTCCGTCGAATCACCCATGGGCACTCGAACCACGTTTGAGAGCGCTCCAGCCATCTGATTGAGTTCCGGGACTTGTTGCGTGATTGGATAGCTCGAGAGGCTCAATGGTTTGAATGCGCCGCAATGGGTTCTTCCTGTGGCTGCGAATATGACAGCCACGTTCCGCCCTTGGTTTGAACCTGATTCGGGCCCGCTTCGGAGCCTCGTTTAAGCTCGATTACGGGGCCTTAACCAGGCTCGCCGGTCAGCCCCAATGCTGCTTTCAGCTCGCGCGAGCCTCGTTCGAGACCGCCCTCGGACTGGGCAACCAGAGTCGCGTGCCCAAGCTTTCGCTTCTCGATCGGCGCTTTGCCGTACAGGTGGAGATGCGCCCCCTCCACCGCCAATACGCATTCAGGCTGCGGGAGGTGTCCGATGACGTTGAACATCACCGACCGCCCCCGCGGCGTGGTCACACCAAGCGGCATCCCGAGGATCGCGCGCAGGTGGTTCTCGAACTGACTGGTCTCGGCGCCTTCGATGGTCCAGTGCCCCGAGTTGTGGACCCGCGGCGCCATCTCATTGGCAAGCAGCTGTCCGTCGCAGGAGAAAAGCTCGAGCGCGAGAACGCCGACGTACTCCAGGCGATCGAGTAGCCGCCGACAATACTCGATTCCGACGGCGGCGGTCTCCGGCGTCACACTGGGCGCGGGCGCGGTCGATTTTCGCAGGATTCCTTCCCGGTGAACATTCTGCACGGGGGGATAAAACACTTCGGCGCCAGTTGCTCCCCGCACTCCGATCACCGACAGCTCATGCTGGAACGAGACGAACTTCTCGACGATCAAACCACCCTCGGCTTTGCCGAGGTCCTCCCACGCCGGCTCCAGCGACGACGACTCCCGAATCACCGCCTGACCCTTTCCGTCGTAGCCCATGCGCCGGGTCTTCACCACCACCGGCAGGCCGATCGACGAGACCGCCGAGCGCAGATCGTTGAGCGTGTCCACCGGCGCGAACAACGGCGTTGGAATTCCCAATGCCGTGAACATCTCCTTTTCCAGCAGCCGGTCCTGGGCTGTGCGCAGTGCCTCGACCGGCGGACTTACCTTCGCGCGTTCCGCGACGAATTGCACCGTCGACAACGGAATGCTCTCGAACTCGTAGGTCACGACGTCTACGTCTTCAAGAAACCGCTCCAGCGCTGCGTGATCGGTGTAATTGGCGGCGATCAGCTGACCGATCTGACCGACCGGGGCGCCGGAGTTGGGGTCGAAGAATCGGAACTCGAGGCCCAGCTGATACCCGGCAAGGGCGAGCATCCGTCCGAGCTGGCCACCGCCCAGCACTCCGACTCTCACGCGCTCGCGGCCGGGTCGGGGTGAGCGAGGACGGTGTTGGTCTGCTCGGCGCGGAACGCGCGCAGTTTCTCCTTGATCTCGGGTCTGCTTGCCGCAACGATCGACGCCGCCAGCAGGCCGGCGTTGATCGCCCCCGCTTTCCCGATTGCCAACGTCCCAACCGGGACGCCGGCCGGCATTTGCACGATCGACAGCAGCGAGTCGATTCCCTGCAGCGCCTTCGACTCCACCGGCACGCCGAGCACGGGGAGCGTCGTCTTCGCGGCAGCCATTCCCGGAAGATGCGCCGCGCCGCCGGCGCCGGCGATGATCACCTCGAGTCCCCGCTCTTCGGCAGATGATGCATACTCGAACAGCAGGTCGGGGGTGCGGTGAGCCGAAACCACCTTCGTCTCATGCGGTACACCGAGGGCATCGAGGATCTGGGCGGCGTGCTGCATCGTCTCCCAATCCGATTTGGATCCCATTATCAGTCCAACCAGCGGTGTTACTGCCACTCGTTCCTCGGCTTGCGGTTATGCGTGACGCGGCGGCGTTGCGCCGATCGGATCAGAGCCGTTGCTCCATCCCGGGATTCGGTCGGCTGGGATCGCGATCGCCATCGGCGATGATCTCGTCCTCGAGCTCGCTGTCGATCTCGGCATCCGCGATCATCCCATCTTCCAGCTCGTCCTCGTCCGGAATCCCGACGTCGTCGAGTGCCTGGCGCTCGAGGTCATCGAGCTCGGTCTGGTGCTGCAGCTCGAGCAGGAGATCGCTGATGCGACAGAAGCTCTTGCGATGGTGCGGCGTGATGCCGTGCAGCGTGAGGCCGGTGACGTGCTCGCGCGTGGTATAGCCGGCGTTGTGCTCCCAAATATAGTGCGGATAGCGTTTGGCGAGCCGCGTCATCAACAGGTCGCGGGTTACCTTGGCGAGAATTGACGCGCATGCGATGCTGAAGCAGCGCGAATCGCCACGCACCACCGCCGTATGCGGAATGGGCAGCGTCCGCATGCGGCGGCCATCGATCACCACGTGATCGGGCGGCACCTTGAGCCGCTCGAGCGCGCGCCGCATCGCCAGCACGCTCGCCTGATAGATGTTGATGGTGTCAATCTCTCGCACCGAAGCGGCGCCCAGCGCGTACGCGACTGCGCGCTCCCGAATTTTTCCAGCGAGTCGCACACGCTGGTCGTGGGTGAGGCGCTTCGAGTCGTCGACTCCCGCGATGGCGCGGATGTCGGCGGGCATGATGACGGCGCAGGCCAGAACGGGGCCGGCGATCGGACCTCTTCCTACTTCATCGACGCCGGCGAGAAGCGGTCCCTTGTCGCGCCTTAGATCTCGCTCGATTGTCGTCCAGCGCTTGCGACGCGGCACGAGACGGCGACGCGGCTTGGCGCCGGGAGCGTTTGGATTGGGACCGGTTGGACTAGGATCGGTTGGCTCAGGGGTCGACTGGCTGCTGCCCGATTCGACCTCTTCCTGCATCGAGTGCTACGCCTCGCGGAGCGAGGTGGGCGCTCTACGCCTCGACCCCGGCCTCGGCCGTGGTCTCTGCAACCGTCTCGGCGCCGGGGACGACGACTCCCTTCGCCTTACGCTCTCTGATGCGGGTTGCCTTGCCGGTGAGGTGGCGCAGGTAGTAGAGCTTGGCCCGACGTACGCGTCCACGACGCACCACCGAGATCTCCGAGATCATCGGGCTGTGGAGCGGGAAGATGCGCTCGACCCCGATTCCGTTGGAGATCTTCCGAACGGTGAAGGTCGCGCTGACTCCGCCCCCGCGCTTGGCGATGCAGACGCCCTCGAAGGCCTGGAGTCTTTCCTTGTCGCCCTCGCGGACGCGTACGTTGACGCGGAGGGTGTCACCGGCCCGGAACGGGGGAACGTTGTCGCGGAGCCACTCTTTCTGGGTGTCGATGAAGGGATGCATATGACGCTCGGGGCTGGGGTTAACAGCCTGGTAAAGACGTGTTTAAGGTGTTTGCGGGTAGCCATCAAAAGTAAACCTTTACCGAGAGTTATGCCAATCCCTAGCCATCGCGGGGGATCGAGTCGGCCCCTTGACCGACCACCACATGAAAGGAAGCTGGCAGCCTCAAGCCTACCAGCTCTACGCCGACAGCTCTCGGGAAGCTTCGCGTCTCGTCGTCCGGATCCGCAGTTGGAATGGCGAAATGACCCATACGTGACGCGCTCCCAGCAGCAAGCTGACTACGCTTAAAGCTCCCCGCTTTTGTTTTGTGGATGCAGGTAGAAGCGCCGCGTTCGATTCCCCGCGAAAAGCTGTCAGCGTAGCCGCTGTAAAGCTTGGAGCTGCCCGCTTATGTACGAGAGGTGGCCCGCCAGGCCACTCGACGCTCTACGCCGAGACAATCACTCCCTCTCTCGAGTTAACCGAGCCCCCTCCTCCTCCCTCCACTTCGCAATCCGGGCATGATCCCCCGACAACAGCACCTCCGGCACGGAGTGACCGCGAAATTCAGGCGGGCGCGTGTAGCTCGGCGCACTGATGCCCCGGCCAAAAAAAGAATCGGTGCGCGCACTCTCGATGTCGGACATCGCGCCGGGCAGCAGCCGCACCGTTGCATCGATCACCGCCAGAGCGGCCGCTTCCCCGCCGCTCAGCACAAAATCTCCCAGAGATATTTCTTCAGTCGCGAGATGATCCGCGACCCGCTGGTCGACATCCTTGTAGTGTCCACACAAAAGCGTGAGCTCCTGTCCAGCTGCAAATCGCTCGGCGTCCGCGTGCGAGAAAACGCGGCCCCGCGGCGACAGCAACACGATGGGAGGGGTGGTTTTGAGCGCCTCGACCGCCTCGAAAAACGGCTGCGGCTTCATCACCATTCCCGCGCCGCCGCCGTACGGGTAGTCGTCGACGGTGCGATGCTTGTCGTGCGTGAAATCACGCAGATCGACGATGTTGTAGCTCACGCTACCCGCCGCTGCGGCCCGCGAAGGAATGCTCAAGCCCAGGGGCCCGGCAAAAAATTCGGGAAAAATCGTGACGACGTTGATTCGGAGCGCCACTACTCTTCTCCGCCCGAGATGTCCATGAAGCCAAGGGTGTCGTTGACGATGATTGCGCGCTGATCGAGGTCCGCGCGGGCGATCACCTCCGGTCGGTACGGAACCAGGACGCTGCCGCGGCTTGTCTCGATGTCGAGCATCACGCCCTGGGGAAGCTCATACCACGTCGTCACCGTCCCGAGCGACTCGCCCTCCATGTTCCGCACCGCCATTCCCACCAGATCGTGAAGGTAGACTTCGTCGGCCTCGAGGGGCGGCAGCTCGCTGAACGGCGCGAGCAGATACCGCCCACGCCATAGCTCGGCGCTGTCCCGGTCCTGGAGCTCCTCGAACTGGACAATCAGGCCTTTCTTGAACGGCTTCGAGTGCGCAACGGTGAGGGTCGGCCGCTCGTCTTCACCCTTGACGTCGTGGACCACGGCGAGATCTCCGTGACGATCGCCCGCAAAAACACGACTGCCGGACGCGAAGACCACGTCCGGCTGTCCGGTGAAAGGCTCGACGACTACCTCTCCGCGAATCCCCTGTGCTTTGCGGATCAGCCCGACGATCGCGTATTCGGGCTCGGCCATGTGCGACTCGTGCGCTCTAGGCGCCGGCTTCTTCGCCCGACTTCTCGCTGACGGGAATCGCGGCTGACTTGCGCTCGATCCCGATGCGCTGCTCGTGACGGCGCTTGAGCACTCCGGCGCGCCGAAGGAGTGAGCGGACAGTGTCGGTCGGCTGTGCGCCGAGATCGAGCCAGTGATTGGCGCGCGCCTCGTCCACCTGGAGCGACTTCTCACTCTGCCGGGGAGCGTACTGTCCGATGATCTCGATGAATTTCCCATCGCGCGGACTCTGCGAGTCGGCAACGAGGATGCGATAGAACGGCGCGTTTTTCCGTCCAACGCGACGGAGGCGAATCTTTACCATTGTACGGCTCCCTGGAGGGTGTAAAAAAGGCGCTCTCGCGCCTGAACCGGGCTCCTCGCGACGTCGGACTATCCGACACGCACCCGGTGGTACTGGCATTCGAATTTAATAGGACCGAGGGCTTAGGACCAACGGCATTGATGAATTCGGACTGATTGAGGAGCGATGACGAAGATTCGGATTCCTGGTCCTCAATGGTTCACTGGCCACTGTAGTCAAAAAGGTGGCAGGTGGGAGACATGGTCAGAGAAGCACAGGTAGGAGTTTATCCGGCGCGTTCAAAAGGGGCGTGACGCAGCGAGAAAGCGAGTATAACAACTGCCAACTCTGCATCTCTGCGCAGTCTCTCCCACCTGCCCCCTTTGGGACTAGGGGTGCAGGTGGACCATCGAGGACCAGGAATGCGAATCCCCGTCCTCGCTCCTCACTCAGTCAGCAATCAGCAATGCCGTTGGTCCTGGTCCTCGATCAACAATGCTCGGTTCCCGCTGGCTGTGGTGGCTCGCTTCTCCCTGCGTTGTCGGAAAAGCGACCCATATCGCTCAGCAATGTCGATGCTGACTTTTTATATCAATCGGGCCGGTAACGATCTGCCCGCAAGCCGCAAGAAGGTCCTCAACCGGGCGAAAGACGAGCTACGCTCCCTCTACGGAAAAGAAAAGCCCCGCGCGGAACGATCCCCAACCGCCAAGCGCAAAGGCTGAAACCCTCCCGTCTGTCCACGTCTCCCACCTGCCACCTTTTGGACCAGGGGTCTTACCGAAGCGCCGCGATCCCGAACCAGAAGCCGTTTATCGGCCGAACATTCCGGGCATGGACGGCATCCCCATCCGCCCCCCGCCCGCCATCTTCTTCATCATCTTCTGCATCTCGCGGAACTGATCGAGCAGGCGGTTAACGTCGCTGATCGGACGGCCGGAACCTTTCGCGATGCGCGCCCGGCGGGAGCCGTTGATGATGCCGGGATTCTTTCGCTCCTCGGGCGTCATCGACAGCACGATCGCCTCGACGTGCTTGATGCGCTTCGGGTCGGCGTTCTTCATCTGCTTCAGCGCTTTGGTGTTCACCCCGGGAAGCATTTTCAGAATCCCTTCCAGCGGCCCCATTTTCTGGATCTGGCGCATGCTGTTGAGGAAATCGGTCAGGTCCATTCCTTCCTTGCGAACCTTCTTCTCCAGCCGCTTGGCCTCCGCTTCGTCGAAGGTCGCCTGCGCCTTCTCGACCAGCGTGATGACATCGCCCATCTGGAGAATTCGTCCGGCCATCCGCTCGGGATGGAATTCCTCGAGCGCGTCGGGCTTTTCGCCGACGCCGATGTACTTGATCGGCTTCTTGGTTACGCCATAGATCGAGAGCGCCGCGCCGCCCCGAGCATCGCCGTCCATCTTGGTGAGAACTACACCGGTGATGTGCAGCGCCTGGTCGAAGCCCTGCGCGATCTTCACCGCGTCCTGTCCCGTCATGCCGTCGGCGACGAGCAGTATCTCGGAGGGTCGCAATGCTTCCTTGAGCTTCGACAGCTCCTGCATCATCGCCTCGTCGATCTGTAGCCGCCCCGCTGTATCGACGATGACGACCCGGTCGCGCTCGCGCAGCGCCTCGGCGACACCCGCCCGCGCGATCTTCACCACATCGTTGGTGCTGCGGTCTGCGTAAACGGGAATCGAAAGATCCCGCCCGAGCGTCTCGAGCTGATCGATTGCCGCGGGGCGATACACGTCCGCGGCGATGAGTCGAGTGGAACGACCTTCAGCCTTGAGCTTCCGCGCCAGCTTGGCCGCTGTCGTCGTCTTCCCCGAGCCCTGGAGCCCGACCATCATCACCACTGACGGCGGGACTGTACCGAGCTTGAGTCCCTCACGCTGCTCGCCGAGCATCGCGGCGAGCTCCTCGTGGACGATCTTGACCAGCTGTTGCCCTGGCGAAACGGTGCTCAGCGCGTTGACGCCAGTGGCCTTTTTCTCGACACGTTCCAGGAACTCGCGCGTCAATTGGAAGTTGACGTCGGCCTCGAGCAGAACCCGCCGGACCTCGCGCAGCCCTTCCTTGATGTCGGCTTCGGTCAGGACGCCGCGGCCACGCAGGCGGGCGAACGTGGCTTCGAGCTTCTCGCTCAGATCTTCGAACATAGCCTTTAAACTTAGGCGCCGTTAACTTCTGAAACAACTGAAGCACCATGACGTTACAGAGGAACTGAATGCCCGCCGCCCAGCGTAAAGACGACATCCTGCAGGCTGACCTTCCATCGACGCTGCCGTTGATGGCGCTTCGATCCACCATCGTCTATCCACTTGGCACCATCGCCGTGCAGATGGGAGCGCCGGAAAACCTCGCTTTACTCAAAGCCAACGAGCAGGCCGGACTCATCGTCGGGCTGGTTGTCGCCAGCGGCGACCACGACGATGTCCTCGACCCCGAGCGGTTCGTCGGGCGGGTCGGAGTCGCGGCGAGAGTGCACGAGCGAATCAACCTCCCTGGCGACACCGTTCAGATAACTCTCCAGGGCCTGCGTCGGCTCGTCGTCGAGGGCGTGGTCCAGACCGACCCCTTCCCGATCGTACGGATCAAGCCGGCCAAGGAAATTCCGCCCGATCCTAACGAAGTCGATGACCTCATTTCACGGATCGTCACCGGCGCCGAAACCCTCGCCGAGCTGATCGAGCGGATTCCCGACGAAGTGCCGGCGATCCTGAAGATGAACATCTCCGACCCGGGTCGTTTCGCCGACCTCGCCGCGACAAACCTCAACTTCAAGGTCTCCGACAAGGACGAGATCCTGCAGCGCCTCAACATCGGTCAGCGGCTCAAGTTCCTCCTCGGTCGCGTCGAGCGCGAAGTTGGTCGCGCGCGAGTCGCCGAGGATGTGAAGCGCCAGACCGAGATCAAGATCGAGCAGCACCAGCGCGAGTTTTATCTTCGGCAGCAGCTGCGCGCGATTCAATCAGAGCTGGGCGAAGGCGATCCGGGCGAAAAAGAAGCGATCGAGACCCTGAAGAAGCTCGAGGAAGCGAACCTCCCCGAAAAGGCGGCCCAGGAAGGCAAGCGCGAGATCGAGCGGATGCGCAACCTTTCGCCGGCATCGAGCGAATACCAGGTCATTCGCACCTATCTCGACTGGATGCTCGCGCTACCCTGGAACAAGCGCTCGACGGCGGAAGAGATCATCGATCTCAAGAAGGTCGAAGACTCGCTCGACAGCCGGCACTACGGGCTAAAGGAAGCCAAGGAGCGCATCGTCGAGTATCTCGCCGTGCGCAAGCTGCGCGGCGGCGATCCCCACGGTCCCATCCTTTGCTTCGTCGGCCCACCGGGCACCGGCAAAACCTCGCTCGGTGAGGCGATTGCGACATCGATCAGCCGCGCGTTTTATCGAATTTCTGTCGGCGGCGTTCGCGATGAGGCCGAAATCCGTGGACATCGCCGCACTTACGTCGGCGCGATGCCTGGCTTGATTCTGCAAGCGCTCCGCCGCGTCCAGGTCCGCGACGCCGTGCTCATGATCGACGAGATCGACAAGATGTCGTCGGGCGGACCGTCGGGCGATCCGACGGCAGCGATGCTGGAAGTGCTCGATCCGTCGCAGAACTCGAACTTCGTCGATCACTATCTCAATCTGCCGTTCGACCTGTCGAGCATTCTCTTCATCTGCACCGCCAACAATCTCTACGACATTCCCGCGCCGCTTCGCGACCGTATGGAAGTCATTCGCGTCCTCGGCTACACCGTTGAGGAGAAGGTCGAGATCGCCTGGCGCTACCTGCTGCCCCGACTCCTCGAGGAGCACGGCATCACCGACAAGGACATCCAGTTCACCGACGAAGTCCTCGGCTTCATCTCCAATCGCTACTCGCGTGAAGCCGGTCTTCGCAACTTCGAGCGCAACATCGCATCGCTGATGCGCAAACGCGCCCGCAAGAAGGCCGAGGGCGAAGAGGGCGCCTGGGTCGTCGATAACCAGATGGTGATCGACATACTCGGAAACCCGACTTACACGATGGAAGACGCCGAGCAGGAGCCCGAGATCGGTGCGGTCACCGGGATGGCGTGGACGGCGACCGGCGGCGACTTGATGGTGATCGAAGCCCTCCGCATGCCCGGCTCCGGGCGCCTCACCGTCACCGGCCAGCTCGGCGACGTGATGCGTGAATCAGTCGATGCAGCTTACTCCTACGTCAGGTCGCGCGCACACACTCTTGGCGTCGACGATGTCGAGTTCAAGGAAGTCGATCTGCACGTGCACTTCCCCGCCGGCGCGATTCCCAAGGATGGACCGAGCGCCGGCGCCGCGGTGACGCTCGCCATTGCAAGCGTGCTGAGCCGCCGACCCGTGCGCCGCGACATCGCGCTCACCGGCGAGATGACTCTGCGCGGGAAGGTTCTGGAAATTGGCGGCGTCAAGGAAAAGGTCATGGCCGCTTATCGCGCCGGACTGCGCCAGGTGATTTTGCCGAAAGCCAACGAAAAAGATCTGCGCGGGATCCCCGATGAAGTGGTGAACAGCATGACCTTCACCTTCGTGTCGACAATGGACGAGATCGTTCACCTCGCGCTATTGCCGAAACCGCCGGGAACGCTTGCCGATTCCGCCGAGCCGCACGGAGACGTGCCGGCGAAGAACGCGGTCGGCGATTCAACCACCGCATCCATCAATCGCGCCGAGCCGGCGGGAGCGGTCACCAAGTAGGTCAGGGGTGATGATCATTAGCCTGAAGCAGTCATTTGCGGCGACCTTTGCGGCGCTAGTCGCCACGGTTTCGGCTTGCGAGAGCCAGAAGCCACAATACGAGGGACCGTACGGCGCCGAGGTGGCGCAGGCGGTTCCGATGATCGAGAAGTCGATCGGCCTCAAGTTCAAAACGCCGCCGAAGATCGAGACGCGGTCGAAAGAGCAGGTGCGGCAGTTCGTCACCAAGCAGTTCACCGACTCGCAGGCGGTGCGCGACATCGCAGGCCAGGAAGCGGCGTACAAGCTCTTCGGGATGATTCCCGACACCCTCAAGCTGCAGCCGTTTCTCACCAGCTTGCTCGAGGAGCAGATCGTCGGTTTCTACGATCCAAAAACGAAAGTCCTGTATGTGGTGGATGGCTCGCCGAAGGACATGGCGGGGATCATCATCACCCACGAGCTCGTCCACACGCTCCAGGATCAGTACATCAGCCTCGACTCCATCCAGCGGAACCGCGACGACAATGATCGCCTATCCGCGGGACAGTCGGTGTTCGAGGGACAGGCAGTCTACGAGCAGATATCGATCATGCTGGGCGGCACCAACATCGCGATCAATCTCCCCGGCGGCTGGGATCGCATCCGCGAGATGATTCGCGAAAATCAGTCGTCGATGCCGGAGTTTGCCGCCGCGCCGAAAGTCATTCAGGAAACCCTGATCTTCCCGTACCTGAGCGGCGCCGAGTTCTACCGGAACTTCAAGGAACGCAAGCCCGGCGCAGTGATCTACAAAGACATGCCGGTCTCGACCGAGCAGATCATACACCCCGCTGCGTTCTTTGTGACGCGCGACAATCCCACGAGAGTCACACTAGGGACACTGTCAAACGCCACCAAGGTTTACGAGAACGATCTCGGGGAGTTCGAGACGCGACTGTTTCTCTTTCAGCATCTGAATGACCAGAACGACGCCGTGCGCGGCGCAGCGGGCTGGGACGGCGATCGCTACGCGGTGGTGAATACTCCGCAGGGACAGGGCATCGTCTGGCTAACGGTGTGGGATTCACCGGTCGAAGCCGGTGAGTTCTTCCACCTCGCCGGCCAGTCAGTCGAATCGCGCTATTCCACCAAAGCGGCGACGGGATCGACCGAGCTGGTCAAGAAGTACTCCGCTCGTGGCAGAACCTTGCAGCTCTCGACCGTCGAGATCCAGGGCCGTCCCACCGTGGTCTATGTCGACGTTCCCGCCGGCGCCAATCCCAACATCATAAACCCGGCGCAGGTAAAGCTGGCGGAATCGCCCTAGCTGGGGATCGATTACTCGATCCCGAACCGACCTACAGCCCTGAGATCCGCAGATACCACGCGATGATGGCATCGCCGTGCATCAACGCGATAAATCCCGCCGGCGCGAGAAAGACCCCGAATGGAAGCTCGCGTTTGCGCCACGCCCCCCCGCCGTCGAGAGCGAGCTCGGTTTGTCCCTTGTCATCGGCGAACCCGCGCGCCGAAAGAGGATACACAACCGCCAGTAACACGATCGGCGCGAGCGCAGCCCCGATGAAGATCGTGAGCAGCGAACGTGTCGGGCCGACGGCCGCGCCGATAACCGCCATCAGCGTCACGTCTCCAAATCCCATCGCCGGCCGCTTCAGCCACACTTCGCCTAGCCAACCGGTAATCGAGATCGCTCCCGCTCCAACGCACATCCCGAGCAGTGCTTCCCACGGCTTGACGAACGGCTCCGATTCGCCGAGGTAGAGCGCTACCAGAGACGTAACGAGCATGAAGAGCACCCCGAACACCGTAAAGCCATCGGGAATGAGAAAGTGCTTGGCATCGGTCAACGCGATCCCGAGCAGTATCGTGGCGAACACCGCAACCCGCAGCCCCGTGAACGTCACGCCGAAGTGGAAATACGTGAACAGCCAGATCACCGCGACGATCAACTCCACGACCGGGTATTGAATGGAGATTCGCTCGTGACAGTTGCTGCAGCGGCCGCGCAGCATCAGCCAGCTCAGGATCGGGATGTTCTGGGTCGCCTTGATTTGATGTCCGCACTTCGGGCACCGTGAGCGCGGCTTCACGACCGACAGGCCTTCCGGCCAGCGACCGATGCAAACGTTCAGAAACGATCCGATCGCCGCGCCGACCGCAAAAACGTAGATGCCTACGAGGAAATCCATCATGCCTGGAGCTCGTGGAGAATGATGCCCGCCGCGACCGCGACGTTGAGTGATTCGACGTTGGGCGCGATGCGTAGCGCCACACTCTTTGTTGACTTGGATCGCACCGCTGTCGTCACGCCCGATCCCTCGTTTCCCAGCGCGATTGCCAGGCGCGGCGGAGGCGCCACAGCCGTCAGGACTTCCCCTCCCGCATCCGCCACCCACAGCTCGATCTTCCGGCGCTCAAGAAAGCCGAAAGTCTCCTCGAGTCCAGCGTGCAGCGCCTGATGCTGGAACACGGCGCCCATCGAGCTGCGAATCACTTTCGCGTTCCAGAGGTCGACGGTTCCTGGAAGAGCGATGGTCGCCGTCACGCCGAGTGCCGCGGCCGTGCGGACGATCGTACCGGCGTTCCCGGGATCCTGAATCCCATCGAGCAGAAGCAGACGGCACACCTCGCCGGTCTCGAGTGTATCAAGACTGCGCGCGGGAACGGCGCCGATGGCGAGAACTCCCTGTGGTGATTCGGTCTCGGCGGCGGAGAGGAAGTCCTTCTCGGAAACTTCCAGCACCTCGACGCCCGCGGAATCGAGCTGCCCGCGCAGCTTTTGGCCGCGCGGCGCTTCGGTCAGCTGCGGCGCGACCAGCGCCCCACGTACGACGAGGCCGGAGCGCAGAAGCTCTTCGACCGACCGAACGCCTTCGGCGACGAACATCGAGTTTTTCTCACGTGCTTTTCTGCGTCGCAGATCGCGCGCAAGTGTCAGGAGCTTCACGCGGTTGTGATGGACCTGTCTGGAATAGGAATTGCCTTTGCGACTCTTAGAACTCTCATCGTTGGAGCACCAATGAAAAGGGCATTAATCGGCGTTGCCATTACCTGCTCCCTCCTCGGCTGCGGAATATCGCAGCAACAGGAAATCCAGATGGGACAGCAATATGCGCAACAGATCAACGCGCAACTACCGATCATCCAGGATCCGGAGCTCAATCGGTACATCAATGTTCTCGGCGATTCGATCGCGCGGCTCACCAAGCGCGCCGATCTCGACTGGCATTTCTTCATCGTCGATGCGGCGGAAGTAAACGCTTTCGCCGTGCCCGGTGGCTTCGTCTACGTCAATCGCGGCCTTATCGAGCGTGCCGATCAGATGGACGAGCTGGCCGGGGTGCTCGGTCACGAGATCGGCCACGTCGTCAAGCGCCATACCGTCAAGCAGATGGAGAAGGAGCAGGGCGCCAACGTCGGACTTACGCTCGCCTGCATCCTGACCAGCATCTGTAACAGCCAGGTGGCGGGAGCGGCCATCAACATCGCCGGGGGCGCGGTGTTCGCGCGCTTCAGTCGGCAGGACGAAGCCGAGGCAGACGATGAGGGCTTCATCAATGTGGTTCGTGCCGGAATCAGCCCGGTCGGAATGGTGACGATGTTCCGGAAGCTGCTGGAGGAGAGAAAGAGCCGGCCCGCTGGAGTCGAAGCCTGGTTCCTCACCCACCCGCTGGAAGAAGACCGCATCGCCGCGGT
>CAMLDY010000047.1 GCA_946478895.1 uncultured Gemmatimonadota bacterium
AATTCTTCTTTCAGATTCACGATCCGACGACGCGCAATCGTCAGGGCAACGACATCGGTACCAGCTATCGCTCGGCGATTTTCTACACGACCGAAGAACAGCGACGCGTCGCCGAGGACACTATCGCTGACGTCGAGGCTTCCGGTCTTTGGCCGGGCAAGGTCGTTACCGAGGTCGCGCCGGCGGGACCATTCTGGCAGGCGGAGCCCGAGCACCAGGACTACCTGGAAAAATATCCGAACGGATATACCTGCCACTTCGTGCGCCCTGGCTGGGTCCTGCCAAAGCGAGAGCGACGAGTAGCGGACAGCGCGGCGAGTCAGCGCGCCGAAATCTGACCTCCTCCGCCGCGCGCTCCCACTCGCGACGCCGAGTGAGGCGACAGCCACTGATCGCGCGTTAATGCGCGTTGTGCCGGGGGTTACGATAAGGCGCGCTACACCTGCCGATCTCGCGAGGATCGGCAAGCTCGGCGCGCTCCTCGTGCGAGCCCACCACGATTTCGACCCTCAGCGGTTCCTCGCGGCTACGTCGAAGACGGAAACCGGTTACGGCTCGTTCCTTGGCAGTCAGCTCGACAAACCGAACGTGGTGATACTCGTCGCGGAGCAGGGTGGAGAAGCGATCGGCTACACCTACGCCGGCGTTGAAGGAACGGATTACATGTCTCTGCGCGGTCCGGCTGGTGTGCTTTACGACATCGTCGTCGATCCGGAACACCGCGGGCAAGGAGTGGGGCGGGAGCTGCTGGAGGCGACGGTGTCGGCGCTCAAAGCCATGGGCGCCCCACGTGTGGTGCTCTCCACCGCGGAGCGAAACGCTTCCGCGCAGCATTTGTTCGAGAGCTCGGGCTTCCGCCGGACGATGATAGAGATGACTCGGGAGACCGACGCTGATGGTTCTTAGCGAGTCGGGGAAGAATCACCGCTCTACGTCACTTCAGTCGGTCGAATACGTAACTATTACGTAGTTGCGCCCAACAAGAGTTGGATAGCATGGCGTCGCACGACTCACCTTCTCTGCGAGGACTCCATGCGACGCACCACCCTTCCTCTGATCGTCGGCGCAATTCTGACGGCAGTTTCCTGCACCGACCAATCGCCGACCGCGCCGTCGGTAACCGGTCTGAACGCCAGCCGAGTGACCACCACCCCCGGTACTGGACCGTGGGCGAGGGTGGTCGAGGGCGAGACCGGACCGGGCTCGCTCTACGCGCTCTACATCCCCGCCAACTGGAATGGTGACGCGGTCTACTACGCTCACGGCATCAGACCGCCCGAGCCGTACGCCCCGATCTCGCTCGATGATCAGGACAACTTCTTCGCGGTTCGCGATGCACTCGGAGCGCTGGGCTACGCTTTCGCATATTCCAGCTTTTCCGAGAACGGCCTCGCCGTAAAAGACGGCGCACAACGGACCCACCAGCTGCGTGGGCTGCTCGTGTCGCAGCTTCCGACCGCTCCTAGACGGAGTTACCTGACGGGATACTCCCTCGGTGCGCTCTCGGCGCTGGAGCTTGGTGAGCGGTTCCCAACCCAGTACAACGGCGTACTCACGATGTGCGGCATGGTCGGCGGAACTCCGCTCGAGCTACAATACGTCGGGGACGTCCGCGCGCTGTTCGACTACTACTATCCGAACGTCATGCCAGGCGACGTGATTGGGGTCCCATCGCCGCCGCTCACGCCGGCTGAAGTGCAGGCGCGCGTGATCGCGGCGATTACTCCGACGCCGGCGAACCCAGGCGCGACGCTTGGCTTATTCGCGATCGCCAGCACCGCGCAGACGCCGCTCGCCTACGCGCCAGTCGGGAGTCTGGGTGATCCATCGAGCCCGGCATTCCAGTCGCTGGTCGGATCGCTGGTGACCGCGTTGTACTATCAGCTGCTCGGCACGCCCGATGTTCTTGGCCGCACTCACGGTCACTCCCCCTACGCGAACCGGAATGCGACGTACACGTTCGGAACGCTCGCCAGTCCGTCACCGGCTCTCGAGCCGGTCATCAGGGCGATGATTGCGGGGTCCAACGCCGGGGTCAAGCGCTACGACACCACGCCCGACGCGGTCAACTATCTGGACCACAACTACGTGCCGGACGGCAACCTGCAGATTCCGGTCGTTAGCGTGCACAACATGTTCGATCCGCTGGTGCCGGCATTTCACGAGCAGGCGCTTGCCGCCGCCGCAACGGGCGCCGGCAGCGCGGCAAATCTGCTTCAGCGCGCCGTGCCTGCGTACGGTCACTGCACCTTCAGCACCGCGCTGGTGGTGAGCTCGTTTCAGACGCTTGTCGACTGGGTCACCACCGGCGTGAAGCCGGGGAGCTGATTCAACCCGAGCTGATTAACGGGGTTGGTCGTGGGCGATCGCCGTCTCGAAAATCGAGCGGCGGTCGCTCGCGACGTTCATGGGTGCGGAGTGGTGCAGGCTAGGCTGCGGCGCGGGCGTTCTCTTCGGTCGGGCGCGGCAGCACCAGCGTAAAAGTCGATCCTTCGCCCACCTTGCTGGTTGCGGTGATGTCGCCGCCCATGCCGCGCGCCAAATCCCGACTTATCGCGAGGCCGAGACCGGTCCCCTCGTTGGGCTGCGTAAAGCCACGGCCAACCTGCACGAACGGCTCGAAGACGCGCTCCAGCTCCGCTTCGGGAATGCCGATCCCCGTGTCGCGCACCGAGAGTGCGATCTGTTTGGGGCCGCGCAGCTCGCAGCGCAGCGTCACAGAACCTTTGGCAGTGAACTTGACTGCATTCGAGAGCAGATTCAGCAAGACCTGTTCGGTTTTCGCGCGGTCTGCCCACACGACCGCGCCTGCCGGGCATTCGACCACGACGAAATCGATCGACTTGGCGGCCGCCTGTGGGGCAATCATCTGGCGCGCCGCTTCCATTACATCAGTGACCGGCACCGCGGCGAAGTCGAAATGCATTTGACCAGCCTCGACGCGCGAAAAATTCAGGATGTCGTTGATGATTCCGAGGAGATGTTGCTGGCTCCGCTTGATGCGCTCGAGATCTTCTTGTTGCTCCCTGGTTACCGGTCCGCGAACTCCCATCGCGATGAGGTCGGCGTAGCCGGCGATGGCGTTGAGCGGAGTGCGCAACTCGTGGGACATCGCGGCGAGAAATTGGCTCTTGGCGCGATTCGCTTCGTCGGCACGCGCCCGCGCAGTGCGTTCGGCCTGATAAAGACTTGCTCGCTCGAGCGCCTGCGCCGCCTGTTGGGTGAATGCCTCGGCGAATTGAATGGTGTCTTCGGTCAGCGGGGTGTGGTCGTCGAAATGCAGTGCCACGGCGCCGACCATTCGTCCCTGATCGGCGAGCGGAAGAACTACGCTGGCGCTGAAGGGAGCGAGAATGGCGGACACGGCCGGGAACTCCCGATCGCGCTCTTCACGGGTGCGACAAATCACCGGTTGTCGGGTGTGCAGCGCTTTTCCCATCGGAATATGTGAGTCGACGCGCATCGAGCGCCCGCTGGCGGGGAGGTTGGGGTAGCCCCCATCGCCAATGAGCGTGACTGTCTGTTCGGATTCATCGAGAATGCCCACCGCGCCGGCGGCTGCGCCGACAGCCGGAATGCCATGGTCGACGATCACTCGAGCGATAGCTTCGGGGGTGTGCGCCGCCGACATCGCGGCGGTCAGGTTCTGCAGCGTTTCCGCCCGCGTTCGCACAACCTCCGCGATCTGCCGGGCGCCTTCCTTCTCAGCCGCGGCGCGCGCCGCCTCGAGCTCACGCTCGTGCGCTGCTTTGCGCTCGGTCAGATCACGGGTGACCTTGGCGAATCCGGCGAGCTCGCCGGATTCGTTGCGCAGCGCGGTGATGACCACGCTCGCCCAGAACCGCGAGCCATCCTTGCGCAGGCGCCAGCCTTCTTCCTCGTAGACTCCCGTTGATTTTGCGATCTCGAGCTCGCGCTCCGGCTTGCGTGACTCGATGTCTTCGCTGGGATAAAAAATCGAGAAGTGCTTGCCGATGATTTCATCGGCTGTGTAGCCTTTGATGCGCTTTGCGCCGTCGTTCCAGGTCGTGATGTGACCGGTAGGGTCGAGCATGAAGATCGCGTAGTCCTTGACGCCCTGGACAAGCAGACGAAAGCGTTCCTCACTCGCGCGGAGCGCTTCTTCTGCCCGCCTTCGCTCGCTGAGGTCGCGGGTGACTTTGGCGAACCCAACCAGCTTTCCCGTCGGGTCGTGGAGCGCCGTGATGACGACGTTGGCCCAGAACAGTGAGCCGTCTTTCCTGACGCGCCAGCCCTCGTCCTCGAACCGGCCTACCCGAGCCGCTTCGCGCAGCTCGTATTGAGGAAAGCCCTCCTCGACCCGCTCGCGTGGATAAAAAATGGAGAAGTGCTTTCCGATGACCTCGTCGGCGGTGTAGCCCTTGAATCGTTGGGCGCCGGGGTTCCAGCTGAGGATGTAGCCATCGGGGTCGAGCGCGAAGATCGCGTATTCATCGACGCTCTCGATGAGAAGCCGGTGAAGGTCACCGGGTGCGGTCGCCACCAATTGCCTACGCGACGTACTTCTCTTCTGCCTCGATGGGCAGGGCGGCGCGGTGATGATTGCAAATGCGCCTGAACGCGTCGATGCCGGACTCGTGCAGAAAATCGTCGATGCAGTAGCTGCAGAGCAGGGAGTACTTGTAGTGATTCGCCAGCTCATTCCACAGCTGCTCGAGGAGGATCGCACCTTCTGTGTTGCCATCCTTGTACAACAGATCGACCATCTCGCCGTAGGCGCGCACGACGAGGTAATAGCGCTTCTCCACCAATCGCTCGAAAACACTGCCGACGGTTGCATAGAAAAGCTCGCGATTTGGGGTCGAGCTCTCCATGAACGCGTTCAAGGTCTCCCGGGCGTCGAGCCAGATCGAAAGCTGGCCGCTGTAAAGCTTGTCCGGGTCGAGACCCCGCCTCTGCAGTTCCTCCACCAACGCGCGTCGGTGCGCCTCGGTGACTATCGCGATTATCGGCTGGCCTGCTCGAATTCCGTCGCCAAGAAATCCGGCGACGCTCTCGATGAGGTAGTCGTCGGTGCGGTAGAACTGGACGTCATGTCCCTCGATCCCCGGCGGAGTGCAGCCGAGCTCGCACGAAGTTTCGGCGATGGATTTCGCGAGGTGGATAAGGGATTCCTGCATTGCGGACCTCCAAAGAGCAACAGCGAACGCCAGCCTCGAGTAAGTATGGCCGGACTGGGAACTGCGGAATTGGCCGCTCTCACCGGAATCGGCGAGCGGATCGGCCGCTTGGCTACAGCCTCCAGCGATTGTTTTGCAAGGAACGGTCCGGTTTTCCCCTACGAGCATGATCGGGAAATCCGGATAGAGGTCGTCGCGGGTCCCAGTTAAGTATGTAACGGACACTGGCGCCGTGTCGAGTTGAGAGCGACACTATGCGACCCACCCTTCTTTCAACGCCTTAACCGAGGAGGGCCCGTGAAAACAATTCAGCTCTGGGTCGGCGTCGCCGGCGCGACGGCCGCGCTGGCTTGTGCGTCGAAGCCGACGCCGATCTCAGTCGCCGGTGATTCGAGCGACCGCGCTTCGTTGGCAGGAAAGTGGGTGGGAGAATACTCCAGCCCCTCAACCGGAAGGTCCGGTAGCATCGTATTCAATCTTTCGCCTTCCGGCGACGCTGCCAATGGAGACGTGGTGATGGTTCCGCGGGGCTACGGACGCGCGCTGCAACCCTACAACGTCGGCAATCCCGCGTCTGGCGCCGGGGTACAGAACACCACCCCATCTCAAGTGCTCACTATAAAGCTCGTTCGCGTGAGCGGCGACACGGTGAGCGGCGTGCTTGACGCCTACCGCGATCCCGAATGCGATTGTCCCGTCCAGACCACGTTTGTCGGCCGTCTCAGCGGCGACACCATCGATGGAACATTCTCCACCACCGGTCGCCCGGCGGCTGGCCCACAGACGGGAACCTGGCGAGTAAAGCGCTCCGGATAGCTCGGTGGGCGATGGCGCTGGGACTCCTCACTGGCTGCACCGCCGGGGGTCCCAGCGCCATCGCCATCACCCACGTTGCGGTTGTCGACGTGGTAACGGGCGACGTCCACTCAGATAACACGGTGCTCGTCAGCGGCAACCGGATCACCTACGCCGGTCCGGCCGCATCGGCGAGCATCCCGCGCGGCGCGCGCACCATCGATGGACGCGGCAAGTTCCTCATCCCGGGCCTCTGGGACATGCACGTCCACGCGTTCCCCTACCTGTTCTCCGATTTCGCGGGTCCACTGATGATCGCCAATGGCGTCACCGGCGCGCGCGAGATGGGCTACTACGTGGACACGACGCTTCGCTGGAAGGCGGATATCGCCGCCGGGCGTGAAGTCGGGCCGCGGCTCATCGCGGGAGTCAGGGTCGATGGGCCAGGCAAAGCCCGTTTCGTGAGTCACGTCGTTACCGAAGAAGACGGTGTGCGCGCGGTCGATACCCTGGCGCGCAGGAAAGACCGCTCGTCCCGCGCCGATTTCATCAAGACGTACTCGTGGATCCCGAGACCGGCCTACTTCGCCATCGCCAGCGAGTCAAAGAAGCTCGGCGTTCCGTTCGCGGGCCACGTGCCATACTCGGTCAGCGTCGTGGAAGCGTCGAACGCCGGGCAGCGCAGCCTCGAGCACGAAGACGACTTGATGCGCGCTTGCACGTCGAAGGAGAGTTTCCTGCGCGCCCGGTTTGCCGACAGTGCGAACGTGAATACCGGCAGGCTGCTCGCCGAGATGAGAACCCAGGCCCCGGTCATTCGCGCAGCGTATGATCCAGGGCACTGCCGCGAGGTGATTGCGACGCTGGTGCGCAACCACACCTGGGTAACGCCGACGCTGGTGTTCTACCAGCCATACGTGCACGACTTCGACAGCGCGGGGACGCATCCCGAATGGGCGCGCTATGTGCCCGGCCTGGTGCAGGGCGGTTGGCTGCAGCGGAGGCCGGCGATACAGCCGGGCGACTCGATCATGATCCGGAGTTATTTCAGCTTCGACCTCACCCGGCAGCTGCACGACGCTGGAGTGAAGCTGCTCGCCGGCACCGACGCGTCGCAGCCGTTCGTGTATCCGGGATTCAGCCTGCACGAGGAGCTTCAGCTGCTCGTCCGCTCGGGACTCAGCCCGCTCGAGGCGCTCCGCACCGCCACCTACAACCCCGCCGAATACTTTTCTGCCACCGACTCCCTCGGAACGGTCGCGAAAGGAAAAGTGGCCGACATGGTCCTGCTCGACGCCAATCCGCTCGTCGATATTGGAAATACGCGTCGGATTGCGGCGATTATCGCGAACGGCCGTCTCTTCGACTCAACGGCTCGAGCGCACCTCCTCACCGGGGTCCAATCGGCGCTCAAACACTAGCCGCCGCCCCAACATCGGCCGCTTGTGGCAGGCGAGTCCGGATTCGTACACGCCCTCTCTCTTTGAGGTGAGACGGAAGCCGCAGCATCGCGCACAGCGTCCAGCACCACACACAGCAGGAAATGCGGTCGGGCATGCTCATCGTCCGCAACATCACAATGGCTACGGCAAATCCCGAAATCGCGACGCTGGCGCGCGTCCTGGGGATCGGCGCCGTCCGCCTCGCCACGACCTGCACGGCGCGCGGCCCTTCCTCAATCAGGGTGCGTCGGATTGCCACGTCGAGCTCGGCTGGTGTCATCGTCCTCCAGCCTGAAATTCGCATCACGCTCCACGCCGGCGCCGTGCGTCCCCATCCGTGATTGTCCGATCCTGACACGGTAGCCACGCTGCTCCTGGTAGCGAAGGCGCGTATCATCTGCCGATCCCGACCCGCCTGAGCAATTCCTCGCGGAGAGCCATCCGACACCTCGATCCCGGCGACGCGAACGCGCCCGCGAGTCATCTCCGCTGGAACCCGAATCAGGTCGCCCGGCAGTGAAAGAAGAAGAACAGCAGGCGTCGGATCGTTGTCACGATCAATCGATGCGGGATGCCAGTCGCCCGAGGTTATGTGAGTGCGCAGGGGATCTATCCCAATCAGAATGGGATGCTCATCTCCATCACGCAGCTCGACTCCCGGAAGCAACGTTGTGCCACTACCGGCCAATCCCGGATTGAAGTTTGCGGCGCTGACCGCACCCTCCAGAGTGCGGTGATCTGTCACATACGCGGCCGCGAACCCGGCGCTCGAGTGCCACTCGCGGTTTTCTTCTGCGCCGAAGCTCGGCCTCCCGTCGTGCGACGCAGAGGTGTGACTGTGAAAATCGATCGCAAGCAATTCGGGATCGCGGAGCGTCAGGGACGCCATGGGTCTCCTGGCGACAAGAGCCAATTCAGCAAGGCCCAACCCTCCGACAATGAGTCGAAATCCAAGCGTCAGCAGCGGGCGACTTGCGCGACCGCGCCGCGGCGAGCTTCGACGGGCGATGCAGAGGATATACGTGATTGCACCGAGCCCCAGGGTGCCCAGGTACTGCGCGGGCGCGAGCAGGGTCAGGGTGTCCAGAATGACCGACGCCGGAGCGAGCAAGTGATAGGCAATCGGGAAGTGGAGTGTTCCCGCCGGCACCGCCGCTGGGTTACTGAGGTCAATGAGCGGCGGGAGTGGGAAAATCGACGAGATGGCCAGCACCGTGCTGACCGCAATCGGCCAGGTCCAGCGCCGAGACTGCTCCGCCGTCATGCGCCGGATCCTAGATCGAGCGCCACGATCCGCATTGGGCAGGAACTCGCGTTGCTACGCGATGGGGTCGGTGTGCGCCCGAGCAGGGAATCTGATCCGAACAGTCGTGCCGTTGCCGGCCTCGGATGTCAGTGCGATATCGGCGCCGTGCTCCCGGGCGATCCAGTTGGCGATGGACAGCCCGAGTCCGGCGCCATCGGTGCGGCTCCGCGCGGTCTCGCCACGAAAAAATCTCTGAAAAACCATCTCCATCTCGTCGGTCCTGATGCCTATTCCCGTGTCACGGACAACGATCGTCGGCGCTCCCTGCTGCATTGACACCCCAACACGGACTTCACCTCCGGCGTCGGTGAATTTCACTGCGTTGTCGAGGACGATCATGATCAGCTGTCTGACCAGGGTTGGATCTCCCTCGATGGGAGCTTCCTCGAATTCGTCGATGGTCAGATCCACATCCTTCTGGCGGGCGACGATCCGCGCCGCGCCCGCGGCGTCGAGCGCGATGTCGTCGAGAAAGATCGGCTGCTTCTCGATCTGTCGCTCGCCCGCGTCTGCCCGCGCGAGTACCAGCAGACTGTCCACGATCCCGCCCAGACGTCGAGCCTCGGCCTCGATGCCGCGCAGAGCATCTACGTAAGTCGACTCTTCACGCGGCTGCTGGAGCGCAATCTCGGCGCGGGATCGGAGAATGGTGATCGGCGTCCGAAGCTCGTGCGCCGCGTCCGCCATGAATCTTCTCATGAACTCGATCGAGCGCTCGATTGGCGCGGTGGACTTCCGTACCAGAATGAATCCACCTGCGGCGACCAGAACCAGCGCTGCAAAAGCGAACACCACGAACGCAGTTATCAGATCGGCGTACTTGTCCTCCAGCTCCTCCTGGTCTGCTACCGCGACCGCGATGAGGTCCCTACCCGAGACGAGCCTGAATTTGACCGCGTGGAGCCTCAGGGTGCTGTCCGGCGCTATTCCGCGCTGAACGGTCGCCTGGCCATTTGCGGCGGCCTGACGCGCGGCGTCGCGGATCCAGGGATCGGCATCGGCCGGCTTGATCGCGACGCCGCTGGTGTCGAGCAGGTAGAGCACCCGGTCGGGAATGTTGAGCTCGTCGACAGCGTCGAGTACCCGCGCGCGTAAGTTCGCGCCCTCCTGCTCGCGGATCCTCGCGGCGCGTACCAGCTCGAGGGTCGCGTTCCGCAGCGACTGGTCCAGCTGCTCGGACAGCTGGTGGCTGATCGCCGCGAACAATCCGGCGCCGAGCAGGAAGATTATGAGTGCGAAGGTGGCGACGTACCAGATCGTGAGCCGGAGCCGCAGCCGGACGAGCCGGCGCAGCTCGATTCGCGACGAGCTTCCTTCAATCGCCAAAACGATATCCGGCGCCGCGCACCGTCTGAATCAGCTTGACCGGATACTCGTCGTCGATCTTGCGGCGGAGGCGTCTGACCAGGACCTCCAGAACGTTGGTGAATGGATCGTGGTTTTCGTCCCAGACGTGGGCCGTGATCGCGGCCCGATCGACGACCTGTCCGTGGTGCAGCACGAAGAATTCCAGCAACGAGAATTCTTTCGCCGTCAGCTCGATCGATTTGCCCGCCCGTCTCACGCGCTGCGCGTCGAGCTCGACTTCGAGGTCCGAGACCTTGAGCGTCTCCGGCAATGGCGCACCGCGACGCCTGGCAAGCGCCCGCACCCGCGCCAGCAGCTCGCGAAACGCAAACGGCTTGGTGAGATAGTCGTCGGCACCGACGTTCAAGCCGGTCACGCGATCGTCCACGGTATCGCGCGCGGTCAACATCAGAATCGGCGTCGCGACCTGCGCGGCGCGCAGCTCCTGACAGAGATCGAACCCGCTTCCGCCCGGCAGCATCACATCCAGCACGATGACATCGAAGCTTCCCAGTGTCGCTTTCGCCTTTCCTTCCGCGTACGTAGCGACCGTCACCACCTGCACGCCGTTCTCGGCGAAACCGGTCTTGATGATCGATGCCAGGCGCGGATCGTCTTCAACCAATAGAACTCGCATGGCGCCAATCTAAAGCTTGCGCGTAGAAGAGCTACAACCTGTAATCATGACGACAGGTTTCGCACCTATGATTCCCGTGAAATGCGGCAACGCACGAGCGTGCGTAGCTCAAAACATCGAAGGAGGAAGCATGAAGAGAGTCATGGCGGTGGCGCTGGCCATCGCTGCTACCGCGGCGGTTGCGGGTGCACAGGGAACTGCCAAGACCAGCAAGACCGCGGCGAAGACGACGATGCAGGCGACCAGGTCGACGAAGCCACACAAGAAAGTGAAGACTGTCGAGACGCAGGCGACGCTGCAGAAAGAGGCAAAGATCACCGAGGCGGCCGCCCGCGCGACGGCCCTCAAGGAAGTGCCAAACGGCACCGTGAAGTCGAGCGAGCTGGAGCGGGAGAAGGGAAAGCTGATTTACTCCTACGACATCACCGTGCCGGGAAAGTCCGGGGTCGAGGAAGTGAACGTCAGCGCGATCGACGGCTCGATAGTCGGGAAGATGCACGAGTCCGCCAGGACGGAGAAGAAGGAAGCGGCAAAGGAAAAGACGGCCGCCAAGAAGTAGCCGCGCGCGAATTACGCGGCGACGTCAAGAGGAACGCGGGTGGGTTGGAGCGCCGGATGCGCTCCAACCCACCCGCGCTTGCGTCTGGTCGGCGTAAATTTCCTGATGCGCTTTTTCACCCTCGCCGCTGGAATTGCCTGTCTGCCACCAGCTCTCCTTGGCCAGACACCAGTCACCCGAGAGCAAGCGGTGGAATCAGCGATGAGCCAGGGACCGCGCGCCGCTCTCGCCCGCGCCGACACCATGGTTGGCGCCGCGCAGCTGCTGGCCGCGCGACAGCTCGAGAATCCAAGCCTCGGCCTGACCTACTCGAAATCTGTCCCGCGTTATCACGAGATACTCGATCTGCCCATCGATATCTTCGGGGTCCGCTCAGCGCGCATTGGCTCTGCCGGGGCGGCGAGATTGGCCAGCCGCTATCGCTTTGCCTTTGAGCAGGCCGCGGCAGCCCTCGACGCGGACACCACCTACACCCGTGCCCTCGCATCGCGTGAGCACCTCCGCCTTTCGCAGAGAAATGCCAGAGATGCCGACAGCCTCAGACGGATGGCGGTTCTTCGCCGCGACGCTGGTGACGCGAGCGAGCTCGACGTTCTTCTTGCGAATGTCAATGCCGGTCAGGCCGAGAACCAGGCTGCCGTCGATTCGCTCGGCTACGTCTCAGCGCTATTCGATCTGCAGACGATCATGGGCTTCGACAGCGCAAGAGTCACGGTCGCTCCGGTGGACTCGTTGACCCTCCCACCCGCCATCTCAGACTCACTGGTCGTCACCGATCTGCCGATTGCAGCCGCCGAGCAGGGTCTGAGAGCAGCGGATCTCGCCCTGCGCGCCGAGCGACGCGGGATCTTCACTCCGTTGAGCGTTCAGGCTGGAGTAGAGCATGGGGATCCCTCCGAGCCTGGCGTGCTTCCAACCTTTGGCGTTTCGATCCCGCTGCCACTGCTGAATCGAAATCGCGGCGCCATAGCTCAAGCGACCGCTGAGCGGGACCGTGCTGTCGCGGAGCTCGCGCTCGTTCGCCTCGAGACCCGGGCGGCGATCGGGCGCGCGACGAGGGCGCGCGCGCTGGCCCTCGAGCGAATCCGGCGGGACCGCCTGCTCCTCGAGAACGCCGATCGTATTGCCGCGATGTCACTCACCGCGTACCGTGAAGGCGCGGAAGGGCTGCCTGCGGTTCTCGAGGCGCAGCGCAATGCGCGCGAGATCGTGTCGCATTACATCGACGACGTCGCCGAGGCGTGGATCGCGACTGCCACGCTCCGTCTGTACAACCTCGGTCCAGGCATGCGATGAAGACTTTCGCCATCGGCGTCATCATCACCCTGCTCAGCGCCTGTCACTCCGGCGAGACGACTGAGGAAACAGCCGCACTCGTCCAGGTGAAGACGGCAGTCGCGACCATCCAGCCGTTCGCCGAAGTGGTCAGCTCGATCGGGACGGTCAGCGCGCGGAGCGGGCACGTCGCATCGCTGAGCGCACCCGCGCCGGCACGCATCGCCACGGTTTACGTGTCGCAGGGACAGAGCGTCAAGGCCGGAGCGCCATTGGTGGCGTTCGAGCAGGCTCCGTTCGTTGCCGCAGCGCAGAGTGCCGACGCCGCCCTGACCGCGGCCGAACGCAACTACGAGCGCGCGCGCCGGCTCGTCGATGCCGGCATCTCACCATCGAAGGACGCCGACCAGGCCGCGACGGAGCTCGCGCAGGCGCGCGCCGCAGCGGCTGTCGCGCGTCGTTCCGCCCAGCTTGCCACCCTGCGCAGTCCTATCTCCGGTGTAGTAACGAAGCTGAACGCTCCGCTCGGCGGGTCCGTCGATGTGAGCCAGCCGATCGTGGAGGTCGCGGATCTGACCGCGCTGGACATCATCTTCAACGTCTCCCCGACCGACGCGGCGCGAATCGCGCCGGGCGCGTCGGTCACTCTCAGCGCGGGCGAGAGCGCGAAAGGGGAGCCGCTCGGCGTCGGTCACGTCGTGGATGTCGGTGGCGCGGTCGACTCCGCGACACGAACCGTTCCTGTCCGCGCCCAGGCGCCTCCAACCGCGCGTCCGCTCAGAATTGGCGAAACGATTTTCGGGCAGATCGCGACAGCAGTCCAGCCGCGCGCGATCGTGGTACCGGTGGCGGCGCTCGTCCCCGTAGGCGATGGGTTCAACGTCTTTGTCGTGACACCCGGCAACATTGCGCGAGCGCGCAAAGTCACCGTCGGACGACGCACCACGACGAGCGCCGAGATAACCTCCGGTCTGGCGGCAGGTGAGACGGTCGTAACCGAGGGCGCGTACGGTCTGGAGGACAGCGTAAAGGTAAGCCAGGTCAGATAGTGAAATCGCTCTTCGACGGACTCGCCGCCCAGCGCCGCTTTGTCTACCTGATCGTCGCCCTGCTAAGTGCCGCCGGCATCTACACGGCCCTGCGACTCCCATCTGCCATCTATCCTGAGCTCGCTTTTCCACGCGTTCTGATCGTAGCTCAGGGATCCTCTCTCGGTGCGCGGCAGATGCTCTTCTCGGTGACGCGACCGATCGAAGAGGCGGTGAGCATCGTACCCGGCGTGACCCGCGTAAAGTCGCGCACCATCCGCGGCGCCGATGAGATCAGCGTCACGTTCTCCGACAACACAGAGATGACTTACGCGCTGCAACAAGTGCAGGCGCGCGTAAACCAGGTGAGGGGCACTCTCCCAGCCGAGCTCGACATCGAAGTCGAGCGGATGACACCGTCGCTGTTTCCGATTCTGTCGTACAATCTCGAGGGTGGAGACCCAGCCGATCTCTACGACATCGCCCGATACCAGCTGAAACCGCTGATCTCGCGCGTGCCCGGAGTCGGCCGCGTCGATGTGCAGGGGAGCGACGTACGCGAAGTCGAGGTCGTCGCCGATCCCGCGCGGCTCGCCGCGCAGCGCCTCACCTACGACGATCTCGCGAACGCCATTCGCGATGCGACCGGCGTCAGCGCGATCGGCCGACTGCCGCAGGACTACAAGCAGTACCTCATCGTGGCCGCGCAGGAGGCGCACACGCCCGAGGACATAGCGTCGATCGTCGTCGCCCACGGGTTGCGCGTGCGCGATGTCGCGACGGTAAGTCTAGGCACGGAAGATCACGTGCGGATCATCGCCGGCGACGGAAAGCCGGCCGCGCTGATCAACATTACCCGTCAGCCTGGTGGAAATACCCTCGGGATAGTCGACAGCGTTGCCAGTCTGGCGAAATCCGTCGGCGGCTCGCTCCCGCGCGGAGTCAGGCTCAAGCCGGTCTACGATCAGGGCGCGCTCGTCAGGGACGCCATCAAGTCGGTGCGTGACGCGATGATCATCGGCGCCATTCTCGCGGTCATGATCCTCCTCCTCTTCCTGCACCACGCGCGCATCACCGCGATCAGCGCATCGTCGATCCCGCTGACGCTGGCCATCAGTGTTTTCGCGATGTCTCTACTCGGCCAGACCTTCAACCTGATGACGCTCGGTGCGATGGCGATCGCGATCGGTCTCGTGATCGACGACTCGGTCGTGATCACCGAGAACATCGTGCGACACCTCGGGGTCAACTCCAATCGCCACGAGGCGATTCGTGATGCGCTGAACGAGCTGATCTGGCCGGTGACGACCTCGACCCTGACCACCGTGGTCGTGTTTCTGCCTTTGCGGCTGTTGACCGGTGTCGTGGGTCAGTTCTTCGCGGCGCTCTCCATCACCCTTACCATTGCGGTACTCGTTTCGCTCGTTCTGGCGGTGACCATCATCCCGCTGATGGCGGACCAGTTTCTCACCGCGGCCGACGCGGACACGACCGAATTCGAGCGCGCGGTTGAGCCGTCACGAGCCGGCTTTGCGGGATCGATGCGCCGCATACGTGACTCACTGGATGCGCTGTCGGTGCGGTACGAGCGGTCGCTGGCGCAGGTACTGTCCCACCCGCGGCGGATGCTCGCCGCCGCCGCTGTCCTCGTCGTTGCCGGCCTCATCGCCCAGCGATTCGTCGGAACGGGCTTTCTCCCTGAGATGGACGAGGGGGCGTTCGTGCTCGACTACTTCACTCCCGGGGGTACCGCGCTCGCCGAGACCGATCGCCAGATTCACATCGTTGAAGAGATTCTCGCGAAGACGCCCGAGATCGAGGGCACTTCACGTCGGACCGGCGCCGAGCTTGGACTTTTTGCTACGGAGCAGAACACCGGCGACATCGTAGCGCGTCTGACGCCACCCGGGAAGCGATCGCGCTCCATCTTCGACGTCATCGACGATGTTCGCGCAAAAGTCGAGGCCGCCGTTCCCAGGCTGCGGATTGAGTTCGTGCAGATCCTTTCCGATGTGATCAACGATCTGGCGGGCGCAGCGCGCCCGGTGGAGATAAAGCTCTACGGACCCGATCTCGACCGTCTCGAGAGCTACGCGCGGAGCGTTGAGCCGAAAATCTCGGAGATTCCCGGCGTCGAGGATCTCTACAATGGGGTCAGCGAGCCGAGTGCGGAGCTCGACATGCATGTGAACGAGGCCGAGGCAAATCGCGTCGGCCTGACGCCACAGGCGATCGCCAACGCTGCCATGTCGGCGTTGCTCGGCGCGCCGGCCGGCGAGGTACGACTCGAGGACAGGTCCATCGGAGTGAGAGTTCGCGCGCCTGATACCGTCCGCTACAACGCGTCGCAGCTCACCGTGCTACCGATCGTTTCGACGCAAACCGGGGCTCCCGTGCCGCTGGGTACGCTCGCGACCTTCGAGCCCGTGGAGACCCGCGCCGAGCTGTTGCGCGAGAATCAGCAGCAGATGATCGCCATGACCTCTGACGTCAGCGACCGCTCCCTGGGCGACGTGATGAAGGACGTGAAAGAGGTTTTGCGCAAGCAGCCACCCCCCGCGTCGATCCGGCTCGAGCTGGGCGGGCAGTACGCCAGTCAGCAGGAAGCGTTTCGCGGGCTGCTGCTGGTGCTCGGCCTCGCCGCCGCGAGCGTCGTCGCGGTCATGGTGCTGCAATTCCAGTCGTTCGTCGAACCGCTGATTGTGCTTTTGGCGGCACCCCTCTCGTTCGTTGGCGCGGTCGGACTCCTGCTCGTCACAGGTACTCCGCTGAACGTGTCGTCGTTCATGGGACTGATCCTGCTCGTCGGGCTGATCGTCAAGAACGGAATCATCCTGCTGGACTTCACGCGCCGCCGGATGTTGGCGGCCAATCTGCCACTGGCGACGGCGATCACCGAGGCGGCGCGCGTCCGCCTGCGCCCGATTCTGATGACGACGCTGTGCACGCTGTTCGGTCTGTTGCCCCTGGCGCTCGGGATCGGGGCGGGAAGCGAGCTCCAGAAGCCGCTCGCTCTGGCCGTCATCGGGGGACTCACGCTTTCCACTCCGATTACGTTGTTCGTCGTCCCGACTCTGCTCGTCGCCATCCGGGGCCGGTCTTACACGCTTCGCTAGTTTTAGAAGATGACCAATCCGCCGGTTGCCCATCCGCCCGAGACCCTCGAGGGGTGGTACGCGCTCCACCAGGTTTTTCGCGCGGGGAAGGGAAAGACTGGGGCGCCCAATTTGTCGAGCCTCGCCAAACGCGCACGCGCCTCTCTTCGTCCTTCGCGCGGTACCGGAGGGGGGAAAACAACGCCCCCGGCGGGTTGGAGCTGCTTCGCTCGGCTGATCGGGTCGGGCTCCGATTTGATGGCGATCCATTTTCGCGATTCGCTCGACGAACTAGCGCGGGTTCAAGATTCTTTTGCGGCGAGCGCTGTGGCGAAGGAGCTGGAGTTATCCTACTCCTTTCTGAGCGTGACCGAGGCGGGACTCTACCACATCACCGCGGAGCTCGCGCGCGCCGCCAGTGCGCGCGGCGGCGAAGTTGGTGACGCCGAATACGTTAAGGCGCTTGCCGATCGCGCGGCTGCGGAAAGAGAGAGCGCCCACATCAGGCGACGGTTGTATCCGGAGCTTCCCGCGAACATGCCCTACGTCTGCTTCTATCCGATGTCGAAGCGACGCGACGAGGGCCAGAACTGGTACACGCTGTCGCTCGACGAGCGCAGCAGACTGATGTACGCGCACGGTCTGACCGGCCGGCGCTACGCGGGAAAGGTCCAGCAGGTGATCAGCGGTGCGATTGGATTGGACGCGTGGGAGTGGGGAGTCACGCTATTCGCGCGGGATCCGCTCGATTTCAAGAAGCTCGTCACCGACATGCGGTTCGACGAAGTCAGCGCGAAGTACGCTGTCTTCGGCGATTTCTACGTCGGCCGTCTGATCGAGCCCTGACGGCGACGGGTCGTCACTCCTCGCGCGGCAACGTGAGCGAAAAGGTCGAGCCCACTCCCGGTGAGCTCACCACGGTGAGATTCCCACCCATGCCCCGCGCCAGGTCGCGGCTGATTGCGAGGCCGAGTCCGACTCCCTCGTGCGCACTGGTGAGCGTGCGTCCGAGCTGAACGAACGGCTCGAAGATGGATTCCTGTTTTTCTGCCGGGATGCCGACGCCGTTGTCGATGACGTCAATCGATGCCATGTCGTCCGAGAGTCGGCACGTCACTTTTACCGAGCCGAGCGGTGCGGTGAACTTGATTGCGTTGGAGAGCAGGTTGATCAGGATCTGATCGACTTTGGCGCGATCGCCCGTGGCGATGCAGGTGCGATTTGCCGTGTCGATATCAAGTTCAATGTTCTTTTTTACCGCCTGGGGCCGAACCAACGGCGCCACCGCGTCGATGACGTGAGCGAGAGAAATCGGCGCGATGTCGTAGGTGAGATGGCCCGCCTCGATCCGGCTGAAATTGAGAAGGTCGGTGATGACGCCCATCAAATGCTGCTGGCTGCGACGAATTCGCTCGATGTACTCGGTTTGCTGGGGCGTCACGGGTCCGCCAAGTCCGAGGCTCAGAAGGTCGGTGTAGCCGCCGATCGCGTTGAGGGGTGTGCGTAGCTCGTGCGACATCGCCGTCAGGAATTCGCTCTTCGCGACGTTTGCCGCTTCGGCTTCCGCGACACGTCTTGCGTCGGCGATCGCGCGCAGCTGGGCGTTCCGCCTCTCGGTGAGGTCGCGAGTTATCTTCGCGAAGCCGACCAGCGTTCCCGTCTCATCGTGGACTGCGGTGATGACGACGTTGGCCCAGAACTGTGATCCATCTTTGCGGACGCGAATGCCTTCTTCCTCGAACCTACCAACTTCGGCGGCGACCTTCAGCTCGTACTGCGGGTGGCCCGTTTCGACGGCCGAGCGCGGGTAAAAAACCGAAAAATGCTGACCGATGATTTCATCAGCGCTGTAGCCTTTGATCCGTTGTGCGCCCTGATTCCAGCTGGCAACGTGACCTTGCGGATCGAGCATGAAGATGGCGTAGTCGCGCACCGCTTCGACCATCAGCTGATAAATCTTTCCTCCGTGCTTGATGGCGTCGGCGAGTCCCGAGTGCGAGATCGGGGTGATCGGCGTTCCCTCTGGCGGTGTGTCGCCCGAGCTGGAAGACGCGCCCGATGCTCGTCGCTTCCTGGCCTTGTCAGAGCTCATTCATTGGCTGGTTGCCTTATGCACGTATGTCGCCCGACCCGCTTGACCAGAATCGATGATTTCGGACGAGCTGGAGTGGCTTTGGACGGCGGAACGACGAATTTGGCGCGAAATCACCGCAACGATTGTGCGAGCGTGGCGGAGCGAGGGCTTCCCCTTAACCGTTCGGTTGATGGAGGGGAGCGGAGCCGCTATACTGCGGGTCTGTTTTCGCCGAGAAAATTTGGCGATACGGGACGTAGCGCAGCCCGGTAGCGCACCTGAATGGGGTTCAGGGGGTCGCGGGTTCAAATCCCGCCGTCCCGATTTT
>CAMLDY010000048.1 GCA_946478895.1 uncultured Gemmatimonadota bacterium
CGGATCATACGCGCTAAACCTTTCGAGCAGAGTCTTTGGATCGCTCTCTACGATGACCATGTCGCGATGGACCTGGCGCACGAATCGCTCTTCGACTGCTCCGTCCAGGAACGCGAGCAACGGATCGTAGTAGCCGCCAAGATTCAGAAGCCCGCACGGTTTCTCGTGCACGCCCAGCTGCGCCCAGGTCCAGATCTCGAAGAACTCTTCCAGCGTGCCGATTCCGCCCGGGAGTGCTACGAAGCCGTCCGCCAATTCTGCCATCATTGCCTTTCTCTCGTGCATCGAGCCGACGATACGCAGATCGTCGAGCGCTGTATTCGCCACTTCGCGCTCGACAAGCATCTTCGGTATCACGCCGATGATCTCGCCATCCTCCTCGACCATCGTCTCGGCCAGCGCCTGCATTAGACCGACACTCGATCCGCCGTAAACAACGCCGATTTTTCGGGCGGCCAGCAGCCGGCCCAGCGACCGCGCTCCTTCCTCGTATTCCGGACGCGCGCCGGTATTCGAGCCGCAGAAAACTGCCAACCGTCGGATGCCGGTCACGCGCGTGGCTGCATTGCCGCCATCATCGCCATACCAAGCCCGGCGATCGATTGGCCGCCGTCGCAGACGACGACCGCGCCGGTGATGAAGCGCGCGGCCTCACTCGAAAGGAACAAAGCCAGATCGGCGATCTCGTCCTTCGTCGCGAATCGCTTCAGTGGAATCGCGCGAGTCAGCTGCTGGCGAATCTCCGGCGTCGGCGCCAGGCGTCGCATCCCCTCGGTATCGTCGACAGCGCCCGGCGCGATGGCGTTGACGCGCACTCCTTCCACGCCCCACTCGATCGCCAGACACTTCGTCAGCATCTCGACACCAGCCTTCGCCGCGCAGACGTGCGACTGCATCGGCGTCGGCGTGAAAGCCTGCATGGCAGAGATGTTGATGATCGACGCGCCGGGGCGCTTGAGGTGCTCGAATACCGCGCGACAGGTGTTGAAGGTGCCGAGGAGATCGATGTCGATCACGGCCTTGAACCCGTTGGCCGACATGCCGAGCGCGGGGGCGGGAAAATTTCCTGCCGCGCCGCAAACCACGAGATCGATCTCTCCGCTCGCGGTGCGTGCGGCCTTGATCGCCGCGCCAAGCGCGTCATAATCGCGCACATCACACGGATAGCCCGCCGCCTTACCGCCGGCTTTACGGATCTCGTTGCCCGCGGCATCGAGTTTTTCCTTGGTGCGTCCAATCAACGAAACCGCGGCGCCGCTCGCCGCATAGCGCCTCGCGATGGCCAGATTGATCCCGCTGCCGCCGCCCGTGATGAGAGCGTGCTTGCCAGCCAGCAGATTCGGCGCGAAGGCATCAGCCATGTTCACTCCATCACAGTGATGTCAGTTATTTGACGAACCGCAAACCTAGCGTTGACATTCGGAGCGTGAAAGTGGCGGTAGGTTGCGGCCCGGAAGAAGTCACGATACCCGAACACGGAGGCTTTATGCACAGAGTAGTCAGCGGCGCGGTGATGGTTGCGCTCACCGTCGCTTGCGCGACGGCCAATACCGGCGGTGGCGGCAGCGTGGGCACAGCGACCGAAGCATCACTGATCCAGGCGGACCGGGACTTTGCAATCGCGACCCACGCGCGCGGCATCGACGGATGGATGTCCTTCTACGCCCCCGATGCGATTCGCATTCGGTACCGCGGCAACATGGTGCGCGGTCACGAAGCGATCAGACAGTTCGACATGCCCAATATCTCCGACACCACCAGCACTCTCAATTGGGAGCCCACCGAAGCGTACGTGTATAGCGGTGGAAAAATCGGCTCGACGATTGGCCGCTACTGGGTGATGAGCAGACGCGCCGCGGATGCAGGCAAGGAGCTCGGTCGCGGCCGGTACGTCACGATGTGGCGACGCGATGGCGGTCGCTGGCTCGCGATCATGGACACCGGATATCCGGAGCCCGCGAATCAGTGAGACAGAAAAGAAAAACCCCGTACCTTTTTAGGGGTACGGGGCCGGCTACTGGTGGCCCACCCGTCCTACAAGCTCAACCAGTAGCTCCATCCCTGCAGCCGGAGTTCGTTCCGGTCTCTGCTTCTTAGACTCACCCTACGGGAAAAGGGTTTAAAAGATTCTGGGTTTTTTCACCGATTTTAGATTTTTTTGAGGGCCGTCGCCTGTTTTTGGGTTGAGGCTGGCGGCGGGTTGACCCCTCTAGGCCGCGGCTAACTGGTCCGGCGCTTCCGGGTCGTCGAAAGGGCCAGATCCGCCGTCGAATCGAAAAGCTGGCTCACGGCAGCCGCCGACAACGCCGCCAAAGCATCCTGCCGCAGCGTCAACACCGTCGATCCGCCGGCTGACTCCTCCGAAAGAAGTCCCGCCGCCCGCAGGGTCTGGACGTGATGCGTGATGGTCGGCTTCGATACCTTGAGGCTGCGCGCCAGCTCCGCGGATGTCGTGGGTTTGCGCGCGAGAATCGACGCAATCGCATACCGCGTGGTGTCGCCAAGCGCGCGAAAGACGGATTCAGCGTCGACCCGCACCGCGGGAGCTGGTCGGGCATCCGTCTTCCGCTTTTCCCGATCGACCCGATTCGCGATGCGCACGCGCACGAAGGCGGGAAGGTACACCGCAAAATTTCCGTTCTTCGTCTCGTACTTCGCCCACCATTTGCGCGAATTGAACGCCGACGGCACGACGTAGCAGCGATCGATCCGGCTGTAGCGGATCGGTGAGCCGGCTCGGGGCCTTATCTCCCGAGCGCCATCGTCGAACGAGACCGGAAGATCGAGCTCACCCAACACTGCTTCCGGCTTCGATTCTCCGCCCGCCTTCCGGATCGACACCACCTCGGCGCGCAGCTGCGGCTCGATCGACGTCCACTCCTCACCGAAGCCATTTTCCCAGAAGACTCGGAGCGCCGACACGAGATCGCTTCGATACCGTTCTGGCTCGTTCAACAGATACGCGATCGCCTTGATCGCTGCGGACTCCGCGCTGTACGGTCGCAGGCCGAAATGCCCTGCCAGCTGCGCGCCGTGCAGATCTTCATCGCCCAGTACCTGCTTCAGGCTGCGACGCGCCGAAACCAGCGTCTCGACGGTCGCGGCGTCGTGGAAGATCCCCGACAGCACGTCGCGCTGCAGATCGGGCGGTGGAATCCGCTCCAGGAATTTGACGATTTCATCGAACGAGATTTCGCCCGGCACCCGCTGCAAAGCATCCGCCAGCAGCGGCCAGAAAATCGGCAGCGGCGCCAGCCGTTGGCCGATGCGATCCAGATCGCGCGACACCCTTCGACGCGCCGCTTCCTTCCATTCGCCAAGTGGTGAGCTGGTGTCGGCGGTCAGGGTGTATAACGCATAAAAAATGTCGAAGCGCGGGGTCACCACCGCTTCGACGATCAGAGAGTCTCGCGCAGCCATGTTAGGCACCAAGCTAACCAATTAGAACGGCGAGCGAGCCCTCCGCACCGCGAAAATCCCGTTGGTCATGTCGATGCGCACGATACCGCTGTTCCAGACGTCGCCACCAAGCACGCCGTCGAGCGACGCGAGGACCTGATAAACTGGAGCGCGCACGACCGCGCCCCGGAAAAGGATTGGAAAATTTCCGACCAGAACTTTCAGGTCCGGCAGCACCGGAGCGCGCAAGGAGATCTCGCCGCCCAGTCCGCCAACCCGCCGGCTCTCGGTCCGCGCGGGCGAGAGCTGCAGCTTGTCGAGCAGTGTCTCCGTAACGAAGGTCACCTGTGCGCCGGTATCGAGCCCGAAATGAAGCGGGATGCCGTCGGTGCTCGTCAGCTTTACCACCGGCAGGCCGACCCAGAACATGTTTCGCTCGACGCCGTGACGCGCCGTCGTCGGGTTGCGGAGCCGGATCGTCGCTTCACCGTAATCCATCTCCAGGTCCAGCTGCCTGATGATGTCGAAGCCGATAATGCCGTCGATCTTCACCGGCGCGGCGCGATCGATCGGCCGCGGCTCGCGCATTTGCATCATCGTCTGATCGACGATCATCGTCGGCGCGTTCTGCACCACCAGCTGGCCGATTTGCAGCCGCGGCACCACCGCCGGGCTCGCTTTCACGCGGCCGGTGCTGGTGACGATCTCGAGGGTGTCGGCGACCAGCGGCTGGATGCCGAGGTCGCGCGCAACGTCCGACGCCAGCATCGTCAGGCTCGAGCCGGTGTCCAGCCAGAAGTTGTATTCCTTGCCCGCGATTGTGACTGGCACCAGCGGTGTTCCCACCGCCGACATCGACATCGTCAGTCGAGTGACCGGCGAGCGAAAAGTGAAAGTTTTCGGCGGCAGGTTCTTGAACGCGTCGGCCCACAGCTCGATGTTCGCGCGGTCGGACCGATCGATATAGACGGGAGTCGGCTCGCTTTTCAGCGCGGCGAGATCGGCCCATTTCTCCTGGTACTGGAGAGTCGCGGTGTAGATCACCCGCGATCCGGTCTTGATGATGGTGTCGGTGGCGGCGGACCGAAGTTTTCCAAACCGCTCTTCCGCCTTTTCCATCTCGCCGTTCATCAGATTGCCGAGGGCTTCGGCAAATTCCTTTTCTGATTCGGTGCGCGCGCTGGCGACCGCGTCGACCGGATGAAGCTCGGCGAGAGCCTCCCAATAGCCGATGTGGCGCCGGGCATGAAGCGCGCTGGAGCTGTGCGCGCACCCCGTCAGCACGATCGCCACGACAGCCAGCGCGCAGGTTGGCGCGCCGGGTGCGTAGCTCTTCGATCCTCGATTCATACTCTCAGCCACAAGCTAGGATGCTGCACAGCGATATTCCACAACTGTCTTCTGCGCCCGTCTTTCTGGGCGTCGCCGGGTGGAACATTCGGCGGGAACACGCGGATCGCTTCGCCGCCGAGGGGACGCATCTCCAGCGCTACGCATCTCTATTCAATGCGGTAGAGATCAATTCCTGCTTCTACCGACCGCACCGCTTTTCGACCTACGAGCGCTGGGCGGCTTCGGTTCCCGATTCCTTCCGGTTTGCCGTAAAGCTTCCCAAGGCGATCACCCACGCCGCGCGGCTGGTCGGAGCGACAGGCAATCTCGACCGATTTCTCGACGAGACCTCCGGACTGGGTGCGAAGAGAGGCCCGATATTGGTCCAGCTGCCACCGAGCTTCGCGTTCGATTCACAACTGGCGGGCGATTTCTTCGCGCAGCTCAGGGAACGCTTTCAGGGCGACGTCGTCTTCGAGCCGCGGCATGAGACATGGTTTGGAGCGGAGGCTGATTCGATCCTGCGTGAGTACAAAGTCGCGCGCGTGGCAGCCGACCCTGCGCGCGTTCCTGCCGGCGCGGAGCCGGGTGGATGCCCGGACATCGTTTACTACCGGCTGCACGGATCGCCCCGCGTCTACTACTCGGCGTATTCGCCCGAACTGCTCGAACAGGTGGGTAGGAGACTTGAAGACAGCGCAGTGTCAGGTGCGCGAACGTGGTGCATCTTCGATAACACCGCGCTCGGCGCAGCTACAGGGGATGCACTCAAGGTGAAGTCCCTGCTCCTGGAGAAGCGCGGAATTCTCTGTTGACAGCGCGGATATAGACCGGCAAGATGTGTCCGCTTCAAATCAAGAACTGTCATCGGAGGATTTGGTTTCATGTCGAAAGCGACGACCGTAATCGGTCTTATCGCGGTTGTAGCAGTTGTAGCATTCTCAGCCCGGACTTACGCCAGCTCGCACACAAAGACAACCAGCGCGGCCTCCACACCGACGGCTGCCAATGTCGTTCATGTCATCGGTGAGGATTTCAAGTTCGAGGCTCCCGACGTCATTCCCGCGGGACTTACCGAATTCAAGTTCCTGAACAAGGGGCCTGCGCTGCACCACATGTCGGTGCTCAAGCTGAATGATGGGAAGACTGTCGATGATCTTCGCGCTGCTCTGGCCAACCCCGGCCCACCGCCGGCGTGGGTAACCGAGCTGGGTGGCCCGAACGCGCCGGTGCCCGGCGTCGAGGCAAACGCCACGATCAATCTCGAGCCGGGCAATTATGCCCTGGTCTGCTTCGTCGACATCGATGGCCCGCCGCATTTCACCAAGGGTATGGTGCGCGCACTCAAGGTCGAGCCGGCGAAGGGACCCACTGCGACAAGGGTGAAAGCGGACACCAGGCTCGACTTGTTGGATTACAACTTCAAGCTGTCCTCACCGATCACGGCGGGCACTCGCACCATCGAAGTCCATAACGCGGGACCCCAGGTCCACGAGGTCGAGCTGGTTCAGCTCGCGCCCGGCGTTACCCCCGCGGATTTCATGAAGTGGATGGGGAAGATGGAAGGCCCGCCGCCGGGCAAAGCACTCGGCGGAATCGCGGGCATGACTCCCGGTATTTCCGAGTATTTCACCGCCGATTTCGCCCCCGGCAACTACCTCTTGCTCTGCTTCGTGCCCGACGCAAAAGACGGCAAGCCGCACTTCGCGCACGGCATGATGCAGGAAATCACTGTGAAGTAGCTGCGAGACCTACCAGCGCCGGCGCGCTCTCGTTGCCGGTGCGGTCGATCGCCGAAACCGCCAGCTCGTCCGCCGTGACGCCGCTGGCGGTTTTTTGCAGCGTGTAGAATCGCTGCAGACCCGGCACGACGTCGGTGGTCCAGTCCGATCCCACCCGCGTCCGCACCAACCAAAGCCACGGCGGCTCCGAACCCTGCGGCTGAAGCGAGAGGCTCACCGCGCCCGTTGCGGCATCGCGTCCGACGCGTACGATCGGAGTGGCGGGCGGAATGCTGTCCAGCCACGGCGATGCCGGGACCAATGCTTCACTCGCGTACGGACCGGCGACGAGCTTCTCGGGGAGATTCTCGTGGCCGAACATGAACGATCGCATGCTGAAGAAAACGTTCCCCGTCGCGCCATGCTGCGCTCTGGTCGCAGCGATCTGATCGAGGATCTCCTGCGCCGGCCATCCCGTCGACGAGCCGTCGACTTTGTCGAGATAATTCCCCGGCCAGATGTTGCGCCCCTTCGCGTTCTGCTCGACCCACCACTGCAGCAGTACCGGGTAGCTCAGATCGGGGCGGTCGATCGGCCAGTAGAGCTGCGGCGTGAAGTAGTCTCCCCAGCCGTTGAGCACCCATTTTCTGGAATCGCCATAAAGCTCCGCGTACGAATCGAACTTGCCCGCGGTGATGGGTGGATATCCCGGCCGCCATACCCCGAACGGACTGATGCCGAACTTGACCCACGGCTTCTCGGCCTTGATGCGTAAATAGACCGAGTGGATCAGACTGTCGACGTTCGCTCTGCGCCAGTCGTCGCGCGACAGCTTTCCACCCGAGCGGACGTACTTCCGCCAGCTCGTAGCGTCGGGGAAATCCATCACCCGCCCACGCCGGTCCTTCTCCTTGTACGGATAGAAGTAGTCATCGATGTGAACTCCATCGATGTCATATCTCCGCACGACGTCGAGGATGACCTGCAGCGTGCGCTCTCTCACTTCGGGCTCGCCGGGATCCATCCACAGCATGTCGCCGTATCGCTTCACCAGCTCCGGATTGGTGACGCTGATGTGGTTTGCGGAAGGCCGCGACCGTGCTGATGGATGCCGCGCGCGGTATGGATTGAACCACGCGTGCAGCTCCAGACCGCGACGATGCGCCTCGTTTACAGCGAACTCCAGCGGATCGTACCATGGGCTTGGCGCCTTTCCCATCTGCCCTGTCAGATACTCGGACCACGGCTCGTACGGCGATGCATAGAGCGCATCCGCTGCCGGTCGGACCTGGAAAATCACCGCGTTGAGATGCAGCGCCGCGGCGCGATCAAGGATGCCAATCAGCTCGTCCTTCTGCTCCTGCGTCGAGAGTCCGCGCTCCGACGGCCAGTCGATGTTTCCAACCGTCGCGATCCACACTCCCCTGAATTCGCGCTGCACCGGCGGTGGCTGCGTAAGATTTTGCGCGGTGCTCACTTGCGATTGACCACAGGCAGTGTCCAAACCGCTGAGCACGAAAAGTGTAAGGACGAGTCCGGACAGATGGCTTTTTGTCATAGGCAGACAATGTAAATCACATGCCTCCGAAACGGCTCCTCGTCGCTCCGTTGGTCATTCTTTTTGCGTGCAAGCCGCCGACGCCCGCCGAGCAGATGGACTCTGCGCTGTCGTGGGTGGCGACGGCGCGAATGGCCGGCGACGCCTGGCTCCGACACACTACGCCCGACAAATACACCCGTGAGACCCTGGAGCTCTGCCAGCAGACGCTCCTTCAGCTCGGCACCAAGCTTCTGAAAGCACCGGTACCGGGCGTCGATACCGCTTCCCTCGACAATCTCCTGACCCGCAGTCGCGGCCACATCGCCCAGATGGCGGCGCTCGTGACCGCCAAAAACTCGCCCGGCTTCCGGCAACAGCTGGATTCTCTGATCTCCGACGAAGTTCTGGTCAAGCAGTTCGCCGACAGCGCGGAGTCGAAGCAGTGAAAAAGATTCTGCAGCTCGCACTCGGCATCATCACCAGCGTGGGTGGATTTCTCGAGATTGGCTCGGTGGTCACGGCCGCGCAGGCCGGCGCTGACTACGGCTACAAGCTTCTGTGGGCGATTCTGCTCGGAACCATCTGCCTGATCTTCCTCGTCGAGATGTCGGGACGCCTGTCGGCGGTGAGCAAGCACACCATCGTCGATGCCACGCGCGAGCGATTCGGGTTTCCGTTCTTCTCGATCGTGATGCTCGGAATCGTCGCCGTTGCCTTTCTGGTGCTCGTCGCCGAGCTGGGCGGGATTGGTCTGTCGCTTCAGATCCTGAGCGGTATCGGCTTTCGCTGGTGGGCCATCCCCGTATCCATCGCGGTGTGGCTGCTGATGTGGAAAGGAACCTTCGGCCTGATCGAGAACGGCGCATCGCTCCTCGGCCTGGTGACGATCTCGTTTGCGGTTGCCGCGGTGAAAATGCATCCCGATTGGGGCAGCGCCGCGCATGGGTTGCTGCCGACGATGTCAGGCGATGACAAAGCGAAATACGGATTCACGGCAGTGAGCATTCTGGGCGCATCCATCTCGCCATATCTCATGTATTTCTATTCCTCGGGCGCAATCGAAGACAAATGGGACGAGAGCTACATCCCGATGAACAGAATCATCGCCGGCTTCGGCATGACCTTCGGTGGTTTCTTGTCGATGGCCGTGCTCGTTGCGGCCGCGCTCGCGCTCCAGCCGCGCGGGATCGACGTCGAGAAATTCGAGCAGGCGGCACTGCTGATGACGCCCGCGCTCACCCACTGGGGATTCTATCTGTTCGCCTTCTCGATGCTGTTCGCCTGCCTCGGAGCCGCGCTCGAGATCTCACTGGCCATCGCGTACTTCTTTGCGCAGGGCCTGGGCTGGAGCTGGAGCGAAGACCTCGACCCGTCCCGCGACGCAAGATTTGCCTTCGCCTACACCATCATCATACTGCTCGGGGCGATCCCTCTACTCTTCGGCATTGATCCGATAAAGGTGACCGTGATGTCGATGGCTCTGACGTCGGCGACTCTCCCGCTGGCAATCGTGCCGTTCCTCTTCCTCATGAACGACCCGATCTACCTCGGCAAGCACCGCAACGGCTGGTTGAGCAACTCAGTGGTCGCAATCGTGATCCTGATCTCGTTCGTGCTGGCGATCATATCGATTCCATTGGAGATCATCGGAGGCTGATGTGAAGCTCGTCCGCGATGTTCTCGACAAAAAGTTGACCGACAGGGAACACTGCGAGATGGGTCGCGTCAGCGGGCTCATCATGCACGCTGGAGAGCGGAGCCAGCCGCGGATCACCCACATCCTGGTCGGTGGCGATGCGCTGTGGATGCGCATTCACCCGTGGGTTGCCGCTCTCGCGAGGCGGTTGGCAAAAATGTGGGGGCCGAAACGCGACGACCCGGTGCGCATCCCGTGGTCGCGGGTTGAAACCGTAGGCAAGGATGTCAGACTCGACGTTAAAGCACGCGAGACCGGCGCGCTGGACTGGGAGATCTGGATTGCGAAGCATGTCATCGAGCGCATTCCCGGCGGCGGCAAGGAGGAGGAAGAGTGATCGAGATCAACGCCGAGCTTCTCATCGGACGAAAGGTCTGCGACACGAATGGGGAAAAGGTCGGTCGCATCGAGGAATTCCGGGTTACCAACAAGGAGAAGGCCTGCCTGGTCGAGGGATACCTCGTCGGCACTTCGGCGCTGATCGACAGACTCTCGGCGTGGACGCTCATCAGGCCAATCGGGAAAGCGCTGCGCGGGCGGATGTACTCGGTGTACGAGGTGCCGTGGGAGCAAATGGATCTCAGCGATCCCGAACACCCCAAACTCCGCATTCCAAAGAGCGAGCTGCGGCACAGTAAGTGAAGCCTTGGCTCGCGATGAGCATCGCCACAGTCAATCCGGCCACCGGAGAAACACTCAGGACCTTCGAGCCCTACCGTCAGAGTCGCATCAACGAGACGCTCGATCGCGCTGCCGCGGCCTTCGTCAAGCACCGGCGTACATCGTTCGCGGATCGGTCGCAATGGCTGCTCAACGCGGCGGAGCTGCTCGAGACAGAATGCCGTCGGCTCGGCCAGCTGATGACGCTCGAGATGGGCAAGCCGATCAAGGCAGCGGTCGCCGAAGCAGAGAAGTGCGCAACGGCTTGCCGGTACTACGCCGAGAACGGCGAACGATTTCTCTCCGACCAGCCGGTAGAGATGGAGGGTGGAAAGAGCTGGGTCGCGTTCCAGCCACTGGGTGTCGTCCTCGCCATCATGCCGTGGAATTTTCCCTTCTGGCAGGTGTTTCGTTTTGCCGCGCCGGCTTTGATGGCGGGGAATGTCGGCATCCTCAAGCACGCGTCGAACGTCCCGCAATGCGCGCTCGCAATCGAGGACGTGTTGCGCCGCGCCGGTTTCACCCCTGACGCATTCCAGACACTGCTCGTCGGAACCGAAGCAGTAGAAGGAATCATCGCCGATCCGCGCGTTGCCGCGGTGACTCTGACCGGCAGTGAAGGGGCCGGCCGAGCCGTCGCCGGTAACGCCGGCCGCAATCTCAAGAAGTCAGTCGTGGAGCTGGGCGGCAGCGATCCATTCATCGTGATGCCCAGCGCTGATCTCGAGGCTGCTCTCTCTACCGCGGTGACCGCGCGGATGATCAACAACGGCCAGTCGTGCATCGCCGCCAAGCGATTCATCGTTCATCAAACCATCTACGACGATTTCGTGAAGCGATTCGTCGATAGAGTTGCCAAAGTGCGGGTCGGTGATCCGATGGACGAAGCCACCGAGCTCGGCCCGCTGGCAACAGGTGCGATTCGCGACGATCTCGACGCGCAGGTGCAGAAATCGGTAGCCGCCGGCGCACGCATCCTGACCGGAGGAAAAAAACTCGATCGCGCTGGCTTCTACTATGCTCCGACCGTTCTCGCCGACATCCCGGCCGATGCGCCAGCGGCGCGTGACGAGCTGTTCGGTCCGGTCGCGTCCGTCTTCAAGGCGAAAGATCTCGTCGATGCGATCCATATCGCCAACGGCACCAGCTTCGGACTCGGCGCTTCAGCGTGGACTCGCGACGACGCCGAGCGCGACCGCTTCGTAGCGGACATCGAGTCGGGCCTGCTTTTCATCAATGGCATGGTCGCGTCCGACGCGCGGCTGCCCTTCGGCGGGGTGAAGAATTCCGGTTTCGGTCGCGAGCTCGGCGAATTCGGCATTCACGAGTTCGTCAACATCAAGAGCATTCGGGTGATCGCCAGTCAGCAAGAGAAGAAGTCGGCGACGGAATAGACGCGCGATCAGAGCTCCATTACGAGTCGGATGTCCTCATCCAGCTCCGCTGCTGCCCGCCGGCGCGTCAGCCACGACACCACAAAGAACACCAGGAACGACGCCACCATTGCGACCGCGGAAGCCGTCACTCCCGCCGGGAACGTGAAGGCCTTGAAGTAGGCAGCACTCTCGAGGGCGAGGGTGACAACGAGTCCGGTGGCAATCGACGCCATCGCGCCGCTGCGCGTCGCGCCTTGCCAGTTCAGTCCGACGGCCAGTGCCGGCACGAGCGTCGACGCGAACAATCCCCAACCGAAAATGCCCAGGAATGCGACCATTGCCCCGGACTGCTGGGCCGTGAGTGCCGCTGCGATCGCGATGAAAACCGTAACTGCTCTACCCCACCGCAGCTCGTTGTTAACCCGTCGTCCGAACGCGATCGGCAGGTCATGAGTCACTATCGCCGCGCCGATGTTGATGAAGGAGTTCGCCGCGCTCATCGTCGCCGCTGCCACGCCGGAGAACACCAGCGCCGCAAGAATCATCGGCGTCACATTCAGCAAAAGGGCGGGCGTCGCCTGATCCGGGCTGGTGAGCGGCGCCAGTCGGCCGTCGAGCACGAACGCCTTCACCCCCACACCAACGCCGAAGTACAACAACAATACGAGCACCAATCCAACGGTCTTCAGCAGCGGATACCATTTGAGCTGCAGTGGATCGCGCAGCATGTAGTACTTATGCACCGCCTGGGGCTGGCCGAGCGAGCCCATCGAGAAGATGAAAAAGAACGACAGCGCCGCCAGCGGGGTGATTTTCCCCCACGGCCCGAGCAGCGCTGGATCGTGCGAGAGAATCGTGCGCGAGATGTCACCAAGCCCGCCCCCAAACTGGAGGACGAAGAGGAACACCAGCACCGACGCGGCGGCCATCAGCGTGCCCTGAAAGACATCGTTGTAGATGCCGGCGAGAATTCCACCCGACGCTGAGTATGCGAGAGTCACTCCCATCCCGATCCAGATCCCCCAGCCCAATCCGACATCGAAGATCGCGTTGATGACTACTCCCATCGCCAACGCGTTGGTCGCCATGTAGCCGATGATTCCCACCAGAATCGCGACCGCTGACAACCCCTGCGCCGCCCTCGAGCGATAGCGAGCGCCGATCGCATCAGGGATGGTGATCAGTGAGCGCGCTTCTCCCAGCAGGCGCATTCGTTTCGCCAGCACCCACGCGCCCATGACATTGGTGACCGCCGCCGGCAGGACGATGTACATCGCGCCGAGCCCGACTGCGTAGATGAAGCCGGGGCCGCCGATGAACGCGAAGCCGGATACGGAAACCGAAACCGACGCTACTGTCAGCGCGATCAGACCGATACCCTTGCCGGCGACGAAGAAATCGCTCGCCGTTCGGGTACGGCGTGCGGCCCAGATGCTGATTCCGACGATGACGGCGAAATAGAAGATGCCGACGGTCACCACCGCCGGTCTCGCGGCATTCGGCAACGAGACCTGCAGCATTGCCGCGATCGGTGCAGCGCCCGTCATCGACCGGCCTCGTCGTCCGCGCTACCGTGGTGCTCCTGCGCTTCTCTGCGAATGCGCTCGCGTGCAACCGCGCGGACCTGCTCGACGTCTTCCGCGCTCAGAGTCTGGCTCTCGAAGGTCACCGCGTACGCGATCGGCAGCACGATGATCGGAAGCAGCCCTACGCCGTAGATCACGATCGCAGCCCGCGCGGGCAGGCCCAGCCAGAGCTTGCTGAGCGGTCCTTCGGTGCCGGGCAGGGCCAGAGCGGCGCCGAACCCGATCGCGAGAGTCGCGACGACGAACAGGAACGGAACCTTGAGCGGACCGATGCCTCGTCGTCCGCGCGTAGCGCCGAGGATCATGATTGCACCGAGAGCTACCGGGATCCCGATTGCCAGCAGCCACGCCGCCCACGTCGGGGTGCCCGCTCGTCGAAACGCGGCGGCGTACCCGACGGCGATGGCGAGCACCGAGATGAAAAGCGCCTGCAGCGACATTCGTCGGGTCAGGTCTGAGCGGATCTCCGCGTTCTCCGGCTCGGTCCCGTTCGTCACAGCAGTGCCAGCAGCGCAAATGTCGCCAGCCAATGCTCGCCCATGTAGTCGCCAGTGACGTGAGGGAGGCTCGCTGCGAGATGGACGGCAGCGGCTTCGAGTGCGACGGAATGCCGCGGATCGTCCGGCGGCCACGTCGCCGCCAGCGATCGCCAACACCACGCGCGACTCAGGTTCAGGCCATCGAGGTGCGCAATCTTCCCATCGCTGCGATCGCTTACGGTGGCCGGTATGAACAATGTTGTCGGTTGCCGCCGTTCGAGTCGCGGCAGAAACGCGTCGAGCCAACTTATGAATTCGTCTGGACCGAGCACACGCTGCATGCATACCGCCTCGACCAATGCCGAGGACAGAAAGTCGTCACCGCCCGGTTCCCACGCCTGGCAATCTCGATCATCGAAGAACCACTCCCGCGCCTTGTTGCCCAGCGCGGAGCGCAGTTTCTTGCGCCCGCTGACGTCGGCGTATTCGAGTGCGAGCGTGATCGCAAAGGCGCTGTTGAAATGCGTTCCAACTCGTGTCGGGTACGTCGCCTTGGGCAGAAACTCGAGAAACCTGTCGGCGAACGCTTCCGCAAGCGGCGTCAGTGCGGTGCTCCATCGCCGCGCGCGCTTCGTCTCGTGTCGCGCCAGCTCCGCTGCCAGCATCAACAGCCACGCCCAGCCATAGGGCCGCTCGAAGGTCCGCGCCGAGGGACGCAAAAGGTATTTCAATTCGCGTCCCACGTTCGCCGCTGTGAGGTGCTCATCGAACAATGCTTCGATCCGTTTCGCTTCGCGGATCTCCGGAGCGATTCGCAGTAGCGACGCGAGCAGCCAGTAGCCGTGCACGCAGGAGTGCCAGTCAAAGCTGCCGTAAAAAACCGGATGCATCTCGCGCGGAGTTTTCAGGTCGCTGCGACGCGTCAGCACGTGATCGAGCTTGTTTGGATACTCTCGCGTGACGTGCGCCAGCGCGACGCGCGCGAAGCTCGCTGCGTTGGCGGCGTCGAGCCGCGTCCACTCCGACCTCAACGACGGAAGACGAGGAAATTCATCAACAGAATGTTCGCCCCGAGCAGGACGAGCGCCGTCGGTATCTGCACCTTTATCACGGCATTCTCATCGGGCAGCTCGAGCAGAGCCGTCGGCACGATGTTGAAGTTCGCCGCCATTGGAGTCATGAGGGTTCCACAGAATCCCGACAACATTCCGATCGCTGCCATGATGGTCGGGTCGCCGCCGAATTTCTGCACGATCAACGGCAGGCCGATTCCCGCGGTCATCACGGGGAACGCGGCAAACGCATTCCCCATGATCATGGTGAATAGCGCCATGCCCACCGCATAGGTGGTGACGACCGCGGCGGGATGATCGAGCGGAATCCAGCGCTGCGCCAGACCGGAGATCACGTTTCCCACCCCCGCAACGGCGAACAGCGCCCCCAGCGCGGCGAGCATCTGCGGCAGTACCGCCGCCCACCCGACGGCGTCGAGCAGCCGGCGTGCTTCGGTTATCGGCGCCGACGCGGGCGGACGCAGCATCGCCATCCCGATCGCGAGCGCAACCAGCGTCGCAATGGCGAGCGATATGACCGTCACCTGCTTCACATCCACCAGCGGCATTCCCGCAATGCTCACTCTCCTGAACACGATCGTCCCGAACACCGTTACGATCGGAATTGCCAGCGCGGGAATGAACAGCTTGTTGCCCCACCGCTCGGCGCCGGCTTCACGCTCTTCCCTGCTACTGCTCTCGCGGCCGCTCTGTCCGAGCCCGCGAATGCTCGCCACCAACACCATTCCGATGACGAGAAACCCGTTCACGACATCGGGCAAATAGCTCCCGACGAGGAAGGTGACCGCGTAAATGCCCCAGAACGCCGTATTGTTGAAGCGGCGTCGATTGCTGCGATCCCGCCAGTTCACGATCGCGACGCCGGCCATCATCAGGCCGCTCAGCCAGTAGATGTGCTCGAGGGTGATCAACCGCTGTCTCGCTCGGCGGCAACGTCGCGGCGCAGACGCCGCTCCATCAGCAGCAGCCTCGTGCAGTGAATGATCATCGCCGAAATCGCGGTGGGAATCGCCCATATCGCCAGCTGCGCCGGCTCGACGTGGATGCCGTTCTGATCCAGAAAACCCTTGATCAACAGGATCGAGCCGATGGCGATGAAGATGTCTTCCCCGAAAAAAAGCGCGACGTTGTCGACCGCGGCTGCGTTGGCGCGAATCCACAAGCGCACCTTCTGCGGGAGCTCACCGTATTTGTTTTCCGCCGCGCCTTCCGCCATCGGCGCAATCAGTGGCCGCACCATCTGCGCGTGCCCGCCCAACGAGGTGAGACCGAGCGCGGCAGTGATCTGCCGCACGACGAAGTAGATGAGCAGAACCCGCGATGTCGTGGCGGCGCGAAACCCGGAAACGACCGTTCGAGCGCGTTCCTTGAGCCCGGCGTGCTCCAGCAGTCCGATCACCGGCAGCACCAGCCACACGATTGCGACGTAGCGGCTGGTGATGAACGCTTTCCCGAACGCCGCCACGACTGCCAGAGGGCCGAGTCCGCTCGCGATTCCCGTCGCCAGTCCCGCGACGGTCACCACCAACAGCGGATTGATCCGGAGAACGAATCCGATTACGACGACGGCAACGCCAATCAGCGTAAGCACCGGTCAAAACTGCGCCGCGTACAGCCCACCAAACAAGAGCGGGTGACATCGCTGTCACCCGCTCTGACACCACCGCCGTTGCAGCCTGGTGCTTACCGCCCGATCCAGTAGTTGACCTTCACCTGGAAAACGTTCGTCGGACGATCGCGGAAGATGGCGCTCTTTTGCGCGCCGAAGTCGAAGTTGCCGTTCGGGTCAAAGCCACTTCGGCTCTGCGTCCAGACAAAGAAGACCGTCGAGCCTGGTCGATACTCCCAGCGGACCACCGCGTTCCCGATCAGGGAGCGGACGGTGAAATCCGGATCTCCGAACGAGAACGAGGCGGCCGGTCCGGCACCATCGGGATCGACGGTATAATGCGCACCCGAGCTCGCCGTCGCCGGCGTACGCGTGATCGTCCCGATGTCCTGGCCATAAATGACTTTCTTGTACGTCCGAGGCGCCGCGAACTCGCGGAACGAAGAATACGCTCCACTGGCGATGAAGGGTTGCGCGAAGAGCTGAAGCGTCAGATTGGGGTTGAAGGTCCAGTTGACCCGGGTATCCAGAGACAGCGTCCGGCTCTTGAGGAACCCGAAGACGTAGCGCGTTCCGTAGAAGCTCGTCGCCGTCGGATCTTCAACTGCCGTCACGTACTGGGCAGCGTCCTCATCGGCAACGAAGCTCGGTGACAGGCTGATGAACACGTTCGCCGCCGGCTTGAGCCCCACGCCTGGCTGGATGATGAGAGTGTGGGTGTTCGAGTTCACGCCGCGGCCAAACTGTGTGGAAAGATCGAAGACCGCCCGGCGCCGAGCGTCGGTCGAGATCTCCAGCATCCCGAACTTGTAGCCGGTGCGCATCACCACCGGACCGCCGCGCGTCAGCCTGTCGTCGAGAACCGTCGGATGGTAGATCGCGAAGCTTCTGATCTTCCAGTAGTTGAGGAACATGTTCTCGTAATAGGCCTGCATCTGCTCGTCGGTCTTGTCGCCATCGTAGTTGAATTGCTGTTGGCCGCCGACCAGCCACGCGATCTCGCGATACCATTTGCCCGGCGTTACCCACTGGCTGCCGATGTTCGCGTTCATCCACTTGTAATCCGAGCGGTCGAGGAACGACAGATCGTTCGTCTCGAAGCCGGGGCTGCGCCAGTTCTGCGCCGCTTCCCACAGCCAGAAGCCGTTGTCCTTCGCGACACGGGTGTAGAAACCGTAACCGCGGAGTGAGTTCGCTGTTGGATCGTAGCGGGTGTCGAACAGCCCGTCAGTAGTGACGCGGCGATCCGGTCTCTGATAGTAGTGGGCGCTCGACTGCTCCGTCTGCGCGATCGCCGCCGTCGAGCCGGCGACATTGGACCCGACGATCGACCCCATCCACGAGTAGTTCCGTTGCGCCCAGCGGTGATTCCAGTCGATACCTGCCGCTTCAGCGTGGCTGCGCAGCCGGTCGCTGACGATGGTATCGTCGAGATTGCGCAGGACGGATGTGAACACGCCGCCGATGGTAGTCGCGCCCTGATTGAGATCCTTTTTCGCTCGCCCCACGAAATAGTTCGTCAGCGGCTCCACTTGCTGCTTGATCTCGTTCGATGACGAGCTCGCGACATATCGCGCCGTCTCACTGCCCGTCAGCGCGTTCAGAAGCCCGATGGTGTAACCGCCCGCCGTCCGGCCGGTGATTTTCGCCGCGCCAAGTATGGTGGTGTTGTCGGGAGTGTCGGCGAAATTCGCGATGTCGCTGACGTACCCGTTGAGCTGCGGCGGCCGCCCGATTCGCCTCGAGTAAAACACGTCGAGGCTCGACGTGTTGCTGCAGAAGTAGCAGTTCATGCCCCCGAAGTCGAACGCGCTGCTGCCCGCGACGAAGAACGGCCGCTTCTCCTGATAGTACGTCTCGTACGCCGAGAGATTGATAGTCGCCGGATCCACTTCGACCTGCCCGAAATCGGGATTGATCGTGGCGTCCAGGGCGAGACTCGACGTCAGCAGGTATTTCATGTCCGCGCCGGCGCTGACGCGGCCGTAAGTGTTGTTGTGATATGGGTCGCCCGCCGGCGCGTACTTGAATTGCTCGCGCGACTCCACGTAGGGAAGAATCTCGAGCTGGCGCGGCTGCGGCTCGATCCGAAGTCCGGTAAGCGAGCCGTAATATGCCGGACCACCAGCCTCACTCATCTTCCGGAACGACCACATGTCCTGCTCGTGCAGCCGGTCGGTGTAGCGCCAGATCTGAAGTCCCCACGTCTGCGTAGTGTCGTGCGAGAACCGCAGCTGCGAGTAGGGAATCCGCATCTCCGCAGTCCACCCCAGTGAATCCACATTCGTCGCGGCTTCCCAGATCGGGTCCCAGGACGGATCGCCGTTGAATTGATCGCCGCGCACCCCCGCCGGATTCACCTCGAACAACGCCTGATCGATCCGGTTGTGATACGGATCGAGAATGACCATCAGCTTGTCGGTCGTCAGCGAGTTGAACG
>CAMLDY010000049.1 GCA_946478895.1 uncultured Gemmatimonadota bacterium
ATCACCAGCTCTTCGTCAGCGGTGAGAAACTCCCAGTCGAGGAAGTCGGCCACGGGTCTTCCATTCACCGTCAGGAGCTCGGTCCCGGGCTGGATGCCAAGCTCTTCAGCGATGCTATTCTGCTCGACGCGAGAGACCTTTACCATAGCTCAAGTAATTTAGAGCTACAGCCAGCGAAATCAAGGAATTGTCGAACTTTAGCTCACCTGCGCTGCGCCGGTGTGGGGTCTAGACGGGGGCCGTGGCGGCCAGCGATTCGAGCAGTTTGCGGGCGCGGTCGATGTTGAAGCCCGGCAGCCTGGCGATGGCTTCTTCCCCAGCATTCCGCACGCCCTGGACGCTGCCGAATTCCTTCAGGAGCAGGCGCCGTTTCACCGGTCCAATGCCCGGAACCCTGAGCAGCTCCGAGGTAACCGTTCGCATGGTCCGTCGCTTCCGGTTGTAGGTGACGGCGAACCGGTGCGCCTCATCGCGCGCCTGCTGGAGCAGCCTGAGACCAGGCGATCTCCGTGACAACCGAAGGGGCTCCTCTCGGCCCCAGACGAAGATCTCCTCCTCCCTCTTGGCGAGGCTGATCAAAGGGCGGTCATTGATCCCGGCCGCCACCAACGCATCGTGCGCGGCGGAAAGCTGCCCCTTTCCGCCGTCGATGACGATCAGGTCGGGCAACGGCTTTTCGTCCCTCAGCCGTCGCTCGAAGTAACGGCCAACGACTTCCCTCATCGACGCGAAGTCATCGCTGCCCTCCACAGTCTTTACCTTGAACTTCCGGTACTCGCTCCGCTTCGGGCGCCCGTTCTCGAACCAAATGCAGGAGCCAACCGTGTCGGTTCCCTGCGTCGTCGAGATGTCGAAGCAGACCAGCGACCGTGGTAACCTTTGGAGTCCGAGCTCGCGCCCGAGCTCGTAAACCGGGTCGCCTGCCCTCTCGTCTGCCTCCATCGAGGAGAGCTTGAGCTCCTCGAGAAGGTGCCGCGCGTTCTGTTCCGCCAGGGCGATGAGCTCGCGCCGTGGGCCGCGCTGCGGAATGTGGATGCGAGACTCGGGCAGCGCCTGCTCGACGAGCTCCCGGTCCTGGAAATCGAACGGCAGCAACAGGTCGCGCGCTTTTTCCTGCATTCCGACGTAACTGCCGGCAAGAAACATCGTCATGACCTCGCTGTCGTCTTCACCATCGATGTTGGTGAGGAACCGGTGCTCCCGCGACAGCAGCTTCCCGCTGCGAATACGAAGCAGCGCCACGCAGGCATCGTCGCCATCGCGGGCGTAGCCGATCACATCGCGGTCACCTCCTTCGACTTCCAGGACGACCGTCGGCTCCTCCATCCGCTCCAGATGATGCAGCACGTCGCGCAGCTCGGCTGCGCGCTCGAAATCGAGCTGCTCCGAAGCGAGATCCATCCGCTCCCTGACTCTGCGCACGACTTCGTCGGGCCGGCCGGAGAGGAACAGGACGACTTCATCGATCATCGCCCGATAGTCGTGCTGCGACTGCGCCAGGATGCACGGCGCCTTGCAGCGCTTGATGTAGTAATCGAGGCAGGGGCGCTCCGGCATCTGCGCGGGCATGTCGTAGTTGCAGCTGCGCACGGTGAAGATGCGCTTTACGACGTTGAGTGCGCGACGCATGGCTCCGACATCGGTGTAGGGACCAAAGTAGCTCGCGCCGTCGTCCTCCAGTCGCCGCGTCACGTACACCCGTGGAAACGGCTCCTGCACGGTGACCTTGATGTACGGGTACGACTTGTCGTCGCGCAGCGCGATGTTGAATCGCGGCTGATACTCCTTGATCAGGTTGGCCTCGAGGATCAGCGCGTGCGCTTCGCTCGGAACGACGATGGTCTCCAGGTCGCTGATCAGCCCGACGAGGTGTCGGGTTTTCACACTCTCCAGCTGGTCGTTGTTGAAGTAGCTGCGAACCCGCGACCTCAGCCGCTTTGCCTTTCCGACGTAGAGGATCGTCCCGTCCGGCGACTTCCAGAGGTACACCCCTGGCCCTTCGGGGAGGTGCGGAAGTTTTGTCGCGACGGCGTCAGGAACAGGCAGCATGTGTAATTATACCATTCGCGAAAAGCCTGGTTCATGTCCTCCTTCGCGCCAGCTTCAGCAGTCGCCTGCCGCGATCGACAACGGTGGCCGCCTCTGGGATCCGTAACGCTGCCGTAAACGCGATGTAGGCCATGCCGTACACAGCGAGCAACACCAGCGCGGTCAGCTTCGAGCTCACTGCGTTGTCGTGAGTCGTAAAAACCGGACTAGAGCGGTCGATTGCCAGCTTGTAAATCCACGGAATCGACGCCGCTCCAAAGCCTGCTGCCCACAGCTGTGCCATGCGCGAGGAGATGAGTCGGGTCCGCCCGATTCTCTTATCGAGCTCGCGTCGCAGCAGAAAGAACTCCACCCAACCCGCGAGACCCGCGGATGCGGTCAGTCCCGCCGCGCCGAGTCGGCGGTCGACGCCCAGGAGACCCGGCAACACCAGCGCAAAGAAGTAGCCGAGTAGAGTGGTAAGCGTCACTCGCACGACCGCATACCGGAGCGGCGTGCGGGTGTCGCGCAGTGCGTAGAATGTCGATGAGTAGAGCCGGCCCATCGTTGACGCGAGCAGGCCGACGGTCGATCCGATCAGAATCTCCCACACCCAGATCGTATCGCCGCGATTGAACTTCCCACTCTCGTAGAGCAAGTGCACGATCAGATCACCGAGCGCGAGCAACGCGACAACGCTGGGGACGATGAAGTACGCGATTCTATTCAGTCCGTCGCTCAGCCGGCCTCGCAGGTAGGCACTGATTTCGGCGGTCGTCCCAACTGCGCGCGACATCGCCGGCAGCTCCGCGGCGGAGATCGCCATCCCGAAGAGGCTGATGGGCAGGACGTAAATCGTCTGCGCGTAGGTGAAGGACGAGACCGCCCCATTTCCCAGATAACTCGCGAGCCACGCGTCCACATACGCGCTCAGCTGTACCACGCCCCGACCCACGAAAGCGGGAACGAAGTTTCTGAAAACATTCCGCACGCTCGCGGCTGCCGCGGTGAGGCGCGGCCGCACTCCGCGCGCCAGCGCCATCACCTGCGGCAGCTGGATTCCGAACTGCAGCGCGCTGCCAACCACCGATCCATAGGCCAGATAGGTCGCCAGCTGGACTTCGTTGTGCCCTCTGTGGAAGAAGACCAGCGTCGCGATCATCGCCAGATTCCACAACACTGGCGCCGTATACGACATGAAGAAGCGGCGATGACTGTTCAGAACACCGAGACACCACGCCGAGAACACCAGCAGCCCGGCGCCGGGAAAGAGAATCCTCGTCAAGCGAACCGTAAGCTCGCGCTTTTCTCCGGTGAATCCGTTCGCAATCACCGCGACCAGCCATGGCGCGGTGATCACCCCGATCAGTACGATGATCGCTGAAACGAGCGCGAGCATCCCCGCTACTGCGCCCGCGAGGCGCGTCGCCTCCGCGTCTTCGCCCCGGCCCAGCAGTCCGGCGTACTCCGGGATGAATGAAGCGGACAGCACGCCTTCCCCGAACAGGTTCTGCAGGAGATTCGGAATCCGGAAAGCGGCGTTGAACGCGTCCGCAGCCATGCCCGCGCCGAGGTAGCGCGCCATCATCGTCTGGCGAATCAGGCCGGCAAGTCGGCTGAGGAGAATGCCCGCGCCGACAAGAAACGCCGCGCCCTTCGAGCGGTCGAACGCCCTGGTCTCGGTGCCGCGGGGTGTCGCGCGCCGGTCTACCGGCGGAGTCGCCTCTACAACTTCGTCGGCCTCGGGCGGAATAATCTCCGGCAGCGACTTCTCTCGCTCAGTCGATTCCGGCGCGCCCTGGCCTTTGCCGAACGAATCGGTCACGCGCGATTCCGGGCTGCGGTCGTTTGCTCGCGCGCGCGATGCGATCGATCGTCGATAAGTCGCTGCGCGTGCACTCGGCCCTCAGTCAACATGTCATCCACAAGGCCAGGCCCATACCGCGCAAGCAGCGGGACAAAATTGAGGGCTCGCTCCTGGGGTTTGCCGAACGGATAGAGTGACCCGCGCGCGCTGGCGATCTCCTGCATCGTCTCGGCGTGCTCCTTCTTGGCCGCCGCCAGGAGGCGCCGCTCGAACCGGTCGAGGCGGCGCAGCATGTTCGCGCGCAGACCACCGGTTACCGCCGCGCTCACGAGCCCACCCTCGGTTGCGACAGCCTCGCTCAGCTCATCGAGTTTCTGATCGATCGACGCACGGGTCGAAGCCAGCCGCTCCAACACCTCGCGTGGCACCCGTTCGCGCGCGACGCGCGATTCGGCCTCGTGTGGATCACGCAGGTCGTCCGGATCGAGGTGCAGCTTCTCCAGAATCCGGGCGACGTGCGGCTCCATGATGGTCGCTGACCACCGCGGTACTATCAGCGGCCGTCGCGCCCCGATCGTGTCAGCGATTGGTCCAAGCTGCGCGAAGTACGCGATCTCTGCCGGCCCGCCGATGTACGCAGCCGTGGGGAGAATCGCGCGCTCCACAACCGGACGCAGCAGCACGTTGGGTCCCATATCGGCGCTCTCGCTTTGCTTCCCCGCAGCTTTGATCGGTATTCTCCGCCTCGACCCGGAAACCGTGCTGAATACAAGCGAAAGGCCCGGGACATCCTGCACCTGGGGTACGAATCCGGCTGCCTCGATGGCGCGGTTCTGCTCTGCCACGTTCGCCGCAATTTCAGCGGCGTGACGCAGGGCTTTCTGAAGAATCGGCCCCGCGGCCGAGCGAGTGGCGGCGTGCGACGCGTCGATCACAGCGATGCCGAGCGGCGCGAAGAGCGCCCGCAGGAAGCCGACGTATGCCGAACCTATCGTTTCCTTGTTGGTGTAAAAGCGCTCGAGCAGCTCCAGTGGCTTCGGATCTATCGTTGATCCGGCGCTTCGAACCAGCGCGTCGAGCTGATCGGACACATCCCCGAGCGGCATCGATGCCATTGGCCTGCCGAGCGGTTCGGCGTGATCGATTCGAAGCAGCTGTGCTCCGCCCGGTCCAGATACGACGGTGGTGCTTGCTTCCCGGAAATCGGTGTCGTCTGTCGCCGCCCAGAACACCGGCGCGACCGGGACGCCCGCTGAATCCTGAAGCGCGTCTGCCATCGCCAGCGCGCTCAGCGCCTTGGAGATCGTGTAAATCGGTCCTCCGAAGAGTCCCGGCTGCTGCCCAGTGGTGACGACGACGCCACGCCCATTTGCCGAGGCGGCGAGCCTCTCCTTTGCCTTTCCTGTCGCTTCGATCGCCGGCGACAATCGGTCCAGCCAATCCGCGGGGAAGTCGGCGCGCACGCCGTCGATTCGCGTGCGCCATTCCGACGGAGTACCGGGGATGGACTCGTACCAACCTGCCGGAGCATCGCCGCTGATAAACGCGGCCGCAAGCGGGTTGGTCGCGACGGACTGGCTGATGACGCGCGGATTCATTGACGGCTGGCGAAGAGTATCGTGCGAGGCGAGCTCTCGGACCATTCCGCGCCGCCGTAGTCGCCGAACAGTCGATCGATGGTGAAGCCCGCGTCGGCAAGCATGCGCTCCAGATCGGCCGCCGACAGCAGGCGCACTCGCTCGATGTATTCCTTGCCTTTGTCGCGCAGCGTGATGGTCTTCTGAACGAAGCGATTGTCAGATGTGATCTCCCGACGCTGCTCGATGGTTATTCCATTCTCGACGCGCTCGTCATACGGAACGAGCTCGCGCCGAACCTGGGAGGCATTCAGGAAATCGATGACGAAGGTCGCGCCTGGGCGCATCGCGTGTCCCACACACGACAGCACCCGCGCGTGCTCGACATCGTCGTCGAAGTAGCCGAAGCTCGTGAACAGGTTGACGACGAGATCGAAGCTTCGGTCGGCAAATGGAAGCTCGCGCATGTCGGCGCGCACGTACGGTGCATCGGGCGACTCGCGTCGCGCAACGCGAAGGAGCGCCAGCGAGAGATCGAGTCCGACTGTCCACCATCTCTCGAACAGAACCCGGGTGTGACGACCCGCTCCGCAACCCAGATCGAGCACAGCGTCGATCTGACGCCCGGGCAGATTGGCCGCGATCAGCTCGATTGCGTGCTCCGCTTCGAGCTCGTCACGGTGCTGATAGATTCGGAGATAGTCCTCCCCAAACCACTCCTCGAACCAGTCGGCCTCCTCCGAGCCGGCTCGCTGCCTCCCCGTGGCTCTGTGATCGAGCGTCGTCATTTATGGTACGGCTCACCGCGCACGATCGTACCGGCGCGGTAGATCTGCTCGACCAGGACGAGACGCGCGATTTCGTGGGGCAGAGTCCAAGGCGCCAGCGACAGCTTCATCTTCGACGCCGCACCGACATTCGGTGCCAGTCCGAAAGCGCCACCGATCAGAAAGGCGAGATCGCGATCCTGTTCGCGCGCGGTCTGAAGAAGTCCGGCAAACTCTTCCGAGGTGAGCGACTTGCCTTTGACGTCGCATGCAATCATCTGCGCCTGCGCGGGGACTCTCTCCTTGAGGCGCTCGCCTTCGCGCTCCTTCACCTTGTCGATGGGAATGGCGCCCGCGCGTTCCTCCCTGACTTCATGCACATCGAGCGGCCAGTACCGCGCCGCTCGTTTCTCGAAGTCCCGGATCGCCTCGCCCAGCGCGGGATTGCGCGCTTTGCCGACCACGGCGACAACGAGCCGCATCTATGCGTAAATGCCGCGCAGTTTGTGAACGCTCGCAACTCTGCTGATCGAGAGCATGTAGGCCGCCGTGCGCATGTTGACCCGGCGCTCACGCGACAGATCCAGTACCGCCTGAAAGCTCTGCTTCATGATCGTCTCCAGCCGCTCGTTGACCAGGTCCTCGGGCCAGAAGTATCCGCCGCGATCCTGGACCCACTCGAAGTACGAGACGGTGACTCCGCCCGCATTCGCCAGGATGTCCGGAATCACGAAGATCCCGTTCTCATCGAGCATCGAGTCTGCCGCGGCGGTGGTCGGACCGTTGGCGCCCTCGCAGATGATCCGCGCCTTTATGTCGCCGGCGTTCCGCGTCGTGATCACGTTCTCGAGCGCCGCCGGCAGCAACACATCCACGTTCAGCGTGAGCAGGTCGCCGCCCGAGATGACCTCGGCTTTCGCGTATCCCTCGAGTGACTTGTTCTTCTTCACGTGTGCGATTGCATCAGCGATGTCGATGCCGCCCGCGTTGTAGAGCGACGTCGAGCGATCGCCGATCGCCACGATCTTGCACCCTTCGCGCGCCAGAAGCTCCGCCGCGACCGAGCCGACATTGCCAAAGCCCTGCACCGCCACCGTCGTTCCCTTCACCGGCATCCCGAGATGCTTCAGCGCTTCCTTGGTCACGATCATGCAGCCGCGACCGGTGGCTTCACGACGACCCAGCGACCCACCGAGCGCAACCGGTTTTCCAGTTACGACCGCTGTCGTGGTGTGGCCGACGTGCATCGAGTAAGTATCCATCACCCACGCCATCACCCGCTCGTTGGTGTTCACGTCTGGCGCCGGAACGTCGGAGTCGGGCCCGAGCAGGTTGATGATGCCTGACGTGTAGCGGCGGGTGAGCTTCTCCAGCTCGCTGGCGCTCATCGTGAGAGGATCGCATCTCACACCGCCCTTCGCGCCACCAAACGGAATGTTGACGACCGCGCACTTCCACGTCATCCACGCTGCCAGAGCCTTCACTTCCTCGAGAGTGACCTGCGTGTCGAACCTGATTCCACCCTTTGCCGGCCCGCGAGAAGTGTTGTAGAGCACGCGGTAGCCTTCGTACACGTCAACCTGACCGTTGTCCATCATTATCGGAATCGAGACGATGACCTGCTTCTCCGCCTGTCGCAAAACCTTGTAGAGTCCGGGCTCGAGATCCAGGAGCTCAGCAGCTTTGTCGAAGCGCGACATCATCGCTTCAAATGGATTCTCTTCGTCGAGAAAATGGTCCTTGTCTGGTCGAACGAGTTTATGGGCAGGAATTCGGGTGTCGGTGGCCATGTGGGTGGATTTCAGTCGTGTTTCGGAGCTTCCGGTTCACGTTCTCGGAGACGACAAATCGTCGAGCAAACGGTCGATGTGCTGTTGACCATCCTCGAATCGCAGGCGTTGTGAAACATACCATAAAGACCCCGCTTCGGCAGGCCATATCCTCTCCAGTTTCACGGCGTCTTTGAGAGTGCAGACCACGAAATCGGAGCTGCTCGCTTCCGCCGCGATGCGCCTGGCGTCGGCGCGCGTGAAAGCGTAGTGATCGGGGAAGCTTTGCGGTCGCACGACGGCGCCGAGCTCGGTCAGCTGTCTGAAGAATGAATCCGGCTGGGCGATCGCAGCGATTGCCGTGAGATCCGCGCCGTCGATGGCGTGAAGCGGCAGCGTCCGTCCGGTGGAAGTACTCTTCAGCTCCCCCGGTGCGAGGTGGACCGTTGCAAACGGAACCTGTGGTGCGGCGTTCGCGAGCGCCCTCGTTACGTCCGCGACTGCCGCAGCTCCTGCTGTCTTTCTGGTGACAATCACTAGCGTCGCGCGCCGCGCGGCCCGAAGCGATTCGCGCCACGGACCTGCCGGCAGCAACCGCGGCTTTCCAGTCCACGCATCCGCATTCACCAGCAGCACATCCGCATCCCGAGACGCACGGCGGTGCTGAAACGCGTCGTCGAGGATGACCACCGAAGCTCCCTGCGCGATCGCCTCCCGAATCCCACGCACCCGGTCCGGCGACGCGATGACCGGGATCTCCGGATTCAGCCGCTCGTGCACCAAGATCTCGTCGCCACCGTAGCCACGCAGCACGATCGCCGCAGCCACGCCGCGCTCGCCGAGCTGGCGCGCGAACCACGCCGATATTGGAGTCTTACCGGTGCCACCGACCGACAGATTCCCAACGCTCAACACCGGGGCGGAAAACTCCGCCACCCTCAGCACGTTCCAGTCATAAAGCTTCCCGCGCGCCGCCACGGCCGTTCCGTACAACCACTCGGCCGGCGACAAGAGAGCGCGCGCGATCACGGAGCGCCGATTGCGGCCGGTCCATACGGCCTCGACGAAGCGACGGGCCCTACTCATCGCCCCCCGCCATTTCGACCGTTCGCGCCATCATCTCCTCAAACCGCCGGCCTTCGCGCGTCGCGCCGCGGGAGTCCGCAGCCAACACTTTCTCCGGCTCGCCGTAGGCGATCGTCACCCGTGCAAACGGCTTCGGGATCATGAACCGATCCCAGCTTCTGAGACGCCAGGCGCGGTCGGCCGACACTCCGACGGGCAGGATTGCCCGGTCCGACCTCTGTGCGGCGACGAGTGCACCCGGGGCGAATTTCCTGGCCGGGCCGCGGGGCCCATCAGGTGTGATGGCGATCTCCTTCCCAGCCTCGAGCGCGCGGACCATTGCGATGAGCGCTCTGCCCGCGCCGCGAGTGGTCGATCCTCGAATGAGCCCGAACCCAAGCGCGGTCGCTGCACGCGCGACCAGTTCGCCGTCCCGATGCTCGCTGATCAACACCACCACACCTTCCCCGCGATGATGCCAGAGGAGTGGCAGGAGGTGTCCGTGCCAAAGCGAAAAGACAAAACCCCTACCTGTGCGACGCACCTTCTCGAGCGCTTCGGCGTTCCTCACCGTGACGCGCCACGTGCGGCCAATGGTGTGCAGCAAGCCAAGCCCCAGCACGAGCGCGGCCTGCGATCGTCGCGGGAACGACTCGCCTTCATCCTTCATCCGCTGGCGCCGGCGAGCGCGCTTGCCATCGCCGCCACACGATCGGCAGCACCCGCGGTACCCAGTTTTGCCCGCACCTCGGCGAGGCCTGTCAGCACGGCTCGGCGCTCCGGGGTGTCGTTGAGCAACGCCGCGAGTGCATCTGCCATCGCCGCCGGCTGGATCGCATCCTGAATGAATTCCCGGGCGACTTCCCTTCCGGCAACCACGTTCACCAGCCCGATGTTCGCGACCTTCACCAGCCGTCGCGCCAACGCGAACGAGATCCGACCCGTCCGGTACGCTACGATCAGAGGACAGTCGGCTATGGAAGCCTCGAGCGTCGTCGTGCCGCTCTTGCACAGCCCGGCATCGGCGGCGCGCAGCACGCTCAGCGACGCGGAGTGCACCAGCCGAAACGGACATCGCGCCGAATCCAGGGCCACCGTCGGAGCAACGCTGACGAGTACCTTGAGTCCCGTGATTCTCTTCTGCAGCTGCTTCGCCGTCGCGACAAAATCATCAATGTGCCGGTCGATCTCCTGTTGTCGGCTGCCCGGGAAAAGCGCCAGCACCTTGTCGTTCTGTGCCAGGCCGAGCGCCTCCCGCGCCTCCACCCTGCTTGGCATGTTGACGGCGCGATCGAGCAGCGGGTGACCGACGAAGGTCGCATCGATACCGTGTCCGCGCAGCAAGGCCTCCTCGAACGGCAGAATCACCGCCGCCTTGGTCACCAGGCGGGCGAGCTTGGGAAGGCGTCCCGCGCCCCACGCCCAGACCTGCGGGGTCACATAGTAAAGGACCGGGACTCCCGCGCTCTTTGCCGCCTGCGCAACCTTCATGTTGAAGCCGGGGTAGTCGATGAGAATCACCAACGCGACCTCGCCACGCTCCAGCATACCGCGGATCGTGCGTAGCAGCAGGAAATGTCGCGGTACATGCTTCAGCACTTCGAGAAATCCCATCACCCCGAGTTGGTGGTCGCGGTGGATCAGCTCGACGCCCTGCTCCGCCAGACGCGGACCGCCGACCGCAGCAAGATCGAGATCCGGCCGTATCCGTCTCAGCGCAGATGCGACTCCGGCGGCATGGAGGTCGCCTGAAGCTTCTCCGGCGACGAACAGCACTTTACGCATGGTGATGAGTGTGGCCGACCAGTGACGGCAAGGTCAGCTCGATTTCCTTGACGATCCGCAGCGCGACGCCAAGCGCCAGACGGCCCTCTTCGCCCGTCACGACCACCGACGATTCTCCCTTCAGCGCGCTGACGAAGCTCTCCAGCTCCAGCTTGAGCGGCTCACCGTCGGGCGCATCGAGCTTGATTCGGTCCACGTACGCCGTGATGTCGGCTGGCGCGGCACGCAGAGCGAGCGGATCGATATCCGACCGGAGTCTGAAGAATTCGCCCGTCCCTGCTCCCAGGTCCAGCGACAGGTAGCCGCTTTGCTGAAAGATCCGGATCTTCCGCTTTCGCTCCCTCGATATCCGGCTCGAGGTGATGTTCGCGACAGCCCCGGAATTGAAGGTCACCCGCGCGTTTGCGATATCCAGCATTGGGGTCAGCACCGGCACTCCCACCGCGGAGATGTCTTGCGCCTCCGAGCCCACGAGCGTCAGCAGCAGGTCGATGTCGTGGATCATTAGATCGAGCACCACCGCGACATCGGAGCCGCGCGGGCTGAATGGCGCGAGACGCTCGCTGTCGATGAAGCGTGGCTTCCCGATGTAGGGAAGCGCGGCGCGCACGGCGCGATTGAATCGCTCGATGTGTCCGATCTGGACCATCACGCCCTTGCCCTTCGCTTTGCTGAGCAGAGCGTCGGCTTCTTCGATGGTCGGGGTGATCGGCTTCTCGATGAAGACGTGCCGGCCGCGATCGATGACGGTGCTGGCCACCTCGAAGTGCTTCGACGTCGGCACAACGATCACCACCGCGTCACAGGCTTCGATCAGCTGCGCTAGGTCGGACTGTCCGCGTACGCCGAGCTCCTTCTCTACTTCCGCCCGCCGCTCCGGTCGCGATTCATAAAACCCGCTGAACCTGATTCCCGGCAGATCGCGCAGGATTCGAATGTGATGGAACCCGAGACTGCCCGCGCCGACAACGCCGACACGCGGATCGTCGCTCAAATCACGACTCCGCGCTCGCTCGCCTCGACGAATCGAATCAGCTCTTTGACTTCCGGCAACGGCTCGAGCTCGGTCTGCGCCCGCTCGATCGCCTGGGTCACGTTCATCTCCGACCGGAACAGCAGCCGGTACGCGCGCTTGAGCTCGCGAATGGTGTCCTCTTCCATTCCGCTGCGCTGGAGGCCTACCGTGTTGAGTCCGTACAGTCTGACCGGGTTGCCCACAGCCTTGAGGAACGGCGGAATGTCCTTCGACACGCGCGAGCAGCCGCCAATGAAGCTGTGCCGCCCAATTCGTACGAACTGGTGCACCGCGCACAAGCCCGAGACGATCGCCTTGTCCTCAACTGTGACATGGCCGGCGAGCTGCGCGACGTTCGAGAGAATGACGTTGTTCCCAATGTGACAGTCGTGCGCCAGATGAACGTACGACATCAGCAGGCAATTTCTTCCGACCGTCGTCTTGAACGACTGCGATGTCCCGCGATTGATGGTCGTGTACTCGCGAATCACAGTCCCTTCCCCGATCTCGACGGTCGTCTCCTCACCGGCGTACTTGAGATCCTGCGGCGGGCCACCGAGAATCGATCCCATCCCAACCCTGACGTTCTGGCCGAGCACCACGTTGCGCTCGAGGGTGGCGCGCGGAGAAATCACGCAGCCCGCGGGAATCTTGCAATTATCGCCGATGATCGCGTACGCGCCGACTTCGACTTCGGGTGCTAGCTCGGCGTCCTTCGAGACGATCGCGGTCGGGTGGATCCGCGATTTCGTCATCGGTCGCGCACCATCGCCGCCATGTCCGCTTCGGCGACCACTTCGCCATCGACTTTCCCGATCCCGCGCATTTTACAAACCGTCCCGCGCAGCTGGATGATCTCCAGCTCGAAGCGGATCTGGTCTCCCGGCTTCACTGGTCGCCTGAATTTCACGTTGTCGAGCGACATGAAGTAGACGACCTTGCTCTCCGGATCCTCGACCGATCCCATCAGGAGCATCCCGCCCACCTGGGCCATCGCCTCGATGATCAGCACGCCCGGCATGATCGGGTGCCCGGGAAAGTGCCCCTGAAAAAAGGGCTCGTTGATGGTCACGTTCTTCAGGCCGACGATCCGCTTCTTCTCCTCTATCTCGAGAATCCGATCCACCAGCAGGAACGGATAGCGGTGCGGCAGAACCTTCATGATGTCTTCGATGGTATACATCCCCTTCTCCTTTCGTCCGGCCCTGACCATCTCCCGCACCAGTGTAACCGTTCCGCGATGACTCGGCTTCAGCGCGACGATCCTCGCCCGCACCCTCGCGCCCGCGAGCGCCAGATCTCCAATGCAGTCCATCGCCTTGTGACGCACGAATTCGTCGTGCCAGCGAAGCTCGCCGCTCAATATGTCCTTGTCGTCGAGCACCACTGCGTTCTCGAGCGACGCGCCCTTGATCAGGCCTTTCGCGCGCAACGCATCCACTTCATGAACAAAACCGAAAGTCCTCGCCCGCGAAAGCTCGCTGGCAAAGGATTCCGCGTCCACTGTGAAGCGCCGGGATTGTTTGCCGATCAGCGGGTGCGGAAATTCGATCGTGACGTCGAGCTCGAGCCGGTCCGATGGATACGCCTCGTAGACGGACGCGCCGTCGATGATGCGCACCGGCTCCGTCAGCTCCAGAAAGTCCGGCTCGCCTGCTACGCTCGCTGTCCCCGCCTCCTCGAGCGCGGCTAGAAATGGCGCCGCGCTGCCGTCCAGAATCGGCGGCTCCGGTCCATCCATCTCGATGGTAACATCATCGATCTCCAGACCGGTCACCGCCGCAAGGACGTGCTCGACCGTGTGCACCGACTGCTCACCCTTGCCGAGCTGGGTGCGGCGCTCGCTCCCCGACACCTCGCTCACGTGCGCGCGGATGCGCGGGCTACCCGGGCAATCCGTGCGCTTGAAGATGATTCCCTGCTTCGACGCCGCGGGGTGAAAAGAGATGCGGCACGGAACTCCGAGATGTAGCCCGACGCCCTCCAGACTCGCGGGGCGGGCCAAGGTCTTTCGACTCACGTGGACTCGGAGTCTCCGAGCAGTTTCTCCAGACGACGCATCATGCCCGCCAATTTAAACAGAGCGGCCGATGCCCGGAGCGATTCGCGGTGCGGGCGCGCCGGATATCCGGACCACGTTTCGCCGGCCGGGATGTCGCCAAACACCCCCGCCTGCGCCGCCAGCCGCGCTCCCGCACCGATCGACAGATGGCCGCTGATCCCGGCCTGGCCGGCCAGGATCGCGCCGTCGCCGATGGTAACGGATCCCGCCACGCCAACCTGCGCCATGAGCAGACACTTCTCGCCAATGCGCACGTTGTGCGCGATGTGGACGAGGTTGTCGATCTTGGTGCCGTTGCCGACGACTGTGTCGTCGATGCTGCCACGGTCGATAGTCGTGTTCGCTCCAATCTCGACGTCGTCGCCGATGATGCAGCGCCCGACGTGGGGAATTTTCTGGTGCGCACCGTCGCGAAAGACGTAGCCGAATCCATCGCACCCGATTCTCGCTCCAGCGTGGATGAAGCTTCGCGCCCCTATGGTTGATCCCGGGTAGATCGTCACTCCGGGCCACAGCCTCGCGTCACTGCCGATCGTCACCCCGTCTCCGATGACGCAGTGTGGCCCGATCGCGACTCCGTCTCCGATCCGCGCATTCGCGCCAATCGCCACGTACTCGCCGATCGAGACTTTCTCGCCGATCCTGGCCCCCCTTCCGACCCGAGCCGTCGATGCAACGCCGGGTACGGGTGCCTGAGCGGGATAGAGCCGCGGCAGCAGCGACAGGAGCTTCTCGGCCGGCTGTTTCACGATGATCCGTGTCCGCCCTCCCGGGGTATCGCGAAACTCCGGATCTACCAACACGACTCCGGCACCCGTGGTGGCCATCATCGGCGCGTACTTCGCCGCCGATAGAATGCTGAGATGATTCACGGCAGCGCGATCCAACGGAGCGACGCCGTCCACGACGATGTCGCCGTCGCCGATCAACTCGCCCGACACCAGGGCCGCAATAGCTTCAGCGGTGATGGTGCTGGCACCATCACCGCTGATTGAGGGTGTTGCGACGGGCGATCCGGTCACTTCTTCGGCCGGGTCACTCCTGCGGGCTGTGGAACCGCGCCGCTCGCCGGAGTGGTGCCCTGCGATTTGAGCCGGGCCAGTACGCGATCGGTGAGATCGAGTCGCTTGTCCGCCGCGACGACAACGCTTGCCTGCGAGCCGACGTCCAGAATGAAACCGTAGCCGTCCTCGGCGCGAATTGCCTCGATGACCTTCTGAACCCGCTCCATGATCGGCTTCACGAGCTGCGCCTGGCGCGCCTGCATCGTGGAATCGAGTCCGCGCGCGCGCGTCTGATACTCCTGCTCGCGCTGGCCGATCGAAGTCCTGCGCGCCTCGCGCGTGGCACTATCGAGCTTCGGTGCGTCACGGTCGAAGTCGGCCATCAGCGTGCGCAGCGAATCGTCCATGCGCTGAATCTGCTGGCGGTAGACGCCGACTTCCTTGTCGAACTGCGCCTCGGCTTCGGCGCGTCCCGGCGCCTGCTGCAGCAGCAACGCCGAATTGATGTAGCCGATCTTCGTCGGCGACGGAGCTGGCGACGCCTGGGCTCCGGCCATGCCTGCAAAGGTCAGCGATGTGGCCAGTGCGATGGAGCTCGCACGGAGTAGCGATCGCATTATCACTCCAATGTTAGAAGAATTGTCCGAGTTTGAAATGGAGCTTCCAGCCCGGTGCCGGACGCCCCTGTGCATCAATCTTGTCGAACCCATACCCGATATCCACTCCCAAAGGTCCGAGCGGACTCAAGGTCGCAACTCCGAAGCCGAAGCTGCGGAACAGGCGGGTCGGGTCGAACTCCCGCGGCTTGTTCCAGACGTTGCCACCCTCAAAGAAGCTGTTCACGTACAGCGACTGATTGATGCGCAGTCCGATCTCACCGGTGCCGACGAAAAATGCATTGCCGAACGAGCCCCGGCTGGCCTGGGTGTCGTTGGCGTTCGGATTAAACCCGCTCGGCGTGATAGAGAATTCGTCATAGCCGCGCAGCTGCTCACCGTACTGAGTGCCACCGACCGAGAACGCCTGCGAGTAAAAGAACGGTCCGGGATTGCCAAAGAGGGCGCCGGCACGGGCTGACAGGCCGACCACGAACACCATCGGCTCGCCGCCGAGGATGCTGCCGCCGATATGCCCGATCGGTGCATACGACCGCAGCTCCGTGGTATAGCGCTGGAACGCCGCCGTTCCGCCCAGCGGTCCGCCGTTGAACTGGGCGTTGAATGATTGGAGTCCGCCGTCCGCGGCGAACGGCATGCCCGTCCTCGTATCGTGTTGCGCAGTGAAGCCCAGGGTAGAGCGGAAGCAGCTCTTACAGGCGTCCGCGATCGTGCCGAGGAGGCCCTGGTTGTCGTACTTGACCTTCTCACCGCCGTAGGAGACGAACAGCCGGGTGTAGAGCGACTGCGGAACCGGGAAGCCAAGCTGGAGCTGACCGCCCGTCCTGATCGCCTCGCCGAGGTCTGCCAGCTGGAACCGCGCGCGACTGTGGTACGCGGTGAAGCTGCCCGAGATTCTGGACTGCCGGATGTTGGGATCGCTGTAGGTAGAGCTGAAGTCGTTGATGAAACGGCCGAACTGCCACTGTACCTGAGCGCGCTTGCAGCGTCCGAGGAGATTGGGCTGGTCCAGGCCAATGAAGCCGCCGAGACCGGTGCCCTGGCCCATCGAGGCTCCGAAGTTGATGTTGCCCGTCCGCTTCTCCTTCACGCTGAAGACGATGTCAACATCGCCCTGGTCGCCGCTCGGCCGTGTCTCGGGCGCCGGCATCGGCGTCTCGAAAAAGTTGAGATTGCCGATGTTCTGATAGCTGCGAATTAGATAGTTGCGGTTGAAGACCTGGCCGGGCGCCAGCACGATCTGCTCGCGGATGCACGACTCGTGGGTGTAATCGTTACCCACAATCTCGATGCGGTTTACGATCGCAGGTGTTCTCTCGTCGATCTCCCAGCGCAGGTTCACCTGTCGCACGGAATCGGTGCTCGGTACGCGCTCGATGACAGGCCGAATGTTGGCGTAGATGTAGCCTTCGTCGTTATAGGCCTCCAGCAGCTTCTGCTGCGCATCGTCCCACTTGGCTTCGTCGAAGGTATTTGGCGGATTCACGTAGCTGCGGCGGATGATACCCGTCACCTGTTGCATCACCGTTGGCTGCTGCTTCTCACCGAATGGATAGAACAGATTGATCTGCTCGGTCGAAAACCGCCGGTTGCCGAGTACCTCGAAGTTCCCAACGGTGTATCGCGGGCCTTCGCTGACGGTGATGTCGATCAGCCCTTTGCCCTTGGCGCGGTCGACGATCAGCGTGTCCTTCAGAATCCGAAAATCGATGTAACCGCGGCTCGCGTAGAGCTGCGGAATTTTCTCGCTCAGATCCTGCGCGTACTTGGTGTCATCGAGCTCTCCGTTGCGAGTCCAGAGGAATCCTTCCGGCTTGGTATCCATCGCGCCGACGATGTCTTCGTCGGAAACCTGTTTGTTGCCGTTGATACGGATCCCCGAGATCGCCAGGCGTCTGCCCTCGTCGATCTGGAAGTTGATCGACAGATTGCCGTTGGTGAGGGTCGATTCTGCTTTCACGCTGGCGAGGTAGTATCCCTTCGCCTCGTACAGCGAATCGACGCTTGCGATCGCAGTGGCGATCTTGCCCGGATCGACGGGCCCGCCCGTTGGAAAGCTCAGCTTTTCCTTGACGTCCTTTGGCGAGACCTTGTCCGCACCCACAACTTTGTACGCGGTGAGGATCGGCCTCTCCTTGACCTCGATCAACAACGTCGCCTTGTTATCGGGCGAGACCCGACAGACGATCTGGACGTCGTCAAATTGTCCCGTCGCGTAAAGCGCCTTGATGGCGGTCTGAATATCGTGAACCGACAGCTGCGTGCCGGTAGTCAGGGCCGAGGTGGACCTGATCGCCGCAGTATCCACTCTGGAGGCACCGCTTACGTTTATGAATTCAGGCGTCGCACAAACGCCGGGAGTCGTCTCCTGAGCCAAAAGAGGCGCCGCTCCGCAGGCGATAAACGCCAGCGTATAAACAATTTTCCGCATCACACAAATATACACTAGTCAGTTTGGATGAGGTCCTCGCGCCTAAGCGAGCCTCCTGATTAGACAACGGGGCCGCAGGAGAGTTGCTCTCCCACGGCCCCGGGGTGTTTGCGGAGCGGAGCTTTCTTAAGCCTTCGGGGTGCCGCTCAAAACGCGGAACTCGAGTTTCTCGCCATCGCCGGCCAGATCGACTTCGATCTCGTCGCCTTTGGCGAACTCAGCCAGAAGAATCTTCTCCGAAAGCGGGTCCTCGATGTACTTCTGGATCGCTCTCTTGAGAGGACGAGCACCAAACTTCTCGTCGTAGCCGTGCTTCACCAGGAAGCCCGACGCGCCCTCAGTCAGCTTGAGCGTCAGCTCCTCGTCGCCGAGGCTCTTCTGGACATCCTTGAGCAGAATGTTGACGATCGAGGCGATGTTCTCCTGCGACAACGGATGGAACACGATGACGTCGTCGAGGCGGTTCAAGAATTCCGGGTTGAAGGTGTGCTGCATCTCTTCCTTCACCTTCTCCGCGATCCGGTCGAAGTTCGACTT